>CAZVZM010000001.1:0-141211 GCA_964630835.1 uncultured Halanaerobiaceae bacterium
TCTCCACAACTCTTTTTACATCTTCTCCCTCTAGATCATAAAGCATCAGGAGAAAATCTTCCTCCTGCCAGCGGCAGACTGCATCGCCGCGGCGGACCCGCCGCCTAATTGTTTCCAGCATCTTCTCTGCCGCTAAGTCCAGGTCTATGCCATTTTCTTTTGACTTTTGCAGCACCAGACGGGAGAGGTAGATATTGTGCCAGTCTCTCTCCGCTCTCCTTCTTTCCAGATCGTATATGTATAAAAATGTCTCTCTATCACATATGTAAGCTCCCGGCTCCTCCTGACTCTTCCTGTACCCTTCAAGGCCAGGAGGCAGGGATGATGGCGGTTTGCTTTGCATGAATTTCACTCCCCGGAGTGTAAAAGCCTGCCAATTTCACTTAAATGCAATTCATATTCTAGCGGATTGAGAGCAATATCCAGCTAAAACATTTTTACTATTTTCCGCCGGAAACAGAAATGTTACTTTTTTACTATCATCTGCTGTCTACATTGTAACCCCCAAAATGGAAAATGTTAATGACGCAGCGATTATCTCGATGATTTTGCGATGATGCATTGTAGAAATAGTTCCTAATAGGGATAATCTGGATGAGGGGTGAAAATACATATGCTATAATTCCGTTTTAAGGAAATTAAAAAAACCGCCTTATCAAAAGGCGGTGAAAGGCGGCGATAATTAAACATTTTAACAATATTTATTTTCCTTCATTTTGGCCTTTAAAAGTTACATCCCTGTCTTTATATCCGTTTCATGTCATACATCAAAAAATCGCCTCTTTAACTCCAGCCAGTCCGGCGGATTGCAGCAGGCGGCAAAAGAATTTTCTATACGCTCGGCAACCTTATCTCTATCCTCGTGGGATATATTGGCCAGAAGCACGATGAAATGCTTTGAATTCCAGCGGCAGACTATATCCCCGGCCCGAAGCTGATCTTCAAGAATGTCCATCAGATTATCCCCATGTTCTTTCATAACATCCTCGGAGGCTTCACCTATAAGCCTGATATGAGCCAGATGGCGGGGAGGAACATCCCGCTCGGCCCTTCTCTTTTCCAGCTCGTACAATCTGGTAAATGTGTCGGGCTCGCAGACGAAGGCGCCCTCGGCCTGAGCTCTCTCCTTTAAATCTGCAATCAGACTGGAAGGATCTTCCCGCCGCTCCTTGTTTCCGTCCAGGCGGGCCCCCAGCTCCTTTAATTTTTTGGGAATGGCATAATCATTTTCTTCAAACATATTCACAGCCTCTTCGTATTTCAGGCGGGCAAAACCCTCTCGCCCTGCATCGATAAGAGTCTCTATGCCCCCGATAACCAGCCTTTCATCGAATTTAACCAGGCGGTGAACCTGATCGTAAAATTCCCAGAGCCTGTTATGCTTTTTTTCCTCCCGCAAAAATTCATCTATATCCAGGAGTGTGGTAACCAGCATGTCCCTGTAATAATTGCGGGCAGTCCAGACCCACTCCTCGGTGCTGACCTCCTCCAGATAATCTCCCTGATAGAGACTTATTGCCCGGGAAAAATCTCTGATAATCCCGTCAGCATCCTCACCTGCATTTTCCTGAACCCGAAAGCATAATTTTTTGAATTCCTCGGCATCGAGCCAGTAATCCAGATCATCATTGAAGGTATAGGCGCTGCCCCGTGTCTTAATAAATTTTATATCTTCATCCTGCAGCTCCCGGAGATAGCTGCGCAGCCTGTATACCAGCGCCGAAAGCGCGCCTTCAGGATCAGTATTGTTATTTAACTGCATCTCCATGATCAGCTCGTCCCTGGGGATCCTGCGGTCTTTATATGTAATGAGATACTGCAGGAGTTTCCAGCGCTTGCTGTATTTATTGACTCCTTCTGTAATTATATCCCTGCCATTTTTGAGCTCAAAATTTCCAAACGTGAGAATCTCATATTCTGCCCCCATAAGCTCCCCCCCGAGAAGCCAGTTTATATTAATGCTTTAAATCCCTGACTGGGCCCTGTTCTGTCTGTGTTAAAATCATCTTTCTGCATTCAGCATAAAAAGATGCTGTATTATGTTAATTTAAGGTTATTAACTGTTTTTCCTGCATAATCATCAATTACTTTTCAAACAATATCCTTCAATGAGAAAATTTTTGAATACTTATTATCAATAAAGTGTTGAGTCACCTTTGAAAACAAATTTTAACTCTGCTTAATCATAATATCAGGTCTTTCTGTAATACATAACACGAGAGATAACAATAGAAATGAGACGAAAAAAAGAGTCATATACTCCGCCTGCTGCCATTTATAGCGATGTCTTCCAGGCTGGATCTATCCGCAAATTTTTCCTCTATATCTTTAAGTATTGCCACCGGATCTCTTTCCTCCGAAATAGCATCGCCGGATACGAGAGCTACATAATTGCCCTCCTCCCAGCGGCAGTAGGCATAAATCTCATCGCTTCTTTTTTGCATAACCTCCGAGAATATCTGTCCGGCCTTCCTCAATTTGCTGCTTGAACCCCTCCCCTCGATCTCAAAATTGAAAACCTCCACATCCTTCCCCGCTTTTTCCAGGGCTGAATAGATTTCAAACAGTGTAAGAGGTCCACATTCCCCCACGCCAGAATCTCTGGCAGCCTGTCTCTGCCTGAAAAATTCAACGGGATCCTGTTTCTGAAGAGGAGAGCGGGTGGAGTCAAAATGTTTTTGCAGCTCATCGGGAATCTGCAGACCATTTTTGCGAAAAAATGCCACGGACTCCTCTGCCTTCTGCCTGGCCAGGCGATAATTGCCGCTCTCTCTGGCCAGCTCAATCATTCTCCCATGTATCTCCCCCTCCAGAGGACAGTGCTTAAGCGCTGAGCTTAATATCTGCTCGGCCTTTTCATACTCCTCCTGCTCCTCCAGGATATCCGTTAATTTCTCCACCACTTCCATATACTGCGCCCGAAAGCGCTTTCTCTGCTGCAATATCCAGAGATTTTCCTCAATTCCGGCCATAAACGGCCCGTTATAAAGCTCAAAGGCCTCTCTCAGGGAGTCGGTCTCCCGGGAAAGCACGCCTTCTCCGCTGGCCTTCTCACCTTCCTCTCTCAGCTTTTCAAAATGAGCTGCATCCAGCCAGACATCCAAATCGCTGTTAAAGGTATAACCGCCATTATCGGTGAGGATAACCTCCTTATCCAGATGGGAAAAATCCCGGCGCAGGCGATAGATCATCATGCGAAGAGATTGTTCGGGAGCTTCATTTTGTTCTAAGGCCATCTTTTCAATCAGATACTGCACTGAGAGTGTTTCATGAGCGTGAAAATAGAGAACTAAAAACAGAGACCATTTTCGGGGAATACCTGCGCTGCTGTCGACAAATGTATCTCCTCCACTGACAATTTTTATATTGCCCAGGGTACAGATTTTAATATCCCCAGCGCGCTGCTTTAAATCCTGCAAACCTTTTCCCCTCCTTCAACAAATTTGGCTCACTCCTCCATATACTCTTTAAAATGTTCCCATTCTTCCTCAGTAAGGTAACCGGCCTCAAAGCGTCTTTTCCCCAGCTTAAAAAGTTCCTCCCTGCTCATGGAGGAGCTAAATTTTTCGTGCAGAGGATGGGGCCTGCCCCTGAAGGCATCCTCGCCCCCCTCCTCATTTTCGCGCCGGAGCAGCGGTATGCCAAAGTCCTCATCGGTGCCGTAACGTATGATGACATAAAATATGAGACCAATAACGAGCAGGCCGCTCAATCCCATCATCTATACCATCTCCTCTGCAAAAGGAAATTTTTAGGAAGCTCATGCCTAAATATTCAGATAATTATATAAAAGATCTACCAGCTCAATTTATGGCTCTTCTTGTTATTGGCTGCTGGATATCGATTAAGATCTCTATTATGATACTAAGGGCCGGAAGATATAAAGCGAAATGACACTCAAAATTTTTCGAATTCTGAGTCAGATCCATAGCGAGAAACTAAGCTTAAGCAGAGTAAAAACTTCACTGTGAACGAAGCTTTATATCTTCCCAGTTAGACAGTACCATCTATAACAGTGCCATCTATATACAGTAAAGAGAGGATTTTTTTTGCCCAAATATAGATTGCTCTGGTGTAATCGTTTTCAAAATATAATACAAATTACCTGTTTGTTAGTCATAATAATAACATATAATTGGAGAGACAACAAGAAAGCAGGCCCTTCCGAAAACATATACTTCTGTGGATAAATTATATTTGTTCTGCTGTAAAAAAGAGGAATCCTGTCGAGAAGGGCGCTAAGAGGCCGCAAACCACGGGATTATCCACAATCAATCAGTGATTGTTAATAAGTCTGTGGATAACTTGAACATGAGTATTGCGAACATCTATTTTGCACAGATGTTTTTTTGCAGGGTAAGTCATCTCATCCTTCCCGAGCAATTATAATTCAAGACTATCAACCTGCGGACCAGAAGTTGGGCGGCCTCGAAAACTATATTGATGTAATATAATGCTATAAATGCCCGTAAATGAATGTGTTAAATTAAACATCATATTTCATTTGATATCATGATTGCATTGCCAGAAGTCATTTTACCGGCCGCTTGATTTACAGGATGCACGATATGCCGAAGATTATTATATAGAAGACTATTATATAATAATCATGATAATTCGAATTTATGCAGGACAGCTATTTAGATGTTTTTTGCCGCCTCCTGATCGAGTATCACCGTAACATCATCATGCAGGTGCAAAAAGGAGACAGGAAACTTTGTTGTTACCTCCCTCACTATCATCTGCTCGACAACAGCTGCTTTGCTCTCTCCGTTGGCTATGAGCAAAATCCTCTCAGCTGAGAGGATAGTATTTAACCCCATGGTTATGCCTCTTTTGGGCACATTTTTTCGACTGGCAAAATTTCCCTGGCTGGCGGTTCTTGTCTGGTCGGCCAGTTTCATCACCGTCGTCTCAAGCGGTAGCTTTTCGGCGGGTTCCAGAAAGGCTATATGACCATTCTGTCCCACTCCCAAAACTATCAGATCGATACCCCCGGCCTCCTTAATTTTTTCCTCATAGCGCCGGCATTCTTCAGAGGTATCTTCGGGAGAGGGATGGGGTATGTAAGCATTTTCTGGATCTATATCCACATGGTTAAAAAAGTTTTCTTCCATGTAAGTGCTAAAACTCCCCGGGTTTTCGGGATCTATATCGAGATACTCATCCAGATTGAACGTTTTAACGCGGGCAAAACTTAGACTCTCCTCTTTATGTCTGCGAACCAGTTCATCATACATGCCCATAGGAGTGCTGCCGGTGGGGAGTCCTAAAGCGCTTTCGGGCTTAAACTGCACCTGACCGGCCACCACATCGGCTGCTTTTTTGCTTAAATGATCGTAATTATCTGCTATTATTATATTCATAACGAATACCTCCAGAGGCAATAAAAAGTTCTGTAATCAATTGTCACCGGAAATCTTTCGAAGTCAGTGCCTAACCCTGGCAGATTAACCGGGAACAAGCTCTAAGATAGCAACCTCAGGGCGACAGTTAATGCGCAGGGGCAATAAGCTGGTCCCCAGTCCCCGATTGACATACAGGATCTGATCATTTACGCGAAACAACCCCCGGGTATACTCCAGCCTGTATATAAGATCGCATATCTGCCGCACCACCGGCAGATCAATCTGACCCCCGTGAGTATCGCCCGCCAAAACCAGGTCTATCTCCTCTTTCACAGGACTCAGCTGTATCTCCTGCAGAATATCTGATGTATGTGAAATAACAATATTTAAACTATCGCTGAGGTCGGCATGTTTAACCGCCTGAATAAAATCGTCCTGTCCCATTCTGGGACAGCCCACACCTATAATATTTAAATCATTTCCCCTGAGCTTAAAACTGCGGTGCTGATTATACATGCAGGTAATTCCTGCTTCCTCCAAAGACCTGCGGATTAGCGATAGATTTCGGCGGTAATCATGATTGCCTGGCACCGCCAGAGCCGGGCAGGAAAAATTTAGGCTCTTGATATATTCGGTAAAGCTATCTATGTGATGAAGATTATCAACATAATCCCCGGTGAAAAGAGCTATATCGAAGGTGAGAGAGCGCACTATATTCTTTACTTTTTTCTCCAGCCTCCCCTTTCGATGAAAATGAAAATCGGTCAGATGCAATATTCTTATGCCCGAAGAAATCTTATCAAAACTCAGGTGCAGTTCTTTTGCCTCAACATCAGCATTGGATATAAAGGGCAGATTTAAGCGTGAAAGCAGATAACGCAGCAATATCCCTTATACACTCCCTTAATCTAAAATAATTGCCAGAGGATAAAACCGATTAGATTTCTATAAGCTTTTGACTCTGAGCTGTATTTACCGGTCCCTGCGGGAAATCAACTCTCCCACGGTAGTAAATTCATAACCTTCCTTCATAAGCATCTCTATCATCTCGGGCAGCATCTTAATGGTATTGGTGCGATCTCCACCTCCATCATGAAGTAAAATTATGGCACCGGGGTGCATCTGCACCTGCAGTCGGGCTAAAAGCATTTCAGGCTGGTTTTCCAGCTCATAATCACCGATGTCTACAGACCAGTTTACCACCTTATATCCTTTCTCACCCAGCTTCTCCATCTGTTCGCCGGTGATGCTGCCATAAGGGGGGCGGACGAGGGTGGGATACTCGCCGGTGATCTCCTCTATCATCTCTCCGGTTGGTTTTATCTCTTCTTCCCAAATTGTCTCCCGGTCAAGCTTTGTGAAATCCCGGTGGGTGAAGGAATGATTGCCTATTTCGTGTCCGTGCTCGGCCACCTTCTCCACCAGCCATGGGCTGGCTTCTACTTCCTGTCCCAGCATAAAGAAGGTGGCAGGAATATCGTATTCATTGAGAATGTCGAGAATGTCCGGGGTGTTGCCGGGCAGAGGCCCATCATCAAAGCTCAATGCTACTTTAGAGGAGTGCTCGGGACCGGCCATGTAAAAAACCCCGGGAAACTGCTGCTCCATGCGCTCATACCGGGAAATATATTCATCAGCTACAAAAGCCTGAACTCGCCCTCCTGATGTCAAAAACATCTGTGGAAGAAAGAGAAGTAAAATCGCCACTATCAGAATAAAAAAAGCTCTTTCGCGGGCGCGTTTTTCCATGTTCCACCTTAAAGACATGAAATTACCTTCCTTTCTGCAAAATAAAGCGATCATAACTTTATGTTGCCGTTATCTGTTCACCTGCTATCATCTGCTAATTTTTTTTCCATCTGTATATATAATAACATCTATTGACCTAAATTATAAGAGATTTTTCCGATAACCTCCAAAAGCCGCCGAAGACAAAATTATCGATGAATAGATTTGTAAATCTGGCGCAAAAAGTTTGCTCAATAATTTTAAAAGCGCCCTTACAGCTCTTATAAAACTCAAAAAGTGCTCCCGCATAGTATATGATAGTATATGAAGGCTTGACATTAAAATTGAGTCAGTTATAATAAGGATAGATTAAAAAGCAAAGTGTATTACTCTGCTTTATTTTTTGTCCCGGGAGGCTTGTCCCGGAAGGCTATAGGGCGAAGTGATACTTAAAATTTTTGAATCCCGAATCAGGTCCACGGTCAATAGATTGTGTCTTAACCTTAAGATGTGGCGGGCTGAGCGCAAGCTCAGGGAGGCGCTTTTGCGAAGAAGAACTATTTTTGAGCCGAAAACCAAACTCAAGTATAGGAGGCATAAACTGATGAGTATCAAAAAAGATGTTACCGAACTTATTGGCAAAACCCCCCACTACTACTTGAAAGAGAAATCAGAGAATACCGGAGTGGACATATATCTCAAAATCGAGGCTTTTAACCCCGGTTCCAGCGTAAAAGACCGCATAGCATTCAGCATGATCGAGCGGGCCGAAAATGAAGGCCTTTTGCCTCCCGACGGCGTCATAGTCGAGCCCACCAGCGGCAACACGGGCATAGGCCTGGCCATGATAGGGGCCTCCCGGGGATACCGGGTCATTTTGACAATGCCTGACTCCATGAGCCGGGAAAGAAGACAGCTGCTCAAAGCCTTTGGAGCCGAGCTGATCCTCACTCCAGGAGAGGACGGTATGCCCGGAGCGATAGAGAAGGCGGAGGAGTTAGTCGAAAAAAATGATAAATTTTATATGCCCGATCAGTTTTCCAATCCGGCCAATCCGGCCGTGCACAGAGAAACCACCGCCCGGGAAATACTGGATGATTTTGGTCAGGATCTGGACTTCTTTGTGGCAGGAGTGGGCACGGGAGGGACCATCACCGGTGTAGCTCAGGTGATGAAGGAGGAAAGCCCGGATACAAAAATTGTGGCAGTAGAACCGTCCCTCTCTCCAGTTCTATCAGGGGGCGAAGTTATCGGGTCACACTCCATCCAGGGCATCGGAGCCGGTTTTATACCGGAAATTCTGGAAACTGATCTCATTGACCACATAATTACTGTAAGCGATAGAGAGGCAGAGGTGGGAGCCAGAAAGCTGGCCCGGCAGGAGGGTCTGCTCTGCGGAATATCTTCGGGAGCAGCCTTCACAGCAGCACACATACTGTCAGGAGAAGTGGAGCCAAAAAGCAAAATCCTGGCCGTAGCTCCCGATTATGGAGAGAGATATCTTTCGGCCTCACTTTTTGAGGAGGAGTAGATTTCCAGCGATAGATTCCTCGAAATTAAAATTACTTTACCAGCAGAAATTACTTGATGCCTAAAAATCACTGCAATTTCTATTGTTCAGGCGATCTATAATCTCTTCCCCGGCCGGGACCCCGGAGATGATTTTCGTCATCGCCTTCAAACTCCAGAGGATCTTCCCCGGAAACATCTGTAGCATCCATAGCATCCATATTTAAAACTGCCCCGGTCCCTATGTCCTGGCGATAATGCATATTGGGAAAGTCAATGTCCCCGACAGCGGAGTAAACCCGATCGGCCGCGGCAAAATGTCCGGAGTCAAGGGCGGTGACAGCAAGCACCTGACCTCCAGCGGTTAAGAGTTTATCCTCCTGGCGGCGGGTATTTATGTGAAAAATGCGGACATTTTCCCTCTCATCCGCCCTCTTTATGCCTTTTATCGGCTCTCCTGTGTGGGGAAACAGGGGAAAGCCTCCGGCGGCTAAAATCACGCAGACGGCCGCATCTCTGCTCCAGTCTATACTTCTTCTATCAAGGCTGCCTTCGGCCGCCACAGCGGTCAGGGAAGCCAGATCATCCTCAAGTCTTGTGATGACCGCGGGGACTGCTGCGGAGCTAAGATAGGGCGAGAAATCCAGCACCAGAGGCCCATTTTCGCTCAATATAATCTCCACGCTGATAAAGCCGCGCCAGATCAATCCTTCCCGTTTAAGAGCCTCAACCAGGGGAAGCATAACCTCTTCGTAAATCTGCCTGTCTTCCGCTAAAGACACGGAGGGCAGGGGAGAAAAGGAGCCCATGCCAGAGGTAACAGGCCCCTCTCCGCCGGCAAAAACATGGCGCTGTCGGCGGGCAGAGGATAGAGGGACTGCCCTCTCACCGTCGCAGAGGGCAAAGACAGTAACTCTCTCACCCTCAGCAATCTCCTCGATGATTATTTTAGATCGGGACTCATCATCACCCTTTTTCTCCCCGCTCCAGAGCCTCTCCAGAAAATCCAGGGCCTCTTTGCGATGCCCGGCAGAAAAAATGCGTTCCCCCCCACCTGGCTCTCCGTCCTGAGATTCTTTCCCATGGTTAGATCCACCGTTTTCGCGGCGGATCCACAGGGGATAATCGGCCTCCCGCAGGTATTCCTCCACATTTTCAGGGCGGGAAAATATGCCGCAATCCACGGCGGGAATGTTATTGCTGAGGAAAAATTTCTTTTTTTGGACCATGCTGGCCTCAAGCTCCAGGGGCCGGCGCCCGGGCCCCAGGGCGGGCAGATCCCTCTCCGCCAGCAAATCCAGCAAACCATCTTGCGATGCTCCGGGGCTGGCGGCCAGCGTCAGATCTACATCATGAGTCCCGGCAAAATCAGCCAGCTCTTCCGCTTCTCCGGGAGATATATCCAGTGTCTCCGCCCTCTTCTCCAGCCCGGGATTTCCGGCCAGGGCATAAACTTTTTTTACTTTTTCTTCCCGGCCTAACTTCCAGGCCAGGACATCCTCCTGAACGCCATTGCCCGGCAGGAGTATTTTCATCTATTCCTCCTCCTATCAATGATGTGATCGCGGTCGGGGCCGGTGCTGACTATGCTTACGGGAATACCCGCTGCCTCCTCCACCATACTTACCATCCTTTGGGAGGAATCAGGCAGTTCATCATACTGTCTGCAGCCCTTTATATCCTCACTCCAGCCCGGTATCTCTTCATAAACCGGTGTGAATTTCTCCCCGTTGAGAAGGTCGGCAGGTAGATACTTAACCTTATCATCCCCGGCATCTCCAGAGCTATAATGGGTGCATAACTTCACAGTTTCAAAACCGCTCAGGACATCGATTTTGCTCAGAGCCAGAGAAGTAAGTCCGTTAACCATGACGGCATGTCGCAGAGCGGGTAGATCCAGCCAGCCGCAGCGGCGAGGACGACCCGTTGTAACTCCAAATTCACCGCCTTTTTGCCGCAGTTTTTCTCCTGTGCTCCCTGTGAGTTCGGTGGGCATCGGGCCCCGCCCCACCCTGGTTATGTAGGCTTTGGTCACTCCTATAACTTCATCGATATGGGTGGGCCCAAAACCGCTGCCGCTGCTGATGCCACCGCTGCCGGGATGGGAGGAAGTAACAAAGGGATATGTGCCAAAATCGATATCCAGAAGAGTTCCCTGGGCTCCTTCAAAGACTATATCCTTACCCTGCCGGCGCAGCTTCTCGAGACTCAATGCGACGTTATCCATTCTCCCGCTGAGTTTCTCCCCCTGCTCTAAAAGCTGCTCCTCCAGCCGACTGTAATCCAGCGGATCTTCACCGTAAATATCCGAAAGTAGCATATTGTGATGCTCCACCAGAGGCTTAAGTCTCTCTTTAAGTCTATCCCGGGAGAGCATATCTCCCACTCTGATGCCCCTGCGGGCCGCCTTATCGGAGTAGGCGGGGCCAATGCCCCTGCCGGTGGTGCCAATTTTATCCTCGCCCTTGCTTTCCTCCTCCAGATTGTCTAGGCGTCTGTGGCCGGGCAGCACGAGATGAGCCCGCCTGCTTACATATAAATTGTCCAGACTGACTCCTCTTTGGCGCAGCTTTTGCATCTCCTCAAGCAAAACCCCGGGATCCACAACAACTCCACTGCCGATAAAACACTGCTTTTCCTCGTGCAGTATCCCCGAAGGGATCAGATGAAGCTCATACTTTTCGCCTGCAGTAATTACGGTGTGACCGGCATTATTTCCCCCGGCGTAGCGCACAACCGCATCGGCCGAGCCGGCCATCCAGTCGGTTATCTTACCCTTGCCTTCATCTCCCCACTGAGATCCTACAATTGCTGTGCTGGCCATGTTTATATCCCTGCCTTCCAAATTGATTTTCAGAAAAATAATACTGGCATTTTATGCTGAAGTGATAGGACTTCTGCGGCTGTCTTTTTTCTCTTGATTTTACCTCTTCACCTTTCCCTGCTTGAGCCTGCTTATCAGATTTTTAACCAGAATCTTTGCTGTGAAATTCTAAACCCCCATATAGCTGTAGAACAAGCCCCGGCCGACAAAACATTTCATCCCCGCGCTCCAGGCAGCTTTCGAGATCGAAAATATCTTTAAGCTCGTCGATCCAGATTTTTTTCCATTTGCGGCCGACAATACCTCTCAATCACGCTGTGCACTCCTCTCTCTGCTTTAAATACGAATAAATACTTATTTCTGTATTACTGACTAAAATTGCTTGCTTTTTCTGTGATTTTGATGTATTCTTTTAATACAAATTAATGGTAGCAAATTAGATGACTGGCGTCAACTCAAATTAATTCTTTCGACTCAAAACTTTTCTTTCTGGCGGGAGGAATTTACCCCTCAGTGGAGAATTATTATTTGTGTGAGCTCAATTGAGTTTAATTTTGAGTTCAATTGATTGGTTGATTTTCACTCATCTCCCATGATGTTTTTTCTTCGCCCTCCGTTTTGAGATTTCGAAATACCGCCTCTGGCGCTGCTTTCGCAGAAATAAGGTTTGCCGTCCGGATAACTCCGTCACTATTAATCATTACTATCAATCACTGCCCTAATAATAATTGCTTCAATTTTGTCATATCAGGTTGCATTTTAGCTAACTTACATTGCTTTTAATTATATTGCTTTTAAGTTGCTTGCATAGATATTTTTAGCGCCCTTATTTTATTTACCTTCTTTTTATCATGAATTTAGATTTCTCCTCTAAAACCGTGCTTTGAAAAGAAATTACATATGCTGTAAAGTCATAGTTTCCACGAAAGATATATAATTTGATTTCACTTTTCCGGTAGGGGGTCTACATATGGCTGATGACTTTTATTTTCAGGAAAAAATCACATCCTTCAGGCGCTCCCCCGGTGGGGAATCGCTGGAGCTGGGGGCAGATCTCGTCAAAGAGGGCTTTCTGGCTCAATTTCCTGGAGCCAGCCTCAGCATATTTCTCTATCTTGCTGCTACAGGGGCGGGAGAAAATGGATGCACCATACGAAAGAAGAGGCTCAAAAATTTGTTGCCGGAGAATGAAAAGGATCTGGAGGAGGGACTGGATTTCCTTCGCCGCCGGGGCATAATTACTCTCCGGGAAAAAGAACATCCCAGCGGAATACTTCTGGAGATGGATTTTAATCCCCGGGAGGTTTTTCCCCAAACCGGTCCGGACAGACCGAAAAGAAAAGCGGGGAAATTCAAAGAAGAAATACATAAAGAGGACTTTGAACATAAGGAGGATTTTGAACGACAGCTGCTGGAGTATTTTTCGGAAGAAGATGAGATTATTTCTGATAAAATTTTGGAGGAGGTAAATCAGTGGACCGAGGATTTTCCTCCCCACCTGCTCAAAGAGCTGCTCAATCGCCTCAATACCTGGCTGGATCATCCCGGTAATACCCGGGAGAGAGCCCCTCTCTATCTGCGGGCCATCGTCTCAGACTGGTACGAAAAACAGATATTTACCCGCGAGGATTTAAAGGAATATGATCGCAACTACCGCGAAACCAGGGAGCTGGCAAGCACTTACGGTATCAAAAGCTACAGGCAGTTAAATCCTGTGCAGATGGAAACCATGCAAAACTGGATTAGTGGGCCCCGGGCTCTTTCGCTGGGGGCGGCCAAACTGGCAGTAGAAAAAGCGGTGAAACAGAAAAGCGATGGCAGGCCTTCGCTGGAATATATAGAAAATAATTATATAGAACCTCTTAAAGAAGCCGGAGCAGACACCCGCAGGGAGGCGGAGAGGGTGCTAAAATCTCGCCGCCAGAGACAGAGAAAGAAGCTTGAAAAGAGAGGGCAGGCCAGCCATGTTAGCGGTGGCAACCGCAGGGAAGCGGAGTCAGCCAGCAAAAATATGGCTTCCTTCCAGTCCGGTCAATCCGGCCAGTCCGGCCACCGCCAGGAAAAATCAGGCTGGGAGGATTTCAGCTGGGAAAATTCTCGATAAAACGGGATGGGAAGTTATTTTGAAATAATGTTCTTCCCCATAATCGTTGGTGAAATTTACGACATATTCCTTTAAAGCGATAGCTGCTTACCTCTTATTATAGGAAGCTATGAGGTGAAGTGATACTCGAAATTTTTCGAAGCCTGAGTCAGGTCCATGGCCGAAAACTAAACTGAAGCAGAGGAAAAATTTCATTGTGAGCGGAGCCTCATAGCTTCCTCCAACAACTGATGTGGAGAAGAACAAGAAAATAATAATCCATATGATCAATGGCAATTAATATATCCATCTTAGTTTCCCGGAAAATATAAAACTCACCGGGTTTTAAACGCAGAATGAAAGGGGGTAAAGGCCTTAATATCGGCCGCATAATATGGCACAGCAAGAACAGACGGCCGCCCCACTGGATCAGGGCACCAGAAGCGAGCAGGAGTTTCAGCTGCTGGGAATACTGCTGCAGTTTACCGGCCAGATCGATCAGGCTGCGGATGAAATTCAACCCAAACATTTTTCGCATCCTCAGGCCCGCCTGATTTATGAAAACCTGCTGGAACAGTTTCAGCAGACCGGTTCCATTTCTCGCAGCAAACTTTTGGTCAGGCTTCAGGACGAGGATTTTGTGGATGATCCCGACGGTCTCATCGAGCGGCTTTCCTCGGGCTTTAACACCCGGGATGAGCTTCAGCCTACAATGGATCTGGTTAAACGCCAGTATCAGCGCAGCCTCCTGCGCAAAACTGCAGAAAGCCTGGAAAACCTGGCCAGCAGAACTGATCTCACCATAGATGAATACCAGTCAAAGGCTCAGGAGCTTGTCTTTGAGGCCACCAGCGAAACCGCCGATGTCGAACAGCATATATTTTCCATGGAAGAGGCTCTGCTAACTTCCTATGACTCCTATATCGATCGGCGCCATGATCGAGCTGATACCGGCGTTCAGAGTGGTTTTATGACCCTGGATAGAATTATCGGTGGCTTTAAAAAGGGACACCTTACAGTAATAGCTGCCTCCACCTCCATGGGAAAGACAGCCTTTGCTCTAAATATTGCAAAAAATGTCCTGGAGCGCGATGTTCCCGTGGGTATAATAAGCCTGGAGATGGCCGCCCCGGAAATCGTGGACAGACTTATTATCCAGGAAGCTGAGGTCAACGCCTGGAAGTACAGTCAGGGACATACAAACGATGAGGAGGATCAGCGTATATCCCGGGCTCTAAACGATTTGCACGAATATCCCCTGATGATCTCGGATGAGCGCGGACTAAACGTTGCCCAGATTCGCGCCCGCCTCCGCAAGTTTCAGGCCCGTCTTGATGAGCTGGGACTGGTGGTAATAGATTATCTGCAGATGATTCAGCTGCCCGAGGACTCCCCGCAGAACACTGCCCGGGCCATCGGAAATGTGGTTTTGCAGCTGAGAAACCTCGCCTCGGAGCTGGAGCTGCCGGTTATACTAATCTCCCAGATAAGCCGCAGCTATAAAAATCGCTCCGATCAGCGCCCCGTGCTTTCAGATCTCAGGGACTCCGGAAATATTGAGGAAATTGCCGATGGGGTGATCTTCCTGTACAGGCATGAGCAGACAAGCGCCGCCGCCAGAGAAAAGGCCGAAATGGAGGGAACGGTGGGGGAAACAGATATAATTGTGGCCAAGCAGAGAACCGGACAGACCGGCTCCCTTAAGCTGCAGTTTGATGATGATCACATCTGCTTTGTGGATCCTGAAAATCTCTCTATTGAAGGAAGTATGCCCAATGAAGGATAGAGGAGGACTGCCTTTAAAAGTATTCTACGCCTTATGCCGGACTTACAGCCGGCTTGAAAAGGAAAATAAAATTTCGCAGGAGCAGCTGGATGACGTGCTCGAAGTTCTCGATAAAATTGAGGAATTACCCGAGGAGGAGCTCATGGAGGAGCTTCAGGAAATCTTTCCCGATTATACACCGGAAGAAATACCCCGACCGGGACAGTATTCCTCCGGGGTGGAAAAAATTATGCGAGATTGAGGAAAGCGCCAGAGGGATTGAGGGGAAGACAATCAACACCAGAGAAAACCAGCACTTCTAAACTCCCCTCACCTCTCAAATGTCAAGTTCAAAGAGTGCAGCCAGCATATTCACCATTTCCTGCGTTCCTGTCTGATTTTTTTTCTGCAGTTTGCCCTGCAACCCTATTTTTTTTGTGTTATTATCATCTGATTTATTAACTTTATTAACAGGCTTCTCACTTTTATCGCTTTCTCTCATTTCTCTTTTTAGATTCACTATGGGATCATTAAGGAGCTTTTTTACTATCTGACCCGCCATCTCCGCAATTATCTCTCGCTCTTCCTCTTCAAAACTCCTTTTCTCACCATCCCTTAAGCGCTTTAGCCGGGCCATGCCTTCCTCCAATTCCTGGCTCTTTATCTCCTCCCCCTTCCTCTTAAGCGCTTTGATCAGAGGAACGGCCTTTCTTTCCCGCCGCCATTGAAAAAATTCTTTTAGCTCATCATCAATAATTTTTTCCACCTCTTCAGAGGTGGAGTCAGAGGGATAATCCTGGTCCTGCTGACAGCCTATATCTGTCTCAGTCCTTGCTCGCTTGCCGGCGCGCAGAGCCCGGCTGCAAAGCTCATGTAAAAGGGTATCGCAGCCGCCATATTCCACCGAGTTATTATATGCTTTTTTTACCTGAGAAAGGACCTCATCCTCCCCCTTTTTGCGGGATTCCAGGCCGCAGGCTATAGAAAATAGATGCTCCGCAGCATTAAAATTTTCACGGAGCTTAAAACCCTCATTAAACTCCCGGGGATCCATCGCTTTATCTTCAAGATAGTTTTTCGCTTTTTTTACAGCCCTTTCCCCCCCGGCTCTGGAGACAGAGGTCAGGAAAAATTCACAGCGATCACAGGTGGCAAGAAAAAGACAGCCACCTTTATGCTCGCGGATAAAATCTTCAAGGATATTTTTTCTTTCCTCTTCATTGAGAGGAAATAGCTGCCTCACATCACTCTTTATATTGCTGTGATTGATGCCGGCACAGATAAGGTTCAGTGCTTCTGCGTCCTCAGATCCCATGATTTTACCTCCGATCATAAATTGGGTAAAGTTTAATGCTGTCCTGATCAATTTTATTCTGGACCCGCCTGGATTATCCTGCCTGCAGCTGTATTCACCTGTTATTATTGGCTGAATTTTATTTATGTCAGTTTATTTTGTTTTAAAAATAATTTTTAGAATACGCAAACATTCTTTATTGAGGCAGGAGATTTGAAAATAATATTGAATGATTTATGATGTGAAGAAATTGGACATTTGAAAATTGCATATTTAAAATTACAAAATTCCTATCGAAAGAGGGGGTATTTTAAAATGAAAAAGAAAATTTTAGTTCCGGCTATTGCTGCTCTCATGGTCATGTCTTTATCTTTCGCGGTTTCCGCAGAAGTCCTGGAGGGACCGGAATTTGTAGGTGAGCTTGAGGAAGAGCTGGAAAGAGAAATGGGCGTAATGGAGCTGCAAATGGATCTGGATATGGGAGAAGAATACATCATTCTGGATGTACGCTCAGGCGCTGAAAGGGAAGAGGGCTACATACCTGATTCTCAATATGTTAATTTCGGACAGCTATTTTTCCGGATTGGAGATATCGTGGAGGACCCCGATGAGGAGTTCATAGTTGCATGTCAATCCGGAGCACGCTCGGTTATCGCTGCGGTGCTGCTTCAGGATATGGGCTATAAACCTATAAATCTGGAAGGCGGCTTTATGGCCTGGGATGAGGCAGGCTATGAGGTAGAACAACCCGATTAATACAGACCACCGCAAAATAGTACAGCCCGAACAAATTAGAAATCAGCCGGTGTCCCGGAAAGGACGCCGGCTTCAATTATTTTTATCTATTTGAGCTGAAAGTCAAACTTTAGCACAAACAAAAACACAAACAAAAAAAATGTCAGATAAGACATTTTAACATAAATTTTTAGCTCTGAATGTAAAATATATTACTGTAAACCAGCAATATTTAAGAGATAATCATATATGAAATACCGGTCTTAACCGGTTAAAAAACTCCCCTACTGCTACCCCGCCTACCCGGCGGGGTATCTTATTTTTATATATTTTACATATTTTGAAAGTAATCATCCTCCGTAAAACTCTGCTGCCTGCTTTCCCTAAAGCTTTCCGGACCCTCTTCATCGGCCTCATCAAAGCTGTGCTCTTCCTCTCTTTCCTCCAGCTCCCTCTCAATATCATTTAACCTGTTGATAATTTCTTCCAGCTGAAAATAGAGATCATCCTGCTCCTTGTCGATCTGTTCTACAGCTTTTTCCAGCTCAATCCTGCCGTCTCTGATGAGATATATGATTGATCTCTCTTCCTGTATCATGGCATTCGCTCCCAGAGGAGCTTCCTCCTTTCAATCTAATTTATTTTCACAGTTTCTAATGGCATTTATGATTATAACAATATGCTGCTCCAATGAAAAGTGAGGTATAAAGATTTCTCCAAAATCGCAGTTGAGAAAAGATACTATATACAGGAAACTATAGCTGGTGGGGAGAAAAATCTGATGTTGAGAAGAACAAAATATTATTTTTCTCGCAATGTGACAAACCGGCGGCAATTAGTTATAATGTTTATCGATGCATTAATTTACGAAGGGAGCGTATTTAAAACATGTTCAGCGTACTTACACAGAAATTAAGCGATCTGAAGCTTAAATTTTTACTGCTTTTGGGAAGCGGCTACATGGCTTCTTTTTTGTGCATACAGGGCATACAGTCCCTGATGCCTTTCATCCAATCCGAATTTGGAATAAGCAGAACTCAGGCCGGTCTATATTCCACCTCGCTCTTTATCACCGCAACGATCATCGCGGTTTTCAGCGGGGGCATTGTAGACAGAATTGGCTCCAGAAAAGGCCTCATAATTGGGGTTTCGAGCCTGGGAGTAATTATGCTCCTCCACGGTTTTGCCCCTTTTTATTCCCTGATATTGGTTTTGGCCCTGCTGGCGGGTCTGGGGTTCAGCATAATCACGCCGGCTGTAAATAAAGCTTTAATGTATGAGGTTGCCCCCTCGCGCCGGGCGGTATCTATGGGAATAATGCATTCCGGAAGCGGAGTAGGTGGTTTTGCCGGAGCCACTCTCCTGCCCATTCTGGCCGGGTTTTTCGGCTGGCGCCCGGCAATCATACTTGCCGGGGGAATGAGCATTATCACCGGATTGATCGTTTCAAGGCGGTACAATGTAAACGGCAGCACTGCCGCCCCGGAAGATAATGCAGGAGAAAATACCCGGTCCGGCTTTTGGACACAGTTTAAAAACATATTAAAAAACGAACAGCTCATGCTGGCCTGCAGTCTGGGACTGGTTTTTGGGCTGGCGGTGGGAGCTATACCCGCCCATTACACACTATATTTAACTCTAGATCTTCAATATTCAGAGGCGATGGCCGGATTTGCTCTCGGACTGGCCCAGCTGGGCGGAATTTTCGGCCGCATTCTCTGGGGCTGGGTAAGCGATGTTCCCCTTAAGGGAGATAGAAAAAATGCCTTTATGTTGATTATGGTGGCAATAGTGAGCCTAAAACTCATAAATGCCTTTGGCGGCGATATGCTTTCATCCCACCCTCTATTTATGCTTGCAGTTTCCCTGCTTCTGGGAGTATCGGCCCTTGGCTGGAGCGGACTATTTTTTACAGTGGTTAGCGAGAGGGCCACAGCAGAGCAGACCGGGCTGGCCTCAGGAGTATCTCTGGTTTTCCTGCGCCTTGGCGTGGTTATAGGGCCAATCCTGTTTGGATATCTTGGCGATATCTTCGAACATTACCATCGAAGCTGGCTTTTGCTGGCCGGGCTTGTGTTTGCCTCCGGGCTGATTTATTATCTGCTGCAGAGCAGAAAAGACAGTGAGATGGAAGAGATAGATGGAGGATAAAGCCTGATCTCATCCCGCCTGCAGCATGCATCCAGCCTTTTATTTTCCAGCATGTATGCTGCAGCCTTAATCTAACACCTTTGAATCTATCAAATCGATTACACTTCCACCAGCGCCATCTTTCAGAGGCCGACTTTAATAGCTTTAAGAGCTAGATATATATTTTTTCTCCAGAAGAGAGGCCACCCTGTCTATTTCCTCCGGTGAAAATATATCCTCTTCATTCCCCTCATTTTCCTCATTTATCACGGTGGTGACAAGATCATCCCCTTCATCACAGAGCTCGCTGTCATGAATTCCGGGACGAAACACTTCAATTTTGGGCTTATCGCCGGATTTATAACCTTCGGTAAGCACAATATCCACATCGTCGATATAATGCTGGCGCAGTTCATCCAATCTGTGATCTCTGTTTACATCCTTAATGAGCGCCAGCTTCTCCGGCGAGGAGATCAAAACCATATCTGCTCCTGCCTGCTTGTGTCTCCAGGTATCCTTGCCCGGTTTATCGATATCAAAGCCATGCACATCGTGTTTTACGGTGCCCACACTGTATCCCTTTTCCTTTAGTCTGGCAATTAATTTTTCTAGAAACGTTGTTTTGCCGCTGCCGCTCTTTCCCACTACTGATATAATTGGAATGTTTCTTTCTTTCTCATTTTTCTCGGACAAAATTATCCCTCCTGTTGATATAGTCCGGCAGGACTTTTTCTCTCGCCCTGCGCAGTTCGCTGCGGGTGTTGATATTGTAAAAGAGATGCGGTTCACCAAACAATTTCTGAACTTTTTCCGGGGGGACCCTTTCAACTTTAACCTCATTAAAAAAAGCAATTATCTGTTTTTCCCCTGTCTCAATCCGGGCCTCTATGGCCGGAATACAGCTTCTGCAGTAAACGGCTGCCAGAGGCTCCATCAGCCCCTCCTCATTATCAGGAATTAGCACATCTCCACTGCATTTTTCGAGCATCCACCGGGCCATCTCCGGAAGCAAAAAGGGCATGTCGCAGGCCATAAAAAAATTGCAATCCCTGTCAGCGTTTTTTAGGCCGGTATATATCCCTCCCAGGGGCCCGGCCCGGCATATGTCCTCCAGGATTTCCACATTATAGTCGGAATAATTCTCCCTTTTTCGGGCAATTATCTTCACATTTTTCCGACCAAATTTTTCTGCAAATCTCTCTATCAAAAATTCGAGCATGGACATCCCCTGATAGAAGTCAATTTGCGCTTTATCTCCTCCCTCCATGCGGGTGCTGCTCCCTCCGGCCAGTATATGTATCGTCATTTTGCTGCCTCCTTAACATTTATTTTTCACCACTTCAGTTGATTGCTTCTATTTGAGCTCATTTTAACTTTTGCGGAGACGACTGTCCACATTATAACAGAAGATATCACACCTGGCAATATTTAAGTAACCCATCGGTTTTCAGCAGGAGCCTTTTCAGATAATCATATCATATATTTTAAAATTATATCCAGAATAAAGCCCAGCTTTTTCATTTAATTAAAGCATATATTTAAATTTATTAAGATTAATATTAAATATTTTAATATTGCCCTTGACATTTTTGATTTTAGGGTGTATAATGAATTCAGAAGTTGAAGAGAGGAAAACCTTAAAGAACAAGATTAAAAGGTGAAAAAGGAGGTTAAAATCATGTTAGCATTTAACTTAGGCCAGGTACAAAAAGAGTATCTTTCCACCCGCGAAAACCGCAGAGGCAGCAAAGGCGAGCGAAAGTTTCAGCAGTTAAGAGATGACGCCATATAATCTCATATAATCAAAAATAATCCGTGAATATATCCTGAATATAATTAATTTTTGGGGCAAACGAATGCGCCAGATAAAACTTGAAAGGATGAACAATAATGAGAATGCTTTTAGGGAGTATATACTAATATGACTGCTGAAAATAGCTGCCAAAACAAAAAGCCTTCCCCTTACTTTAGCTCGCCATCCAGCCGGGGAAGGCATTATTTATTTTCATAACTTTTATTTTATAAAATTTTTTCTTTTCGCTAACTCTCTCTTCATGAAAAATTTTCGGTGACTCTCTTCTTTACATCTTTTTAATTTACATAATCGATATATTTTTTTATAAGTTTACTTCATATTAAATTTTTTCTCAACTTTAGACTTTTTTCTCAACCTTCCTCGGTCTCTTTCTCGGGCACAACATTTATTGTTACCACGCCTTTTACATCTTTATAAAGCTTTATGGGCACATCATACTCACCCAGCTCTTTAATATTATCCTCCAGCTCAACATTGCGTCTGTCTATTTCGTAACCTGCTTCGGAAAGAGTTTCTTCAATATCCTGAGTTGTTACTGAACCGAAGAGCCTGTCCTGTTCACCGGCTCTCACAGAAATTGTAAAGGTTTCCTCGGCCAGCTGTTCTGCCATCTTTTCTGCCTCTTCTCTCTCTTCGGCCTTTTGTTTTCTGATCGCCCTCTGTCTTTCCTTTATCTGCTGAACCTTACCCTCTGTGGCCATTTCAGCCATCCCCTGAGGTATCAGGTAGTTGCGGCCATAACCATCGGCTACTTCAACAACTTCACCAGCTTCACCCAGATTCTCAACGTCTTCCTTAAGAATTATCTTCATCTGCATATCCTCCTTTCCCTCATCTAGCAAAAATACTTCAACTTTCAGGGTTTTGCATGGAATAATTTGGTATAAAGAACTCACATCAAAATAGCTTAGATATGTTTTTAGATATGTTTGATGTGAGTGTAATGTCAAATTCAACGGGTATACTTTATTTTTCGAAAATCGAGCCATATATCGAGAAGCCCGGCAACTATTAACAGCAGGGGAAATACAGGTATCAAAACTACCGCCATGATATAAAGCCACCCGTACATTCTGGAACCCGTTTTTTTTCGCACAAAATACAGGCCTGCGGCAAACCCCTGCAAAAAGACCGAAAAAAGCCCCAGGGCTGCCAGATTGAACATAATTGTATTACCTCTGAACAAAAGTCCCAGGACCACCACCAATGAAACGATCCCGGCAGGAAAGTGCCACCTCGCCACGGATTTATAGGTCGGCACATTAATGTCTTTAATTTTGAGAAACCAGTGAACAAAATAATAATTTAATATCCCGGTTACGATGCCGGAAATCATTAGTATCGAAGGAAGAAGCTGAACAATCATTCGCATCTGCATCTCCAGCATTGGAGATAATTCCTCTCCAATCAGTGGCTCTGCAGCTTCTCTGATCAGGTCGGTCAAACTCGCTTCAAGACTCTGGGGAGTGCCTAAAATCAAAACCGAAGCAAGCACAAGGTTGGAAATAACAGCCGCAGCCACTGTCATGAGCAAAATTCGCCGGGCTTGAAACTTCTCCAGAAGCGCTGAAGCCATGACAAAGCCGATAAAGCCAAAACCTGCCACTGTAACCAGGCTCAAAAGCGGGTTAAATACCAGGCCATTAATTAAAGCAGCAATTACAATCATGAAGCCCGCCCGGCGCATTCCCTGGCGCAGGGCAAGATAGACCACCGGCAGCGGCCATATAACGACAACAGCCAGGGTAAATACCGGCAGAACCATATTCAAAAAAGAGAGACCGAGCACAGCCAGAAGACAGAAAATAAAAAGCCGCCGGCTTTCATCCCTATCCGGTTGAAATCCTGGCTCTGATTTCTGTCCTGTTTCCGGTTCTTCCTCACCCACCCCTTCTAATCTATCATCATTATTTTCGTTTTTTTTATCATTTCCTGAGCCGGAGTGTTTCACGTGAAACATTCTCCTTCCACAGATGGGGAAAAGCGGGGATGAGCCCCGCCCCGCCTGATTTGAGCCCCCGGAATCAATCTTTGCAAAATCAATCTTTAACGTAAGGAAGCAGAGCAAGCTGACGCGATCTTTTTATTGCTTTAGTTAGTTCCCGCTGATGCACAGCACAGTTACCTGTGATTCTGCGGGGAATTATTTTGCCTCGATCATTGACAAAACGATTTAAAGTTCCTGTATCTTTATAATCTACACCTCTTTCATTGGCACAAAAATAACAGGATTGATTTGTTCCTCGGGCCATAAGATATCCCTCCTTCTAAAATAGATTACCGCATTTATATCAAAATGGCACTTCAAAGTCATCGTCATCGAGCATATCAGCCGCAGGGGAAGGTTCGCTGGTCTCAGAAGCTTCCTGTTTTTGCCCCTGATTTTGCGGTTCTTTAACCTGTGATTCGCGAGATATATCTCTATCGGCATCCTCCGGCCAGTCCAAAAATTTAACATCCCTGGCTACAATTTCCGGATTTATATAAGTTCTATCTTCGCTCTGGCTCTTTCGAATCTGCAGCCTGCCGCTGACGGCGACCATCCTGCCTTTACCCAGATGCTGCGCGCAGGTTTCCGCCAGTTTTCTCCACGTAACAATAGGAATGAAGTCAGTATCCGTTTCTCCCTGGCGATTTGTAAAATCTCGTTCGACAGCCAGGGTGAAATTGCTCACCGGGGTGCCGCTGCTGGTATACCTGAGCTCGGGATCCTCAACCAGCCTGCCGATAAGTACCACTTTATTCAGCATTTAAACCACCACCGATTATAAATTATTCGTCTCTACGGACCAGAAGATACCTCAATACATCACCAATGAGACCGAACTCGCGCTCCAGGGCATCTGTAACATCAGATGTGCCGGAAAACTCGATAACTACATAGTAGCCGGTGTTAAAATTATCGAGCTCATAGGCGAGCCTTTTTTCGCCCCATTCATCAATCTCCTCGATCTCGCCGCCTTCACTTTCAATAACTTCTTTGATACGGCTTAACGAGCGTTCCCGGCCTTCCTCAGATTGCTCGGGATTGAGAATAAATGTAGTTTCGTACTGACGCACAGTCTCTGGCATATTTTTCACCTCCTCCACGTGGTCTGATGGCCCTATTCAAAGCGAATAGAGCATGGAAGAAAAAACTAAAAAAACAAAAATATTGGTTCTCTCCAAAACCTTGTTCTGCCAATATATATGCTGCAAATCTATAGCTACTCTAACCCTTTAACGAAAGCTATGAGGCGAAATAATACTCGAAATTTTTTGAGGTCCGAGTCAGGTCCATGGCCAAAAAGTCTAACTCCATACCTCATTTATTATAGCACCCAGATAAGTAACATGCAAACAACTGAGCTAAAATTTGAAGTGGCATATGTCGCCATCCTGCACTCTGTAATCGCTTCCCTCAGTTCTGAGGATGCCCTCCTCCTTTGCCCTGGACATATCTTTAATCTGCTGCCACTGAGAAAAACTTATTACTTCGGCCCGAATGAAATTTTCCTGCATATCAGAGTGGATCCTTCCCGCTGCCTCCGGAGCGGTAAAACCCCGGGGAATGGGCGTTGCTCTCACTTCTTCCCCGCCGGTAACTGTATAAAATGTTATCAAATTTAGAAGGTCATAGCTGGCTCTGTGAAGAGTCTTTACACCTCTTTTCTCCAGGCCCACATCTTCAAGAAACATTTCCCTGTCCTCTAAATCCAGATCCGTCAGCTCTCTCTCGAATGCGGCGGAGATTTTGATGACTTTTTCTCCCCGTTCCTCCGCAAGATTCTCAAGTTCTGCAAGGCCCGGGGCGCTGTCTTCAGCCAGCTGTTCCTCTCCGAGATTGGCAGCGTAAAGGGTGGGCTTATCAGTAAGTAAAAATAATTCATCCACAAGCTCCTGCATGCTCTCTGAAATATCCAGAAGGCGCACAGGTTTACCTGCTTCCAGCTCTTTCTGGAGATAGTCCAGATAGGAAATCTCCTCGCGATATTTGTTTTCTCCGGTTTTCAGCATGGGCTCGGTCTTTTCACGGCGCCGGGAAATTGTCTCCAGGTCTTTAATAATAAGCTCCATCTCCAAATTCTCTACATCTCTGACGGGATCGATATTTTCAGCCACATGGGAAACGTGTTCGCTTTCAAATAATCTAACAACGTGAATAATAGCTTCAACTTCTCTTATATGAGAGAGAAATTCATTGCCAAGACCCTCACCCCGACTGGCACCCTTCACAAGACCGGCGATATCGACAAATTTAATGGGAGCTCCCCGACAGGTATCAGGCTGATAGTGTTCACAGAGAGCTTCAAGCCTGTGATCTGCAAACTCCACCACTCCCAGATTGGGCTCCACAGTGCAGAAGGGATAGCTATCAGCTTCCACTCCCGCCTCTGTAAGCGCGTTAAAAAGAGTTGATTTGCCGGCATTGGGCAGACCCACTATTCCCAGTTCCATTTAATTATCCCCCCGTTCGAGGACTTCCACCACTGCCCTCTCAAATTTCCTCCTTTTCATTTCTATAAGTCTTTCACATTCACAACAGCGAGCTTTAAAATCCATACCTATCCGAATGATCTCCCAGCAATTGGCACCGCAGGGATGGGGTTTTTTCATCTTTACTATATCACCTGGTTTTAAATCGGATGACACCGCTGCTTGCACCCCTTCCTTTATGGAATTAAGAAGGCATGAACCACAAATTTTAAAAATCAGGCAAATATAAATAAAAGCAGAAGAATAAGAGATAAAAGCATAACCACGGGCAGAATACAGCCTGGATCTTTATACATTGGCTTTTCGCTCGACTTAAATGATAACGTCCCTTTTTTGCGGGCTTTTTTCAGGTATTTTATCGATTCTTTGTATTCGCCCTCTTTTCTTTTGATAACTCCAAGATTATTGTAGGCAGGGCCATAGTCAGGATTAACTTCTATGGCTTTCTCGTAAAGATCAGCAGCCTTCTCCTTTTCCCCTTTTTCCATGAGCAAATTGCCCATATTGCTGAGAGCAGGGGGGAATTCCGGGTCAACATCCAGAGCTTTCTGCAGGAGGTGGCTTGCCTCTTTCTTTTCTCCCTGACGTATCCGGAGCACCGCTAGCTTGCTCAGGGCAGGGGCGAAAGATTCATCTCTCTGTAAAATACGATTCAGCAGCTCCTCTGCTTCTTCCTCCTCACCGGTATCAACTTTTTTTGAAGCTTCCTCGTACCTCTCTTTAATACTAACAGTGGCATTCTGCAGATACTCTTCCTCTTGCAATTTATCTTCACCTTCCCCTGAAATCACTGTCACTGTGCTTATATCTTCCGGTATAATTAGATAAGGCATTTGCAAAATAGACTTCGCTCAGCAAATTTTGACAAAAAGATAATTAAACACAAGAAGAGCCAGAATTATTTGCTCTGCTGTAGACATTATATCACAGGAGAAAAAATATAAAAAGGTGCTCCCCTCTTAGGAAAGAGAGGAGCACCGGGCAAAACTACGATACATTTTCACATAAAACGTATCCTATGCTGTTACTACCAGCGCAGATCCGGATTGCGGGCGGCTCCGGCTTCATCCAATTTCCTTATATGAGTGGTGTGAGGAGCGCTCTGGACGAGTTCCGGATCCTCCTGCGCTTCCCGGGAAATTTTGTTCATGGTTTCGATAAAGCGATTGAGAGATTCCATATTCTCCGTTTCGGTGGGCTCGATCATCAGAGCTTCATCAACGATCAGCGGGAAGTAAACTGTGGGAGCGTATTGATCGTAATCCAGAAGCCTCTTTGCTATATTCATAGTGGTGACATCGTATTTCTTTTTATGCTGCTTTCCGGAGATTACAAATTCATGGAGACTGCCGGCCGGATATGGGAGTTCATATTCCTCTTTTAAATGATGTTTTAGATAGTTGGCATTGATAACTGCGTTTTCGGTGATTTCTTTTAAGCCCTCTGCCCCCTGGCCGCGAATATATGCGTAGGCCTTCAGCATTACACCGTAATTACCATGAAAGGCGTGGACTCTGCCGAAGGCTTTAGGGCGATCGTCTTCCCAGTAATATTCATCGCCATCTTTTTTGAGGACGGGACCGGGCACATAGGGCTCGAGGAAGTCTTTAACCGCTATTGTACCGGAACCGGGGCCTCCACCTCCATGGGGTGTTGAGAATGTCTTGTGCAGATTGTAGTGCATAACGTCAAAGTTCATGGCACCCGGCTTTGCATAACCCAGCACAGCATTCATATTGGCTCCATCGTAATAGAGCAGACCGCCGGCATCGTGAATTATATCGGCAATCTCACATATATCCTGCTCAAATATACCCAGAGTATTGGGGTTGGTCAGCATAAGAGCGGCAACTTCTTCATCTACTGCCTCTCTCAGCTCTTCCGGATCTACCATGCCTTTTTCGTTTGATTCTATTTCTATTACTTCCATTCCGCACATAGCTGCACTGGCGGGATTGGTTCCGTGAGCAGAATCAGGAACGATTACCTTATCTCTCTGCTCCTCACCCTGATCATACAGATATTCCTGGATTACTCTAAGCCCGGTATACTCACCGTGAGCTCCGGAGGCAGGCTGCAGGCAGACTTCATCAAGTCCGCTGATCTCCGCCAGAAATTCTTTTAATTCGTAAAGCAGAGAAAGAGAGCCCTGCACGTGCTTGTCAGGCTGATAGGGATGAAGGAGAGCAAGACCGGGTATACGGGCAATATCTTCGTTGACTTTTGGATTGTATTTCATTGTGCAGGTTCCCAGCGGATAGATGCCGGAGTCCACACCATAGTTCATCTCTGAAAGGCTTGTGTAATGTCTTACTACATCCACTTCACTTACCTCTGGAAGGCCGGGAGGCTCCTCTCTCACTGACCATTCAGGCAGATAATCCTCTGGATCCACCTGGGGAACATCTATCTCCGGCAGTGAATATCCCTTTCTTCCCGGGGTGCTGTAATCATTAAGCAGAGGTTCACGCATTAAGAACCACCTCCATGGTGGAAACATAGTTGTCCAGATCTTCCCGGAATTTCTTCTCGGTTACATTTACCAGAAGTCCTTCCACTTCGCCAAACTGTCCCAGATCGACGCCGGGAAGGATACCCTTCTCAATCATACCTTTCTCTATTTCACGGGCCGGTCTGTCGGTCTTTAACCAGAATTCATGGAAATGATTATCTCCATTTACTACTTCAAGGCCATCAATTTCTTCCAGCTTATCCTTTAGGTAGCGGGTTTTTTGGTAGCAGTGCTGAGCAACATCCCGCAGTCCCTGCTTGCCCATAGCGGCCATGTATATAGTGGCCATAAGCGCATTCAGGTTCTCATTTGTGCATATATTGGAGGTGGCCCTTTCCCTTTTAATATGCTGTTCCCGGGTCTGCATGAACATTACAAAGCCCTCTTTTCCATCTTCATCGGTGGTTTTGCCGGACATCCTGCCGGGAATATTGCGGATATAGCTCCTGCCATCCCTTGTTGCAAGATATCCCAGATATGGACCGCCGTAATTAACCATGTTGCCAAGAGGCTGTCCTTCTCCCACCACGATATCAGCGCCAAATTCGCCTGGCGGGGTGAGAAGTCCGAGTGCTATCGGATTGGCAATCACAATCAACTCGGCGTCTGAGTGTTCATCAACCAGACGGGATACCTCCTGCATGTCTTCAATTGCACCGTAGAAATTGGGATACTGAACCACAACTGCCGCTGTATCGTCATCCAGTTTTTCTTCCAGGCCGGCAAAATCAGCTGCAGCTCCTTTTTCCCGGGCAATCATCTCAAATTTGATATCTTTGGGTTCACCATAGGTTCTGGCAACCTCGCGGTAGGAAGGATGTATGGTTTCCGTCATTATAACTTTATTGCTGCGGGTCAATCTGGAAGCCATAAGCACCGCTTCTCCAACTGCTGAACCTCCATCAAGCAGGGAAGCATTGGAAACATCCATGCCGGTAAGCTCACAGATCATGCTCTGATATTCATACATGCTCTGAAGCGTTCCCTGGCTTAATTCGGCCTGATATGGGGTGTAGGCAGTGTAAAATTCCTGTCGCAAAACGAGGTGATCTATAATGGAGGGCAGGAAGTGATCATAGGCTCCCGCTCCCAGGTAGCTGTCCACCTCATTCAGGCTGACATTTCTATCGGCTTTTTCCTGTACCATTTCCACAAGTTCCATCTCGGACATGCCTTCGGGAAGCTCAAGGGGTTCATCCATCATTACTTCATCGGGAATGATGGAAAAGAGCTCGGAAATTTCCTCCACATTAACTGCGGAGAGCATCTCCTCCTGTTCTTCCGGAGTATTGGAAATATACCTCATTAATTACTCCTCCTCTTCCAGATATTCCTTATATTTCTCTACATCCATTAAATTGTCCACTTCATCTTTATCATCGAGTTCTATCTTTACAAACCAGCCCTCTCCATAGGGATCGTCATTGACCAGCTCAGGCTGATCCAGCAGATCTTCATTTACTTCCGTTATGGTTCCGCTCATCGGGAGATATATATCTGCCACAGCTTTCACCGATTCAACTACAGCAAAATCATCGCCCTGTTCAAATTCATCGCCTTCCTGAGGCATTTCAACAAAGACAATATCACCCAGTTCATTTTGAGCAAAGTCTGCCAGTCCTGCGGTGCCGGTGCCGTCTTCAACCCTTACCCACTCGTGATCTTCCGTATAATAAAGGTCCTCTCTTACTTCTAAATCCATAAATTATCCCTCCAGTTTGAATTTGATGAGTTTAATGATTTTAATTAATTTAATGTTTGAATAAAGC
Source organism: uncultured Halanaerobiaceae bacterium (assembly GCA_964630835.1). Taxonomy (GTDB): domain Bacteria; phylum Bacillota; class Halanaerobiia; order Halanaerobiales; family Halarsenatibacteraceae; genus Halarsenatibacter. The sequence continues at coordinate 29,990 of CAZVZM010000001.1, forward strand.
CATCTGGATCTCTTTTTCAAATACATCAAACAAATGGGATTTCAACAATCTCCGCTGCCACGGACCTATTTCTGACTATGATATCAATATCCGTGCCCACTTCTGTATGCTCTGGCTTCACGAAGCCCAGACCGATATTTTCCTCGAGAGTTGGCGAATAGGAACCGCTGGAAACCTCTCCTATTTCCACTCCATCCTTCTCAATGCTGTATCCATGCCTGGCAATGCCTCTGCCTGTCACTATAAAACCTGCCAGTTCTCTTTCATATCCCTCTTCTTTGCCCTTTTTAAGGGCTTCTTTGCCTATAAAATCTTCTTTGTCAAGTTTTACTGTCCATCCTATATTGGCCTCAAAAGGATGGATATCTTTAGAAAGCTCATGCCCGTAGAGGGGAAGACACTTTTCCAGGCGCAGCGTGTCCCGGGCTCCCAGACCTACTGGCACTATATCAAATTTTTCGCCGGCAGACATTAGAGCATTCCAGACCTTTTCAGCTTTATCAGGGGCATCAAAATAGAGTTCAAAGCCGTCTTCTCCCGTATAACCGGTGCGAGAAATAATCATATTAACCCCGGCAACTCTGCCTTCTATAAAATCCAGATAGGAGATCTCATCGAGATTACAGTCGGTTTCCTTCTGCAGCACTTCTGGGGCTTCAGGACCCTGCAGGGCCAGCAGCGCATAATCTTCAGTGGCGTTATCTATCGAAACATTATCAGGTGCATTTTTCTCGATCCAATCATGATCTTTTTCCGTATTTGCAGCGTTTACCACCAGCATAAATTCCTTTTCTCCGGTGCGGTATATCATAAGGTCATCCACCACACCACCATCTTCATAGCACATAGGAGAATAAACTACCCTGCCAATATCCATACCCTCAATTTTGTTTGTGAGGAGATAATCAGCGTAAGCTTCAGCGCCGGGACCGGAAATAAATATTTCGCCCATGTGGGTGATGTCAAACAAACCACAATTTTCTCTCACAGCACTGTGCTCCTCAATGATACCCTCGTATTCAACAGGCATTTCCCAGCCGCCAAAATCAGTCATTTTTGCATCCAGATCTTTATGAGTCTGATTTAAGGGTGTCTTATTAATTTTATTTCACCTCCGTAAATTTTTTATGCAGGCCCAGAGCAGTGCAGAAAAAAATGCATAATTCCGGCAGCAAAAAAGGGGGAGGCTACAAGCCTCCCCCTGTCCAGGTTAACTGTCCAGAGATCCGTCCATTCAGGATTCTGGAGCCTGAGAGTTTCGGTTCCTGGAGGAACCTTGCACCTTCGGCGCCCGGAGTGGGGCTCTCTCCTGAATTTCATCCGGAATATTTCATATTGATATTGTAAGCTATGAGAATCCGTTCACGTGAACCTCTTTACCTAAATTAAAAATTTAAATTTTTATCGAAGATGCTGGCTTCGCGTCGAATGAAGCTTCCAGCTGCTTCATATAGATTAAAGTTCAATCTAAACTTACTCCACTATACATCATATCAATTGAATAATATTTTATCAATAGTAAATTAATAAAAAATATTACATTAAGCTTCTGTCTGGCTGTCAAATTAATGCATCGAAACCGGCTTAAATTTTGTTATGCTGGTAGTTATGAGACCTTATCCACTTGAAATTTTTCCAGCTTGAATAAAAATAGAATCTCAAAATATATAACAGGGAAAACATACTAGTTTCCCCAGCATTACTCATCTTCCTGCTCTAATTCTTTCTGCAGGTAAAAACATCCTCTACCTCCTCAACCAGTTTTTCGCGGGAAAGATACATGATTATATCTCCGTTAAAAATTTTAGTGTTGCCCCTGGGCACCAGGGGGGTGTCCCCGCGGAGAATAGAAACCAGGACTACTTCCATGGGCAGCTCCAGATCTTTTAAGGCTTTATCCTCGGCTTTTGACCCCTCTTCCACACTTACCCTGCAGAGTTTAAGCTCCTCATGATTCTGTGAAAGCAGCCCCTTTAAATCCTGCATTTTAACCTCCTGCTCAACCAGAGCAGCAAGAACAGAGGCGCTGCTGACCGCCACGTTAACACCTAGCCAGTCAAAAAGCCTTTCATTGCCTGGAGTATTAACAGTGGTAAAGGTGCGCGGAACATCGAACTGGCGCTCGGCCAGCTGACAGATAACGAGATTATCCTGATCATCCTTTGTCACAGCCAGCAGGACATCCGCCGTTTCTACACCGGCCTCCTTAAGCACTTCCGGCTCAGCCCCATCACCCTGAACAGTTTCAACTTCAAATCTCTCCTCTATTTTTTCGCATTTGCTGGCGCTGTATTCAACCAGGGTAATGTCATGATCTTTTCTTTTGAATTCATTGAGAAGGTAGCGACCCATTTTCCCGCCGCCCACAATAATTATATTCAAGTTATCACCTCAATATTATCAAATGATCCCCGGCCATCCAACATATCTCCGGGGTTTATTTCCTGGAAGAAATTTTGCCTTTCCTGTTTATCTAAAAATAGATGAGAACTCAGTCATCTTTTAACCTGGCAATAATATCTTCAATTTCTTCTATTTTTTCCAGTTGAACTTCGAGATGCCATGACTGATCATCTGATCTCAGGCTCAGAGGAGCCTGGAAAATTTCTTTGAGTTCTGCTTCCAGCTCCTGCACACGTCTTTTGATAGCTTTTTCCTCCAGACTGGAAAGCAGTTCCTCATCTTCTTTTTCTCTTCCAGCTCTCTCAGCCTCTTCAATTTCTTCGCTCAATTTATCCAGCTCCTGCAAAACATCCTCCTCTGAGTCTCCGGCTTTTACAGCATCTGTTTTCTCAGTCTTTATCTCCGCCGCCAGCTCTTCCGCCTCTCTAACACTCATATCCTGATCTATAACTTTTTTTGCCGCTTTTATTTGATCCTCCGGCGATGAAAGCCCTGCCAGAGCTCGAGCCTGCCCTGCAGACAATGTTTCACGTGAAACATGCTCCTGCACTTCCTCAGTCAGCTGAAGAAGTCGCAGTGTGTTGCTTATGGCTGAGCGACTCCTGCCCAGTCTGGAAGCAAGTTCGGCCTGAGTCATGTCAAACTCTTCCCGGAGGCCTTCATAGGCCCGGGCCTCCTCCAGAGGATTTAAATCCTCGCGATGTATATTTTCTATAAGGGCAACTTCCATCATCTCTTCTCTATCTATGTCCCTTATTACAGCCGGAATGGTCTCAAGTCCGGCCAGCCTGGCGGCTCGCCAGCGCCTCTCTCCAGCTACCAGCCTGTAACCCTCAGACTCAGAAGCAGGAGTAAGTATGACCGGCTGAAGTACCCCATTTTCTTCGATGGATGCAGCAAGCTCTTTCAGCTCCTCGTCTTCCATATCCTCCCGGGGTTGATAGGGATTGGGCTCGATGCGCTCAAGATTTATCTGCCTGAGTTCGCCCTCTGTGTCATCTCTGCCGCCCAGAAGAGCGTCCAGGCCGCGTCCCAGCCTGCTTTTACTTTCTTCATTCATTTCCCAGCACCTCCTGTGCCAGCTCTCTATAAGCTTTGGCCCCGCGAGAATCGGGTGCATAGTTAAAAATAGATTGACCGAAGCTGGGTGCCTCGCTCAATCTTACATTTCTGGGAATAACCGTATCAAAAATTTGCCGGGAAAAATAGTCCTCAACCTCTCTGGAAACCTGCTCGGAAAGATTTGTGCGGGCATCATACATGGTCAGAAGAACGCCCTTAATCTCCAGGGAGGGATTTAAATTATTCCGCACCAGTTCAATTGTGTCCAAAAGCTGACCCAATCCCTCCAGAGCATAGTATTCACACTGTATGGGAATAATGATATTGTCAGCAGCTGTTAATGCATTAAGAGTTAAAAGTCCAAGGGAAGGAGGGCAATCTATCATAGCATAATCAAAGGATCCAAGCTCACCTTCCAGGGCCTGCTCAAGCCTTTTTTCCCGGGATATATGAGATACAAGCTCAATCTGGGCGCCGGCAAGATCAATGTTGGCGGGAATGAGATGCATATCCTCTTCGGAAAGCCTGTGTATAACACTGGAAACCTCCGCCTCATCCAGCAGGAGGGAATATATGCTCTCATCTAACTCTGCTTTGTCCAGGCCCAGACCGCTCGTGGCATTTCCCTGAGGATCAATATCTATCAGCAGGACGCGCCTGTCTTCCCGGGCAAAGGCTGCGCCGAGGTTGACAGCAGTCGTGCTCTTACCAACTCCGCCCTTTTGATTAACAATCGCTGTTATCTCTGCTCTATCCTCATTCTCCTTCATGATAACAATCCTCCCACCCTTTATTAATGAACTTAACAAAACTTGGATAGCCTGTTTCGAATGTAATAATGCTGTAAAGTGATAGCAACTCACCGCTAATATAATTCCACATGGACTGGTTTTCTCCTGCCTACAGGGGTCTCTTTTCGGGCACTCCAATCTCCCTGGGAAAACGTCCGGGAACCGGTGAGATTTTTTTCACCAGAAGAAAATATCTCTCCGCATCCAGAAATGGCACCGAAATCTTTTTTGCCTCAGTCAGCCTGCCACCCAAAATTTTGAGAGCTTCTCCGGCCCTGTCTAATTCATTTTTATAGCGGGGACCTTTAAAAAATCCGGCTGTCCCTCCGACCTTTATCAGCGGAAGGGAGAGTTCCAGGAGGACATTTAACTCCGCAACCGCCCTGGCCGTCACAAAAGCAAATTTTTCCCGCCAGTCTTTATTTTTCCCAAGCTTTTCCGCCCGCTCACAGAGGGGATATAAGCCCTTTAAATTTAGTTTTTCTCCTGCAGACCGCAAAAAATCCACCCGTCTCTGACGGGAGTCCAGAAGATATATGTCAATATCTTTCTCCATGATCTTCCATATTATACCGGGCAGCCCTGCCCCGCTCCCGAGATCCATCCAGGGAGAGGAGGGACGAGGATTTAAAATCTGCAGAGGAGCCAGACAGTCAAAAAAATGACGCACTATTATTTCTCTCTTCTCTTCAGTTCCTATCAGATTTTGCCTCTGATTGGTCTCAGTTAAAATGTGCAGAAATTTAATTATCCTCTCCAATTTTTCGCCTTCGGGAGCAAAAGACATTTTCTTTAAGCCACGGCGTAATAGTTTTTCTTCATTTATATAATTTAAATCATTAATTATATCATCCATGATCCGCCCTCCTGTCATCTCATTTCTGGATGTCTATTTTTTCCTATCCCTCTCCAGATAAATCATCAGGGCAGAGATATCGGCCGGAGATACTCCGGAAATTCTGGATGCCTGCCCCAGCGACCGCGGTCTGATTTTGTTAAGCTTTTCCCGGGCTTCGCGGCGAAGATTTTCCAGATTACTGTAATCGATGTCTTCAGGCAGAAGTCTGTTTTCCATTTTTTCAAACTCCTTAACCTGCTGTCTCTGTCGATCAATATACCCCTGATATTTATTGGCAATTTCCACCTGTTCAATAACATCTTCAGGATAATCAGGCAGATCATCGACAAGTTTATCCAGATCGCGATAGGAAATTTCGGGGCGGCGGAGTATTCTCTCCAGTGTGGCAGCATCTTTAAGGCCTCCGCTGTTTAACTCCTTAAGAGCCTTAACCACATCTTCGGTAGGAGTAATCCTGGTTGAGCTCAAATATTCCTCAAGCTCTTCTATCAACTCCTGCTTGCGCTGAAATTTCTCCCAGCGCCTTTCATCGACCAGCCCCGCCTCTCTTCCCAGGGGTGTAAGTCTTTTATCGGCATTATCCTGCCTCAAAAGCAGGCGATATTCTGCCCTGGAAGTCAGCATGCGGTAGGGCTCACGGGGGTTTTTGGTCACAAGTTCATCTATTAACACTCCAATATAGGCCTGGTTGCGCTGCAAAATAAGGGGTTTTTCACCATCCAGGGACAGGGAGGCATTTATGCCCGCTATCAATCCCTGACCGGCGGCCTCCTCGTAACCGGAAGTCCCATTTATCTGTCCTGCAGTATAAAGTCCATCAACCGGCCTGGTTTCCAGTGTGAGATCAAATTGGCCGGAAGCTACACAATCGTATTCTATGGCGTAGCCCGGTCTCATTATTTCCGCCTCCTCCAGTCCCTCAATTGTGTGCAGCATCTCATCCTGCACATCAAGAGGAAGCCCCGTAAAAAGACCGGAGATATAAAATTCATCAGTTCCCCGCCCCTCGGGCTCCAAAAACAGCTGATGGCTGTCTTTTTCGGGAAATTCAACCACCTTATCCTCTATGGAAGGACAGTAACGAGGTCCAGTCCCGTCAACTCCACCCGATATGAGAGGGGCTCTGTCCAGATTATCCCTGATCACCTGATGGGTTTCCTCTGAGGTGTGGGTGAGGTAGCAGGAGTCCTGTTTTTCTCCTCTGAGAGGAGCATCGGACATAAAGGAAAAACTGAGATTTTCCCGGGAACCGGGCTGCTCGCGCATGGGAGAAAAATCCACGCTGCTTCCCTGAACACGGGGCGGAGTGGTGGTCATAAAACGCAGAAGATTAAAGCCCAATTTTTCCAGGGAATCAGAAAGCTCACGGGCGGGGTACTGCTGATTTGGCCCGGCCTCATAGGTTGCCTCTCCGATAATATTTCGAGCTCTGAGAAATGTGCCGGTGGTGAGTACGACCTTTTTCCCCCTGTAAAGCAGGCCCGTCTTTGTTATAACACCTGCCACACTGCCATCTTCCACCAGCAGGTCAACTACAACATCCTGCTTCAAATCCAAATTATCCTGCTCCTCAAGAACTCTCTTCATTCTCTCATGATAGCGCACTTTGTCTGCCTGCCCGCGCAGAGCCTGCACAGCCGGACCCTTGCTGGTATTTACCATGCGTATCTGGGTCATGGTGGCATCCATATTTATGGCCATCTCCCCTCCCAGAGCATCGACCTCCCGGGCAATGTGGGCCTTTCCGGGTCCTCCCAGCGACGGATTGCAGGGCATAAATGCAATATGATCGAGATTGACCGTCAGAGTGAGCACTTTAAAACCCATGCGCGCAGGTGCCAGGGAAGCCTCGCAACCGGCATGACCGGCCCCAACCACGATAACATCATATTCCCGGGAATGGGTAGAGTTATACTCTCTGCAATTGCTGCTCATATTCTATCTCCTCCTGTAATGAGTTCGAAGTTCTTAAGCTTCTATTTAAGGGCGGGTTTAAAAAAAATAGACTATTCACCAAAACTTTCACCAAACTTATATTGTGAAAAGCGCTACAGGATGCTATACATTCTGTAAAACTATAGTCACCTGATTGTTTTTATCTGAAAATATAAAGCGAAGTGATACTCTAAATTTTTCGAAGCCTGAGTCAGGTCCAGGGCCAAAAAATTGTGTCCCCGGCTCACGATGTGCCGGGCTGAGCATGAGCTCGGGGAGGAGCTCTCACGTTGGGTATCGTCAAATTTTGGAAACTATAATTCAGGTCATTTGCCCACACAGAAATCGGAAAATATTCTCTCCATAATATCTTCGCTCACAGTCTCGCCGGTTATTTTCCCGAGCTGGTTTAGGGCCTCGCGCAGATCAATTGCCAGCATATCCTCGGGAATGCCCTGCTGCAGGCCCTCAAGCATCTGCTCAATGCTCTCCAGGGCTTTTATTAGGGCTCGCCTGTGGCGCATTCTGGTGACGGTATATTCGTATTCTCCCTTAACATTACCGGAAAAAATCTGCTCCACTATAACCTCTTTTAGATCTTTTAAACCTTTTCTTTCCTCAACAGAGATAAATAAAATGGGGACATCTGGAAAATTTTCTCTCACTTCATTCTCACTCAGATAAGCGGGAAGATCGGTCTTATTGACGAGCAAAATCAGGGGTTTATTGCGCACCCTCTCATATATTTCCCTGTCGGCCGATGTGATCCCCTGGCTTACATCGAGCATGAGTAGCACCAGATCGGCTCTCTCCAGGGTATCCTGGCTGCGTTCAACACCCAGTTTTTCTACCTTATCTTCGGGAGCCCTTATACCCGCGGTATCAGTTATTTTAAGTGGTATGCCCTCGAGATTTACAAATTCAGAAATCACATCTCTTGTGGTGCCGGGCACCTCGGTCACTATGGCCCTATCCTCCTCCAGAAGAGTATTTAGCAGACTTGACTTGCCCACATTGGGTTTTCCAGCAATAACAGTCTCTATACCCTCGCGGTAAATCTGTCCTCTGCGGCTGCTTTCGATCAACTCCTGGAGGGGGGGAAGAAATCTTTTGATTCTATACTCGAGCTCACCGCTGTCAAAACCTGGTATCTCATCTTCGGGGAAATCACAGGTTGCTTCCATCTGCACCATAAGTTCCATCATATCTTCCCTGATTTCGACTATTCTACCGGAAAGATTTCCCCGCAGCTGCTGCATTGCAATCTGTCGGCTCTTTTCAGTTTTGGAATTTATAAGATCAACCACCGCTTCAGCCTGAGCAAGATCAATGCGGCCATTTAAGAAGGCACGCCGGGTAAATTCTCCCGGCTCTGCCATGCGGGCCCCAGCCTCTAAAACAGCCTCCAGCACACCATTTAGCGGCATCATCCCTCCATGACAATCAAATTCAACCGTATCCTCGGCCGTGTAGGAATGAGGAGACTTTAATACCAGAGCCAGAACTTCGTCCACTCTCTCTCCCTCATCATTCCTGATAAACCCATAGTGAACTGTATATTTTTCTGCCTCCATTAGGCTTTTTCCCCCGGGGGATTGAAAAACTTTATCACCTATCTGCAGGGCTTTTTCACCGCTAATTCTCACTTTGCCCAATCCCCCACTGCCGGGAGGTGTGGCAATAGCGGCAATAGTATCCTCCTGCAGCACAGTATTTTTAGACCCTTCTGTGGAGTTCATTTCCTTCACCTCAGCTCACTTAATTAATGCTGGATATAATGCGAACAAAAAACCCAGCAGGTTCCCCCGCTGGGTAATTCAGGCAGTATCAGATTGCGCAGCACTGACTATTTTCCTTCGGAGAGCGAGGTCTTTTCTTCACTTTTGCTCTCCCGATTATTAGAGCTTTCATCCTCTTCTTCTACAGTTGTTTCTATAAGGACTTTGCGAAAGGGTTCATCTCCTTCGCTGTAGGATTTAACGCGAGAATCATCTTTTAAGGCAAGATGTATAATGCGCCGTTCATGAGGGGGCATGGGATCGAGCATGACTTTGCGCCCGGTCTGGATTGCCCGACGCTTCATTTTCTCTGCCAGCCGCTCAAGAGTTTCCCGGCGGCGTTCCCTGTATCCCTCTGCATCCAGCATCACCCTGCAGTATTCATCGGTTTCTCTGTTAACAGCCAGGGAGGTAAGATACTGCAGCGCATCGAGGGTTTCACCCCTGTGGCCTATGACCAGGCCCAGTTCATCCTCCGAAGTTAAATTGAAATAAACCTGATCACTGCTGCTTTTTTCCTCCAGATATTCCACTTCGACCTCGAGACTGCCGGCAGCAAGGACTTTTTCCAGAAACTCTCTCCCGATTATTTCGGGGCCCTTTATATAGGTTACATTTACCTCAGCATCTCTGCTACCAATGATGCCCAAAAAGCCAGAACTGCCCTCATCCATTATCTCAATTTCAGCCTCTGTCCTCGATATACCGAGTCTGTCGAGCCCCTTTTCCACTGCTTCATCAACTGTTTCAGCCTTTATTTTCACACTTTCGTTCCAGTCCATATTTTATTGAGCCTCCTCAGCGACTTGCTCCGGTTCATTTGGCTCTCTTTTAACGTAGTACTGCTGGAAAACAGAAAATGCAGAGGCTACAAGAATGTAAATCATAACAGCCGATGGAAGCTGAAAGCCAATAAAAATAATAAATAGGGGCATAAAATACATGATCTTGCTTGATCCACCGCCGCCGCCGGAAATGCTCTGAGTAATTTTGGATTGAGCCAGCATAACCAGGCCGGTCAGTACAATAAGAATTATATCGCGCTCCGCCAGAGATCCATCGGTGATCCTGCCAATCCACAAAAAGGAAGCCTCTTCAAAGCCGGGAGCAACCTCTTCCAGCTGATGAATGGCCCTGAATAGCGGAATAATAATTGCCATCTGTACCACCAGCGGCAGACATCCGGCAATGGGATTAACATTGTTTTCCTGATATAATTTCATCATCTCTTCCTGCTGTTTTTCCTTGTCATCATCGTATTTATCCTTGATTTCCTTCATTTGGGGCTGTAAATCCTGCATGGCCTTCATCGATTTGGTCTGTTTAATCATAAGCGGAAGCAAAAGCATCTTTATCGCGATCGTAAAAAGAATTATTGCCAGACCATAGCTGGGAACAATGCCATAAAGAAAAAGTATCACTTCAACCATAAAGTCGATCAATCGACCGAAAATGCCAAACATTTAATAATTCCTCCTATTCTACCGGATCAAATCCCCCTGGATTAAAGGGATGACATCGCAGTATGCGTTTTAAACCCATCCAGGAACCTTTCAACAGTCCATATTTTTCTATCGCCTGTCTGGTATAGCTGGAGCAGGTGGGGTAAAATCTGCAGCTCCGGGGTAAAAAAGGTGAAATAAATCTCTGATAAAATTTAATTATAGCCAGCAAAGTTTTTTTCAAAAAGCTAACAATTGTCTGCATAAATCTTCCTCCCGTTTTCTCCCTGAAAAGGATGTTTACTTTTGACGGGAATTTTTTAGCAGATTGGAGTTTTCAAGAAGTTTTTGCATATCCTTTTTCATCTCATAAAAGTTTAATTTTTTTATCCAGGGCCGGGCTATAAAAACCACATCATATCCAGTTTTAATCAGCGGTGACAGCCACCTTCTAACAATCTCCTTCAGCTGCCTTTTTCGACGATTTCTCTCCACAGCACTTCCAATTTTTTTGCTGATCGTAAATCCATATCGGCTATAATCAAGGTTATTTTCGAGCCAGAAAACAACCAGATAGGGACTGGCCTTAGAACAACCCCGATCATACACCTGCCTGAATTGACTATCTCTCTTCAGGGTTTCAATAATGATAATTCCCCCTATTCCAGACAAAACTGTACAATATAAATTATATGGTATTTAGTGAGGGTAGTCAAGCAGAGGAAGAGAAATTTTCCAGAAAAAATGATCAAATAAAATGTTTAGAACGGCCAAATGAGCAAAATCAACGGGTTTTCCACAGATTTGAGTTGTCTACAGGTTCTGTTGATAATTTGTTGATAATCTGGTATTATATTAACACTTCCTGTGGATAACTCTACAAAAATCCGGTTCAGCAGCCCAATTCTTCTGTGAAAAACTATCTTTCCACACCCTTCTGCAACTCTCCAGCAACTGCGCCGGAATTTATATTTATCCACAAGAACATAAGTTTTTTATCCACAACCTGTTAATAAACCCTCGTTTTTAACGCGAATGGGGGGTAATTCTGTGGATAACCTGTGAATTTTACCAGATGTTATCCACAGGTCTTTAAAAAATTCATTTTTAATTGTATTATATTTCCGCCATATCGAAAATTTACTGACCCGGAACTGCCTGTGGAAAAATGCCGGTATTTTATACACAACTATCCACAGCCTGTGTAAAACCGGAGGCAGGATTTTATCAGGAGGTATATTTTTATGAGTCTATCCGAAGAAGAATTAATTGATATCTGGGAAGAAACTCTCTCCAAAATAAGGAGCAAAATTAGCAATCCAAGTTTCAGCACATGGTTTGCCGAAACTGAACCGGTGGGGGTAATAGAAGAAAATACACTTAGATTTAGGGTTCCCAATGAATTTATTAAGGACTGGATCCAGGAAAGATATTGTTCATTAATAGCAGAAACAATGTCAGATATAGGGGGAGAAAAAATTGAGCTGGAATTTTTAACCCCGGAGGAGCTGGAAAAGATGTCTTCGGAAAAAAGTGAGTCCGGAGACGAAGAAAATGGAGAAGATGATAAAATCATAAAAGATATAGATAACGATCAGCTGAAAAATGGACTCAATAAAAAATATACCTTTGATACATTTGTAGTGGGTAACAGCAATCGCTTTGCTCATGCAGCCTCCCTTGCTGTGGCTGAAGCTCCAGCAAAAGCATATAATCCCCTATTTATTTACGGAGAAGTCGGCCTGGGAAAAACTCACCTGATGCAGGCCATAGCTCACTTTATACTCGAACACAATCCCAAACAAAAAGTTGTCTATGTCTCCTCCGAAACATTCACCAATGAACTTATCAATGCCATTAAAGACGATAAAACCGTTGATTTTCGGGATAAATACAGAAATATTGATATACTCCTTGTAGACGATATTCAATTTTTGGCAGGCAAAGAACGCACTCAGGAGGAATTTTTTCACACTTTTAATGCTCTACATGAAGCCAATCGGCAGCTTATAATATCGAGTGACCGACCTCCCAAAGAAATACCTACTCTGGAGGAAAGGCTTCGCTCCCGTTTTGAATGGGGACTTATTACTGATATTCAAAAGCCAGATTTAGAAACAAGAATTGCAATCCTGAGAAAAAAAGCTGATCTCGAAAATCTTGAGGTGCCCAACGAAGTAATTATCTATATCGCCAATAAAATACAATCCAATATTCGTGAACTGGAGGGGGCCCTTATTAAAGTCATTGCTTATTCCGAGCTGGTCGATAAAGAGATTGATCTCGATCTTGCCCGGGCTGCTCTTAAGGATTTAGTTTCAGAAGAGGAAGATGAGGAAGTCGAACTGGATATTGCCAGCATTAAAAAGGTTGTTGCTGATAATTATGATATCAGTCTGGAAGAGATGGACTCAAAGAGAAGAACTCAAAATATCGTACTTCCCCGTCAGATTGCTATGTACCTGGCAAGGGAGTTGACCGAATCCTCTCTGCCCATGATCGGCGAAGAATTCGGCGATAGAGATCACACAACTGTTATGTATGCTCACAACAAGATATCCGAGCGCCTGGAAGAGGATAATGAGTTTCAACAGACCATTGAACACCTGAAGGGTAAACTGGAGAAAGGCCAATTTTAGTCCATTTTACATTAACTGAAGCAGAGGAAAAATTTAATTGTGAACAAAGCTTATAACTTCTATTACTAATACACAAATATCCTGTTAATAAATTTGTAGATAGGTTGTTAATACGCTGTGGATAATTTTGTGGATAATTATTTCAAATTTCCTGTCTGTTTATATGTGGATAAGAGTTAAGAGGATCTTTACAGCTTATTCACATCCTTTAATTGCCATTATATCAATGATCTAAGGCGGTTTTTAACATTTTAACAGCTCCTTACTACTACGCCTATTATATTTAAATGATTGATAATTATGGAGGTGTAAAAAATGAAATTTTCTCTACAGCAGCAAGTTTTCCACAACGCTCTGCGTCAAACTGGAAAAGCTGTTTCTACAAGTAATACTATGCCCATCCTGTCAGGAATTTTAATTGAAGCTGAAGAGGGAGGAAATCTCACAATGACAGCTACAGATCTAGAGTTGGGCATAGTTATGCGGGTAGAAGCTGATGTTGACGAGCCCGGCAAAATTGTTCTGCCAGGAGATGAGCTCGGCAGTATAGTCCGGGAGCTGCCCAGGGACAGCGTGAGCGTTGAAACTGATGAAGAGGATTACTCTGCTCATATAACATCTCTTTCTTCAGAATTTGATTTGCGCGGTTTTAAGCCAGATGAGTTTCCCGAACTTCCTGACGTTGAAGAGGATGTTAGATTATCTTTGCCCGAAAGTATTGTCAGCGATATGGTTAATAAGGTGAAATTTTCCTGTTCGAAAAGAGAATCTCAGCCGGGTTTGACCGGAGCTCTTCTTACGGTTTCCGCTCAGTCTGCATTGATGGTGGCTACAAATACATTTAGAATGGCTTACTATGAAAAGGAGATGGATCTTGATCTCGAGGAAAAGTACAGAGCAATAATTCCTGCACCGACACTGGATGAACTGAGCAGATTGCTATCAGATGATGAAGAAAATGAAATTGAAATTGTTCTGGATTCCAGTCACTGTCGATTTTTCTGCGGAGATGTAACTGTTACCTCCCGCTTGATTGATGGTAAATTTCCCAACTATAACCAGGTAATGCCATCCGAATTTTCAGCGGATGTCAGGGTTGACAGGAAGAAACTTCAGAATGCTGTTAAGAGGGTGGAAACAATAGCGCGGCTTGATTCCAATGTTATAGAGCTGGATTTTTCAGATAATACCCTTAAAATAGAATCCACCGCCTCGGAAAAGGGCCATGGCCGGGGTGAAGTAGAAATAGAGATGGAAGGGCAGCCTCAAAAAATTAAAATTGATGCCTCTTACATACTTGATGGGCTTAAGGTTTTAGATGAGGATGATGTTTTGCTTCAGCTCATAGGCCCGGTTAATCCCCTGGCTCTTAAAAATCCTGGAAGCGATGATTATATATACCTTATAATGCCCATTAGACCCGACAAGGAGGAGTAAAATGGAAGAGCAGAATAAAAATATTAAAGATATCAGTATTGATACTGATACAATTCAGCTGGATCAGTTTTTGAAGTGGGCGAATTTAGTGGAGAGTGGAGGAGAGGCGAAAAATCTAATTCAGGCAGGAAAAGTGACGGTCAATGAAGAAGTTGAATACAGCAGGTCTACAAAATTAACCCCCGGTGATGTTATCAAAATTGAAGGATTTGAATGGTCCTGCCGGGTGAGCGGGGATTAAATTTGTTCATTTCTCGCGTATATGCCGACAAATTTCGCAATTTGTCCTCCGTGCTGGTTGATTTTAACAGAGATTTAAATATTATTCTGGGGGCTAATGGTCAGGGAAAAACAAATCTTTTGGAGGCCATTTATTATTTGGGCACAGGTCGTTCGCATCGCACATCCGTCACCGGTGAGCTTATAGCTGAAGGTTTCGAAGACGATGGAGCTATTATCCAGATCAAGCTGATCAAAAATGACGATTTAGAGGATAAACTATCTCTCCGCCTGAAAAAAAATAAAAAAGTATACCGTCTTAACGATGAAGAGGTCGATAAGCAGGAAAATTTTATAGGCAGGTTAAATGTTGTTATGTTTTCGCCGGAGGATCTCCAGCTTGTCAAGGGCAGCCCTTCAAACCGTCGGGATTTTTTGGATATAGAAGTTTCTCAGGTCAGTTCTTCCTATTACCGCCATCTGCAGCGCTACCGCAGAGTGCTGCGGCAGAGAAATAACCTGCTCAAGGAAATCAGGTCCGGTAAAAGTGAGAAAAAAGAGCTTTTATCTGTTTTTACCGATCAGCTGGTGGATGCTGGAAGCAAAATTGTTGCCAAGCGGCTGGAGGTGGTGGATAAACTGAAAATTTTGGGGCGGCTTCATCAGCGCCGCCTGACAAACAATGAGGAAAATTTAACTATATCCTATGATTTTAGTTTTCCTGCCAGCAATGATATGGATAAAAAGGAATTGAGAAAGGCTATGGAGCGTGAGCTTGAAGATAAAATAGAAAAGGAAATTGACAGAGGTTACACCACCTGCGGACCTCATAGAGATGATCTAAATCTCATATTAAATGAAATGAATGTAAGGAAATACGGCTCTCAGGGTCAGCAGCGAACTGTAGCTTTATCGCTCAAACTTTCCGAACTGGAGTTTATGAAGTCTGAAGCCGGTGAATATCCCGTTCTTCTGCTGGATGATGTTTTTTCCGAACTTGATGAGGACCGCCGCGGTTTGCTCATGGATTTTATTGGCAGCAGGGTGCAGACTTTTCTCACCACAACAGACAGGATGATGGCCGAGGAAATCACCAGCGATGAAGATCATTTCTATACCATCAGGCAGGGAGAAATCACCGAAGGATGGTGATAATATGTTTCTTCATATAGGTAATGATAATATGGTTCCGGCAGAGGAAATTGTTTTGATCGGAGATTACGAGCGGGTTATGGACTCTGATATTTCTCAGGAATTTTTTGAAATATCCGGAGAAGAGGGTTTTATTGTTGACCGATCAGGAGAAGAGGATAAAGAAGTGCGCTCCTTTGTACTCACGGGAGAAACTATCTATCTTTCCATGATTTCTTCGAAAACGCTGGCAAGAAGAATGAGGAATTTAGTGACGGAAACTGGAGGAGATTGATTGCTATGAGGGATATGAGAGACAGCATGAATTATGAAGCTGAAAATATTCAGGTGCTGGAGGGAATGGAGGCTGTAAGAAAGCGTCCGGGCATGTATGTCGGTTCGACGGCTTCTGAGGGTCTCCATCACCTTGTTTTTGAGGTTGTTGACAACAGCATTGATGAAGCCATGAGCGGCTACTGTGATCTAATCGAGGTGGAACTCAATGAGGATAATATCGTTGTAGTCAGGGATAATGGACGGGGTATTCCCATCGAAAGCCATCCCCAGGTAAACAGACCGGCAGTAGAAGTTGTTATGACTACCCTCCATGCGGGAGGGAAATTTGGCGGTAAGGGTTATAAAGTATCGGGTGGTCTGCACGGGGTGGGAGTATCTGTGGTAAATGCTCTGGCAGAGTGGCTTGAGGTGGAGATTTCCTGGAAGGATGGAAAGGTTTACTATCAGCGTTTTGAGAGGGGAACTCCAGTTACTGATTTGAAACCAATAGGTGAGTGTGAGTCGGATTGTACCGGAACTGAAATTCGCTTCCGGCCCGATCCAGAGGTTTTTGATGAAATAGATTTTAAGTATAAGACTCTTTCCCAGCGCTTTAAAGAGCTTGCCTATTTAAACAGGGGATTGAAGATTGAGTTTAGCGATTTTCGCCAGGAAGAGGAGAAGACAGAATCATATTGTTACGAAGGCGGTATAATCTCCTTTGTAGAAAATTTAAATAAAAATAAAAAGCCTCTTTTTCCCGACCCAATATTTATCGAAGCCGAGGAGGATGAGCACGAAGCGGAAATTGCCATCCAGTATAACCAGGGATACAATGAAACTATTTTTAGCTTTGCCAACAACATCAATACCCGGGAGGGTGGAACACACTTAAGCGGTTTCAAGCGAGCCCTTACACGAACGATCAACGATTACGCCCGCAGCAAGGGCCTGCTTAAGGATAAGGAGGACAATTTCAAAGGTGAGGATATCCGTGAAGGGCTCACCGCTGTTATCAGCGTCAAGCTGACTGACCCTCAATTTGAAGGGCAGACCAAAACCAAGCTGGGAAACAGCGAAATGCGGGGTTTTGTTGATTCCATTTTGAGTCAGCGTCTAAACAGATATCTGGAAGAAAATCCGAATGTTGGTAAAAAAATTGTGGCCAAGGCGCGCAAAGCGGCCGAAGCAAGAAGAGCTGCTAAAAAGGCGAGAAATTTGACCAGGCGCAAGGATGCCCTAACCTCCACTGCTCTTCCTGGAAAGCTTGCCGACTGCTCAACCCGGGAACGGGAGGAGTCCGAGCTTTACATTGTGGAGGGTGATTCGGCCGGCGGGTCGGCTAAACAGGGCAGGGATCGCCGCTTTCAGGCTATTTTGCCTCTTAGGGGTAAAATTCTCAATGTGGAAAAGGCCCGTTTAAATAAAATACTTAATAATAAAGAAATAAGGGCGCTAATTACGGCAATAGGTACCGGCGTGGGGGATGAATTTGATCTTTCCAGCCTGCGTTACGGTAAGATTATCATTATGACCGATGCTGATGTGGATGGAGCTCATATTAGGACGCTGCTCCTCACCTTCTTTTACCGCTATATGAAACCTCTGATTGAGGAGAGCAGAATTTTTATCGCTCAACCTCCCCTCTATCAGGTTAAACTTGGCAGCAGAGTGGAATATCTCTACAATGACAGGGCTCTTGAAGAGTTTTTAGAGGAAAATGGTCATAAAAATTTCTCCCTGCAGCGATATAAAGGCCTGGGAGAGATGAATCCTGAGCAGCTCTGGGATACTACAATGAACCCTGAGAATCGAGTGCTTCTGGAGGTGGAGATAGAGGATGCAATTCTGGCAGATGATACCTTTACCACTCTCATGGGAGATAGAGTTTCTCCCCGCAGGGAATTTATTAAGGAAAATGCCAGCGAAGTTGAGAATCTTGATGTATAGGGATGTGATGAAATATGGTGGAAGCTGAACGCATAAAGAAGGTTCCCATAGATGAAGAGATGAAGGGTGCATATCTGGATTACGCCATGAGTGTGATTGTGGGCAGGGCCCTGCCCAGAGTTGAGGACGGATTAAAGCCCGTACACAGGCGGATTCTCTATGCTCTGAAAGATCTGGGTATCACTTCAAATAAACCCCACAAAAAGTCGGCTCGCATAGTTGGAGAGGTCCTGGGTAAATATCATCCTCATGGGGAGTCCTCTGTTTACGACTCCATGGTGCGGATGGCTCAGGATTTTTCCTACCGCTATCCACTTGTGGATGGGCACGGCAATTTTGGCTCTGTTGATGGTGATGCTGCTGCGGCAATGCGATACACTGAATCTCGCATGTCTCCCATTAGCGAGGAACTGTTGAGAGACATAAATAAGGATACTGTGGATTTTGTTTCAAACTTCGATGATAGCCTGGAGGAGCCAGAAGTCCTGCCCGCTCGTTTTCCCAATTTGCTGGTTAACGGCAGTGCCGGCATAGCAGTGGGTATGTCCACCAGCATTCCCCCGCATAATCTCGGTGAAGTTATTGATGGGCTCATTGGAATGATCGATAACCCCAATATTTCAGTTGAGGAGCTGATGGAGTCGATCCCCGGCCCTGATTTTCCCACGGGCGGTTCAATAATGAATCAGGACGAGATACTCAAAGCATACCGAACCGGCAGAGGCAGGGTGAGAGTGAGGGCTAAAACGAAAATAGAGGAGAGAGAAAAAAGAGCCGATCGCATTATTGTGGAGGAGCTTCCCTATCAGGTAAATAAAGCCCGGCTGATTGAAAGGATAGCCGAGCAGGTCAAAAACGAAGAGATACAGGCAATTAAGGACCTGCGCGATGAGTCGGACAGGCACGGTTTGAGAATAGTTATTGAGCTTAAGCAGGGAGCCAATCCCGATGTTCTTTTAAATCAGCTTTATAAAAACTCTCGTCTGCAGACTACCTTCAGCGTCATTATGCTGGCCCTGGTCGACAATGAGCCGCGCCTTCTCTCTTTAAAGGAAGCACTCTATCATTACCTGCAGCACCAAAAAGAGGTTGTGCGCAGACGCACCGAATACGATCTTAAAAAAGCTGAGGACAGAGCTCATATACTGGAGGGTTATCGCCGGGCTCTTGATGATATAGATGATGTGGTGGAGTTGATTAAGAAGGCTCCGGACAGCGATACAGCTTCGACTGAACTGCAGGAAAAATTCGGACTCACAGAAAAACAGGCAGAGGCTATCCTTTCCATGCAGCTTAAACGCCTGACTGCTCTGCAGAGAGAAAAAATTGAAAATGAATACAGAAATCTGCAGGAAAAGATTGAGAAGCTGCGCACAATTCTCGACAGCGAGAAAAAACTGATGAACACCATAAAAGAGGAAATGCTGGAGATCAGGGATAAATATGACGATGAACGCCGCACAGAGATTTTAAATCAGGATACCAATCTGGAGATGGAAGATCTCATTGCTGAAAAGCAAATAATCGTTTCTCTTACAGGCAGAGATTATATCAAAAGAATGCCTGTGGACATATGCCGCAGCCAGCATCGCGGCGGAAAGGGCGTCATTGGCATGGATACCAGGGATGATGACACGGTAGAAACCCTGATAACTGCTTCAACCCATGATAATTTCCTTTTCTTTACCGATAGGGGTAACATGTACAGACTCAAAGGTTATCAGATTCCCGAAACGGGCCGCACAGCCCGGGGAACTGCCATAATAAATCTTATATCCCTGGACCAGGAGGAAAATATCAGCGGAATTTTGCCCCTGGAAAGTTTTGGTGAAGATGATGAAGATAATGGAGATAAATATGTGGTTATGGCCACAGCTCGGGGACAGATAAAGAGGACTTCCCTCAGCAAATACAACTCAAATTATTCGGGTCTTAAAGCAATAAGACTTTTTGATAATGATGAACTGATTAATGTCTGCCGCACAGATGGGAGTGATGATATTGTAATGGTTACCGCCGCCGGTCGGGCCATCCGCTTTGCAGAAGATGAAGTGCGTGAGACAGGTCGAAATTCCTACGGCGTTAAAGGTATAAGCCTGGATGAGGATGATAGGGTGGTTGCAATGGACAGGGTAAGTCGGGGCGAGGAGCTTTTTGTCATAACTGATAAAGGCTACGGGAAAAGAACCCCCCTTGCCAATTATAGACCCCAGCAGCGGGGAGGAAAAGGACTGGTTACCGCCCGCCTCAGCGATGAGATAGGCAGACTTGTATCTGCAGTTGTCGTCCGCGATGAGGATGAACAGGATCTCTTTATCATCACCGAAAAAGGAAAGATAATAAGGGTTTCCGTGGAAGAGATATCCTCATTTAGCCGCAACACCCGGGGGGTAAAAGTTATAAGCCTGGAAGAAGGAGATAAAGTTGTGTCTCTGGATACAGTAGCTCCAGAAGAATCATAAATTAAAGTCATTAGTCTCAGATGAAGGAATGAGTTCATTTTTCAAGAATAAATTAGTAACCATTTGAGGCCCGTATAAATGCTGCAGGCGGGCCTCATTAAACTTCTTACTTAATCTCCACAAATACTGGCCAGGAGGTATGAAAGTGACCGCCTATATTTTAAGAAGACTTCTTCTTTTAATTCCTGTATTGCTGGGTGTTTCCATGATAGTTTTTGGCATGGTAAGGATGCTGCCGGGTGATCCGGCGGTGGCTCTCGCAGGAGTTCATGCCACTCCTGAATACGTTGAACATGTGAGATCGGAGATGGGTCTGGATGAGCCTCTTCCCGTGCAGTATGGTATTTTTCTGCTTGATGCCCTGCAGGGTGATCTGGGGCGTTCTACGCGTACCAGACAGCCGGTTTTGGTAGAAATCTGGCCTCGATTTATTCGCACGCTTCAACTTACAGCTATTGCACTTGCTATAGCTTCACTGGTGGGGATAACCGCCGGGGTTGTTTCGGCCACCCGCCCTTATTCACTCGTGGATAATACGAGCATGGTGATGTCGCTTTTTGGTGTTTCTGCTCCTGTATTCTGGCTGGGTTTAATTTTAATGCTAATATTTTCGGTTAATCTGGGCTGGCTGCCCTCTTCCGGAACCGGCACAATGTGGCATTTTATTTTACCCAGCGTCACACTGGCAGCTCAGTCCACGGCTCTGGTAGCCCGCATGACGCGCTCCAGCATGCTTGAGGTTTTGGGCAAGGATTATATAGTAACTGCCCGGGCCAAAGGCTTAAAAGAGAGAATTGTAAACTTAAAACATGCTCTGCGCAATGCCCTTATATCAATAGTAACCATTTTAGGCCTGCGATTTGGCATTCTTCTGGGAGGAGCTGTATTGACTGAGACGGTATTTTCCTGGCCGGGTGTGGGCAGACTTATGGTTGATTCCATTCTGGCCCGGGATTATCCTATTGTGCAGGGATCAGTAATGCTGCTTGCTCTTCTCTTTGTTCTGATAAATCTCTTCGTTGACATTTTGTATGCATTTTTGGACCCCCAGATACAATACGAGTGAGGGATAGCAATGGATATGATAAGACGTTTTTTAAAAAGCGATGCTTTTAAAAGGTTAAAGCGCAATAGACTTGCAATTATCGGCCTGATAGTCCTCTTTATTATTTTTATGCTGTCAATATTTGCTCCCTTTATCGCTCCTCATAATCCCTACGAACAGGATTTTTTCAATACTCTGGAGGATCCTTCCTGGGAATATCCCCTGGGCACCGATGATCTGGGCAGATGTCTTTTAAGTCGAATTATATATGGGGCTCGCTATTCTGTTTCCATCGGCTTTATATCGGTATCTATAGGTTTGATTATCGGAGTGCCCGTGGGAGCACTTTCCGGATATTTCGGAGGAAAACTCGATCTCGTGGTGCAGAGATTTGTAGATATTATGATGGCTTTCCCCGGAATGCTTCTGGCCATAACCATAGTGGCGGTAATGGGTGTGGGCCTGGTTAATGCCATGATAGCTGTTGGTATAGTTAATATTCCCCAGTATATCAGGCTGGTGCGTGGTGATGTCCTCTCCGTAAAAAACAGTGAACACGTTGAGGCGGCGCGCGCCCTGGGAAGAGGCGATGGGATGATAATTATAAAACACGTCCTGCCTCAGTGTCTGGCACCAATTATAGTATTTTCCTCTCTCCAGATAGCAACTGCCATTTTATGGGCAGCCGGGCTCGGTTTTCTGGGTCTGGGAGCTCAGGCTCCTACGCCCGAGTGGGGAGCCATGCTCAGTCAGGGCAGAGATTATATCAGGACTGCTCATCATGCAACAACCTATCCCGGTGTGGCTATAATGATTGCGGTTATGGGTTTTAACCTTGTTGGGGATGGTCTGAGAGATGCACTTGATCCCCGCATGAAAAATCAATAGACAGTATAATTTAATAAACTGATTTTGACATAACGATTTAATAACTAAACGCAGGAATAACCTAAATTTATTGCATTTGATCTATGAGCAGAGGGGAGTGAAAAAATATCATGAATTTTTTTGCTGACTTAAACTTAAAAACCAGGTTGATAATTCTCTTTTTAGCAATAGGTCTTTTGCCTGTGATTATAGTTGGTTTTATGGCCTATAATAATTCAGAGGGGGAGTTAAGGGAGCAGACATACGGATCTATTTCTCTTGTGGGAGCTCAGACCGATGCCAGGTTAGAAAATTTTTGGGAACAATCTGAAGCCGACATTATAAGTTTTGTCAATAATTCTGATATTTATGAAAACATGGACACTATGGGAGGACGAGATTGGGATCTGGAACTATACGACATGATCTGGGATAGCGTTTCTCAGATCCTGGAAGAGTCTGCCGAAGAGATTTTGCAAACCTTTCAGCATTATGAGGCGGTAATTATGGTTGACACTTTTGGAGAAGTGGTTATTTCCGATGTTGAGGATGAAATTGGCAGTGACCTTTCTGATAGAGACTACATCGAGCAGGCTTTGGAGGGGGAGATTAGCTGGTCAGAACCATTTTACTCGGAAGCAAGGGATAAACATACTATAGAGCTTGCCGCTCCGGTAAGGAGCGAGGGACTTAGCGGGGACATAGTTGGTCTTTTGGTCTATGTTTTGGATACGAATGAGGTTGATAAAATCATTCATGAAGGTCTGGAGGAGCTGGGTACAACAGCCGACGCATACCTTATTGACGGGGAAGGTCTGCTTATGAGCACAACTCTTTTAGATGACCTGGATGATGAGGCTGCCTTTAACAGGAAAATTGATACTAAAGCGGTTGAAAATCTTTCTAACCCCATACAGGAAAGAGATTTTGGATTTAGACTTACGGATGAATATGAAGAATACCGCGGTGAACCTGTTTTAGGTCAGAATGAAGTGGTTAGATATGGTGACAGGGCTGCAGGTCTTATTGTGGAAATTGATCAGGAGGAAATATTTGCGGGCGCCATGCAGATTAGAAATACCACAATTTTAACCATCCTGATTGCTGCTGTGATAATTCTGGTTGTCACTATATTATTTACTCGCACAATAACCACTCCTATTAAAGCCACAATAGATACAGCAGGTAAAATATCAAACCTCAATTTAACTCATAGAGAGGATGCCAAACTTGCTGAATATCTTGAAAGAGACAATGAATTTGGGCAGCTGGCAAATACTTTTGTAGAGATGGAAAGAAAGCTTTCAGAAGTTATCAGAGAAGAAAGGGAGATGGCAGAAAACCTTGCTGCATCCAGTCAGGAACTTTCGGCCAACAGTGAGGAAATGTCTGCTTCGGCCCAGGAGATTAGCACAGCAGTTGAAGAGGTAGCCTCCGGTGCCCAGGAGCAGTCTGCTCAGATTGATGAGACCCAGGAAAATATGCAGAGTTTAAGTCAGGAGATAGATGTTATATCGGAAAAAACGGATAAGATGAAGGGACAGGCTGAGACGGTAAAAGAAGAGGTGACACAGGGCAGCGAAGCCCTGGGAAATTCACAGGAAAAAATTGACAGGGTGGAAGAAAACACAGAGGAAGTCTCTGAAAATATAAATAAATTGGGTGAGCTATCGGGTGAAATAAGTGAAATAATTGAACTGATAAACAGCATTTCCGAACAGACCAACCTTCTGGCTTTGAATGCGGCAATTGAGGCCGCCAGAGCCGGACAGGCCGGTCAGGGTTTCAGCGTTGTTGCCGATGAAATAAGGGAACTGGCGGAAGAATCCTCTCAGGCCACCGAAGAGATAGCTGAGTTAATCGGGGATATTCAAACAAGAGTCGATAATTCGGTAGAGCGGACCGAAAAAACTGTCGAAGCTGTTGAAGAAAGCGTGGAGGCCATAGGAAGCACGGAAGATGCTTTTGAAGAAATAGAGTTTGCTCTCAAAGAGCTGACGAACCTGATAGAAGAAGTGGTTTCCAGCACCCAGCAGATGGCGGCGAGCAGCAGTGATGTTTCTGCGGCTATGCAGGAAATTGCAGCTGTAAGCGAACAGGCTTCCGGCAATGCAGAGGAAGTTGCGGCGGCTACGGAAGAGCAAAATTCTACAACTCACGAAGTCGTTGAAGCTTCAGAAGACCTGGCGGAAATGGCTGAGGCTCTGGATGAAATCACAAAACGTTTCGAGCTTTAAGTACCGGGAGATTATATAGACTGGATTAGAAAAATATTCGAAAGTTAAATTGGCAATTGACTGATATATCCGGTGGCATATACAGGAACAGCCTGGCAAACTTCAAAAAAAAATATAAAACGGCAGGAGATTCCTGGATAGGATAGAATGTTATTAAATGATGACTATGATTAAATTAATATTTTATCCCTTATCCAGGGATTTTTTTTGCCTTAATCAGTTTTTCAGTGCATTGGGGATTAAAACCGGGTTATTTTGCCGGGAAGCCCCGGATTTTTTTCTGGGGATCAGAGTGGTTTTGATTTTGGTGGTTTTATAATAATTTAACCCATAAAAGGAGTGATTTTTATTATGCAATTTTCCGATCTGAAAGTAGGAGTGCCCTGCGAGATCCTGCAGGGGGAAAAAAGGGTGGCAGTCACACCTGAAACCTCTGAAAAGATGGTAAATGAAGGAGCTCGGGTCCTGGTGGAATCGGGTGCCGGGGAAAAAGCTTACTTTTCCGACGCAGAATTTGAAAAGGCGGGAGCTGAGATAGTTCCCGGCCCTGAAGATGTTTATAAGGATGTAGATGTGGTTTTAAAAGTGAAAGAGCCTCAATTTAATGAGGAAATAGGCAGGCATGAAGCTGAAATGATGTCTGAAGATACAGTTTTGATCAGCTTCTTACACCCTGCTAATTCTCATAATCACGAGATGGTGGAGAAGCTGGCTGACGCGGGTGTCACCGGCTTTACTCTAGATGCCATTCCCCGTATTTCCAGAGCTCAGTCCATGGATGCCCTGACCTCCATGAGCACGGTAGCTGGATATCGCTCGGTTATTATTGCTGCCAGCCATCTGAGGAAATTTATGCCCATGATTCCCACAGCTACTGGCACCATGGGCCCTGCTGAGGTGCTGGTAATCGGATCGGGAGTTGCCGGGCTTCAGGCTATAGGCACCGCTAACAGGCTCGGTGCAAAGGTTAAAAGTTTTGATATAAGGCCTGAAGCCAATGAACAGGCTAAAAGTCTGGGGGCCGATGTGCTTGATATTGAGATCCCTTCAGACCTCGCAGTAAGTGAGGATGGTTATGCCCAGCGGCTTCCGGAGGAATGGTATGAAAAAGAACGCCAGGCTCTAAAGGAACACGTGGAAAACAGTGACGTGGTTATCCTTGCTGCCCTTATAATGGGCGAGGAAGCGCCTGTGCTGGTTACGGAGGATATGGTTGAAAATATGGACGATGGTTCTGCAATAGTTGATATTGCTATAGATCAGGGAGGCAACTGTGAAGTCAGCAAAGCCGGTGAGGAGATATTTTATGACAATGTATCTATCAGCGCCATTCTCAACATGCCGGCAAGCCTGCCGATTGACTCCACGAATATGCTGGCTCAAAATATTCATCGCTATTTCTCCCACCTTTTCAGCGATGGAGAGCTCGATCTGAATATGGATGATGAAATTGTTAGCAATACACTTGTGACAAAAGATGGTGAGGTCAAACATGAAGGCACTCTCAGAGCTATGGATAAAATCTGATTTCTTTATATAATATATTTACGGGAATATTACAGGAGGTAAGCAGTTATGACAGGAATTATCTTTGTTTTTTTGATAATATCCATCGTGCTTGGATATAAAATAATATCCTCTGTTCCTTCTCTGCTTCACACCCCTCTGATGTCGGGCATGAATGCTCTATCGGGCATCACGGTGCTGGGAGCTCTGGTTGTTTATGCTACAGCCCCCTCTCAGTATATGCCGCTGGCCTATGCAGCTTTGATACTGGCCATGCTAAATGTTTCTGGGGGCTTTTATGTGACAGGCAGGATGTTTAAGATGTTTATCAGAGAGGAAGAGGCTAAAGGAGAAGATGTACCATGGCAGGAGAGATAATTTTTTCAGCGATAATAATAATAGGTTTTCTGCTCGGTTTAAGGCTTCAGCAATCGCCCGCTACTGCAGTATGGGGCAACAGACTGGCCGCACTGTCCATGGCAGCTGCTATAGTTTATACCGCTTACCTTGTTGGGATACTTACGGATCCTATCATCTGGATTATTATTGGCGGAACAGCATTGGTGGGAATTTTCCTGGCAGGCAGGGTAAAAATGATTCAGATGCCCCAGATAGTGGCCCTCCTCAATGGGTTTGGAGGTGCTGCTTCTGCCCTGGTTGCAGGCACTTCTTCTCTATACGATATTCAGACCACATTTGCCTGGTTTACTGCCGCCCTGGCTTTAGGTGTTGGTACATTTACTCTCAGCGGCAGTGTGGTGGCTGCACTTAAGCTGCAGAGCTGGATCACGGAAAAGTCGGTCCAGCTCACCGGACAGCAGTTTTTACAGACCTTTCTTCTTCTGCTGATGGCGGTACTCGTAGGCGCTATGACAGCTACCGGTTCCGCGCATTTAATGATCATAATCCCGATTATGATTGCTGCAGCAGCTATATACGGGGTACTGGTTGCCATGCGGGTTGGCGGGGCCGATATGCCCATTATAATTTCCCTCTTAAACTCCTTTTCCGGTATGGCAGCAGCTATTTCCGGTTTTGCCGTGGAAAATGTTCTTCTTGTCAGCGCTGGAGCCATCGTCGGTGTAACCGGCCTGCTTTTGACCAGGATTATGTGCGAGGCGATGAACAGAAGTCTTTTCACAGTCCTGAGAGGTTTTTCTCCTGATCAAGCAGCGTCAACAGAAGCAGATGATGAAGCTATTGAGGAAACTTCTGAGGATGAAATTGTCGAAGATAAAGAGGAATTTTCTCCCGAGCAAAAAATTTCTCAGCTGATAGATGAAGCTCAGGATATTATTATAGTGCCCGGTTACGGTATGGCGGTAGCGCAGGCTCAGGAGGACGTCAAAGAAATGCTGGATTTGATGGATGAGAGGGGTAAATCCGTCGATGTGGCCATCCACCCTGTGGCCGGAAGGATGCCGGGACATATGAATGTGCTTCTGGCTGAAGTGGGTGTGGATCACGATCGCCTTAAGGATCTGGAGGAGATAAATGATGATTTTGCAGATACGGATCTTGTAATCATAGTTGGTGCCTGTGATGTGGTAAATCCGGCGGCTAAAAAGGCGGATGGTTCTCCCATCTCCGGGATGCCCGTTTTAAACGCAGAGGAAGCCGGACATGTAGTTATCCTCAATCTCGATGATGAGCCCGGGTACTCCGGCGTGGAAAATCCTCTCTATGATGAGGATTTTGTCATTCCTTTCTGGGGAGATGCCGCCGAAACTGTTCCTCGCCTGGTAGAAATAACCCGGGAGGGAGTGGATGTCGAACTGGAAAAAGAAGCCCCGGATGAAACAGGTGCGGAAGATATTCCGGAGGAAGAAAATCCGGAAGAGAGGGCTGTAGATCTGATGAAAGAATCAGAAAGAATAATCATAGTGCCCGGTTACGGTATGGCGGTAGCGCAGGCTCAGGAGGACGTCAAAGAAATGCTGGATTTGATGGATGAGAGGGGTAAATCCGTCGATGTGGCCATCCACCCTGTGGCCGGAAGGATGCCGGGACATATGAATGTGCTTCTGGCTGAAGTGGGTGTGGATCACGATCGCCTTAAGGATCTGGAGGAGATAAATGATGATTTTGCAGATACGGATCTTGTAATCATAGTTGGTGCCTGTGATGTGGTAAATCCGGCGGCTAAAAAGGCGGATGGTTCTCCCATCTCCGGGATGCCCGTTTTAAACGCAGAGGAAGCCGGACATGTAGTTATCCTCAATCTCGATGATGAGCCCGGGTACTCCGGCGTGGAAAATCCTCTCTATGATGAAGAATTTGTCGTACCGATCTGGGGAGATGCAGCAGAAACGGTTCCTTCGCTGGTAAAAAAGATGCAGCAGTGAAAGACAACAGGAAATATAATTTAAAAATTAATCAGAGAATATTTTATTTCATTGAGAGGGGCGAAAGCCCCTCAAAATTTTTAGAAATGTAATCAGGTTATTTCTTTTCGCTCATATTTTTTAAATTTGAAGCGATATTTTCGGCAAGGAGGGTGAAAATGAAGGATGAAATCGGGGCTATTATGGAGAACATATCTCCCCGGCTGGTCGAGATAAGAAGACAGATACACCGTCATCCGGAACCGGCCTTTGAAGAGGAAAAAACTTCTTCTCTCATTGAGGAAACTCTGGAGGAACTCGGCCTGGAGGTAAAAACGGGAATAGCCGGCACAGGAGTGTTGGGTATTTTAGGTCGGGAGAAAAAGGAAAAGGCGCCTACTGTGGCCATACGTGCGGATATGGATGCTCTGCCCATTCACGAAAAGGGAGATCATAATTATCGCTCGCAGATAGATGGCTATATGCATGCCTGCGGTCATGATGGCCACGTCGCCATTGCTCTGGGCACGGCAATGCTGGCAGAAAGACTGCAGGATTATCTTCCGGGGCCAATAAAATTTATATTTCAGCCTGCAGAGGAAGGTCCGGGCGGTGCTGAAAAGATGATCTCTGAAGGGGTGCTGGAGGATCCTGAAGTTGACTATATACTGGCCCTGCATATCTGGAGCGATCGCGAGGCCGGAGAGGTTGGTTTTAAAAGAGGAGTCGGTTTTGCCTCTATAGATGAGTTTGACATAACTCTTCAGGGGATGAGTGCTCATGGAGGGAGCCCGCATCAGGGCAAAGATGCCCTGGCGGCAGCGGGGGAGTTGATAATGAGCCTGCAAAATATTGTAAGCCGCAGCGTAAATCCAGTAAAGTCAGCTGTGATCACCGTGGGTAAAATAAAAGGAGGAGATCGCCGCAATATTATACCCGCCAGCATTGAAATGGAAGGCACGGTTAGAGCTCTTGAGGAGGAGATGAGGGAGTTTCTCGAGAGCAGGATAAGAGATGTCATTGCCGGGGTTGTTCGGGCTCACGGAATCAATTATGAGCTGACATACCGCAATATGTATCCTCCCCTGACAAACCACAGGTCTGTAACCGATTTAGTGGCCAGACAGGCGGAAAAAATATTGTGCCAGGAAAATGTCATAGATGTGAAAATACCCACAATGGGAGGAGAGGATTTTGCTTATTTCCTGCGGGAAAAGCCTGGCACTATGTTCTGGCTGGGGGGGCGCAATGAGGATAAGGGGATTACCGCTCCCAATCATCATCCGCGCTTTGATTTTGATGAAAGCATTATGCCTCTCGGAGTGAAAATAATGTTCAACTCCGCCCGGGAACTAATGATAAGTGGTCCGGATGAAGAAAAATTTTCAGAGACCTGATTTTTTTCTACTCTATGGAGTTGCAAATTTTCCTCTGCGACGATATAATGGCAATTGACTACCACGGTAGTTAGGATATTTATCATTTTGTTTGTATAAAGAATGCGTTTATTTTAAAAGATCCTCTCCATAACCTTTGGTGAAATTTTCGACATATGCTGTAAAGCGATAGCTGCTCACGGGAAAAATTTCATTGTGAGCGGAGCCCCATAGCTTCTTCCGACAACTGATTTGGAGAAGAACCTTTTCGAATTTAATTTTCTTTGTCTGTAATTTTCAAAAAACTTTTCGGGGGGATAAGTTTATGAAAAACATCAAAGTCTTGCTCTGGGGAATGGGTTCTATGGGCAGCGGTATGGGTAGAATGCTGGCAGAAAAAAAAGGGGTTGAAATTGCAGGTGCTATAGCAAGCCGGGAGAAAAAGTCAGGCAGGGATGTAGGTGAGCTTTTGGATCTGGACCATGAATTGGGCGTGGAGGCAACTAATGATCCTGAAAGGGTTCTGGATAACGATATCGATGTCGTTTTAAATGCCACCAGTTCTTTTCTCGATGAAGTAAGAGAGGAACTTGAAATGGCTATAGAGGCAAAATGCGATGTTATATCCATTGCCGAGGAGATGGCCTATCCGAGCGCCGGCGATCCTAAGTTTGCCGGGGATATTGATTCGCTGGCCCGGGAGCGGGGAGTTTCCGTTCTGGGTACAGGCATCAACCCCGGTTTTGTGCTGGACCTTCTCATAATTACTCTATCGGGGGCCTGCGCAGAGGTGGAAAAAATAGAAGCTTCCCGGGTTAATGATCTTTCTCCTTTCGGTCCCACGGTGATGAAAACTCAGGGAGTGGGTACCACAGTAGAGGAGTTTGAAGAGGGTGTAAAAACTGGCAAAATTGTGGGCCATATCGGTTTTAAAGAATCCATTTATATGGTTGCAGACAGGATCGGCTGGCAGCTGGATGAGGTTAAAGAGACACGCGAACCTATTATTTCCGATACACACCGGAAGGCCGAACACGTGACAGTGGAGCCCGGTATGGTAGCAGGATGCCGGCACGTGGCCAGAGGCCTGCGCAATGGTGAGGAATTGATTGTTCTCAAGCATCCCCAGCAGATACACCCGGAAAAGGCCGGAGTCGATACCGGCGATTATATCAAAATCATTGGTGATCCGGGAGTTGATATGGCTATTCAACCTGAGATACCCGGCGGCAAAGGCACCATGGCTGTATCGATTAACATGATACCGGAGATTGTGAAAGCCGGGCCCGGACTAAGGACTATGGATGAGCTGCCGGTGCCGGCAGCAATGATGGGAGATGTGAGCAAACTAATATAAGAGCTGGAGATAGGATTCAAAAAATTTCATTATGACTTGAGAGTTATAGCTTCCAGTATAATTATATAAGCTAATTTTGATACAAAGATTTAACAATTAAACGCTAGAAGAGCCTCTAAAAATATTAATCCGGGGTGATGATATCGTGGGTAAAAAAATTGAGGAGGGAAGCTGGGTAGAGATCCGCAGGACAGTTTTGGAGGCCGGCAGCAGAGCACCGCAGGTTCCTGAAGACACTCAGGATGTTCCTCTTGAGATGCGGGTGAAAGGTTATCTTCTCTCTCCGACTGCTGAAGGAGAAGAGGCTGAAATAGAGACGGTTTTGGGAAACCGCTATGAGGGAATTCTCCATGATTCAGAGCCTTCTTACGAGCACGTTTACGGTCCGCCCGTGCCCGAGCTTCTTTCCATTGGGGAGGAGCTCAGGGAAATAATGAGATCCGGTGGAGGGGATAACTGATGCCAGCTGAAAATTATGAAGAAGTTATGGATCGCCGCAATCAAATCATGAAAGAGGCGGTGGGGATAGATTATGATCAATTTCGCGTAAATGAGCTTATCTTTGACTATGAAGCCATGATGGAGAAGGCGGGATATGACCTGGATGAAGTCCGCAGTATCCAGCAGGAGGCCAGTGTAGGGAATACCCCTCTGCTCGAGTTAAAAAATCTCACTGCTCTCGTCAGGGAGCTGGCTCCTCCGGGGAAAGGAGCACGAATATTCCTCAAGGATGAAGCCGCAAATCCCTCGGGAAGCTATAAACCGCGTAGAGCTTCCGTTTCCGTCTATCATGCTCAAAAGGAGGGCTATCCCGGCGTTGCAGCCGCCACCAGCGGAAATTACGGTGCAGCGGTGGCCTCTCAGGCCAACATTCGCAATCTGGACTCCATCATAGTTCAGGAGGTTTACGACAGCAAGGGCCGGGGGCAGCCCGAGATACTGGAGAAGGGGCGAAAATGCGAGGCTTATGGAGCGGAGGTTTTGCAGCTCACAGTGGGCCCGGAGCTTTTTTATACCTTTCTTAAAGTGCTGGAAGACACCGGATTTTTCAACGCCTCTCTCTATACACCTTTTGGTATTGCCGGCGTGGAAACTCTCGGATATGAGATTGTCAGCGAGATCAGGGAACAGGAAGGAAAGGATCCTGCTGCAGTTATCTGCACAAATGCTGGCGGCGGCAATCTGACCGGAACTGCCCGGGGGATTGAAAAAGCAGGAGCTGATGATACGCTGATAATTGGAGCCAGCGTGGATTTGAGCGGTTTGCATATGGCCAGCGACAGAGACTTTAATCGCAAATCATTTACAACCGGGCATACCGGTTTTGGCATTCCCTTTGCCACCTGGCCGGACAGAGCGGATGTGCCCATAAATGCTGCCCGGGCCATGCGATATATGGATCGATATCTTATCGTCACGCAGGGCGAGGTATTTTACGTCACCGAAGCTCTGGCCCGACTGGAAGGGATGGAGAGAGGTCCGGCAGGAAACACTTCGCTGGCTCCTGCTCTCAGTCTGGCTCAGGAGATGGATAAGGATGAAATTATTGTTGTTCAGGAAACTGAATACACCGGAGCGGGCAAGCACCCCATATCGCAGCTTAATTTTGCCCGGAAAATGGGTGTGGAGGTGTACAGAGGTGATCCCAAAAAAGAGGTGCCCGGAGAGTCGATAGTTATACCCGAACATCCCGAACAGATTGAGGGTGAAGACTTTAACCTTGAAAATATAAGGACTTCATATATCAGCAAAGCAGTGCAAAAGAGCGGCCTGGAAGAGCTCGGTCCGGATGAAATTGAATTTCTGGCTTCCGAAATCAATCTCTCCCCTGCAGAAACAGAAGAGTTGATTTCCAGCAGTATTGATGTCGAAGTGGGCTGATGGAGGACTTTATAACCTGTTTTATGCGGTGCAATATCATCGTTATATAATATACAATGACTGCTCTGAGAAAAGTCATTTTACCGGATCTCTGATTGATATGATACATGATGCGCCTGGGGTCCTATTTTCAAAATATTTATAGCTGGAAGATGTGATGTAAAGTAAAAGGGGAAATTTTTCGAGACCCGGGTTAGGTCCATGGCCGAAAACTAAACTTAGGCGGAGGAAAAATTATCTTATCGCGATCTTTTTTTATCTTAATGAGGAGCTGGCAGATATATGGGAAAAATCGATATACTTGCAGCTGAAATAGGCAGCACAACTACAATGGTTAACGCCTTCGATAGCCCCGGCGATAATCCTGATTTTCTGGGACAGGGTCTTGCCCGCACAACCGTAGAAGATGGCGATGTTACAATAGGCCTGCGTCGGGCCGTGGATAATCTCAGGGAAGAGCTGGATTATCAGGACCTCACCTGGAATGAGTTTGTAGCCACCAGCAGCGCCGCCGGCGGCCTGAAGATGACCGTTCACGGTTTGGTAAAGGACATGACAGTAAGAGCGGCGCAAGAGGCTGCTCTGGGGGCGGGGGCGGTAATAGAACAGGTTACTGCAGGCAAACTTAAAGATAGGAATCTGGAAAAAGTCAGAGAGATATCTCCAAATATCATTCTGCTGGCCGGTGGAGTTGATTACGGAGAAGAGGAGACGGTGATTCACAATGCCCGGGCGCTGGCAGAGCTCGATAAAGAAATACCTCTTATTTACGCCGGCAACCAGGCAGTCCGGGAAGAGGTGGAGGAAATTTTTGCTCCTACAAACTTTGAGGTCCTGGCGGCGGAAAACGTATATCCCGATATAGATAATCTCAATATCGAGCCCACCCGGAAGTTAATTCACGATGTGTTTGCCAGCCATATAGTAAAAGCTCCGGGCATGGAAAAAATCGAGGAGTGGCTGGATCTGGAAATGATGCCCACTCCCGGTGCAGTTATGGAGGCTGCCCGCCTGCTCAAAAAGGAAATAGGCAATCTGGTTGTCTTTGATGTGGGAGGAGCCACCACTGATATTCATTCCGTCTGCCAGGAGTCCGGAAAAGTGGCGGAAATGCTTGTCAGCCCGGAGCCGGAAGCCAAAAGAACTGTTGAAGGAGATCTCGGTGTTTACCGCAATGCCCCCTATGTAGCTGAATTGATGGGGGATGAGCTGGATTCTGATCGGGATCTCTCCCCGCTTCCCCGTGATGAAGAAGAGGAGGAGCTGGTAAACAGGCTTGCCCGGGAGGCTGCTGAGAGGGCATTAAAGAGACACGCCGGTCAGTTTCGGGATTATTACACCTCTGGAGGCAGGCAGACTGTGGCTGAGGGCAAGGATCTTACAGCTGCTAACTGGCTTATTGGCACTGGAGGAGCTCTGACCAGACTCTCCCGGGGGCGGGAGATTTTATCCTCGCTGCGTACAAAGCATTCCCGCAGGCTTCTGCCTCTTCCGGAAGCTAAGGTTTTGCTCGATGAGGATTACATTATGGCTTCGGTCGGAGTTATAAGCCAGCGCTATCCTGCAGCAGCCCTGAAGCTTCTTTTAAAAAGTCTCCGGCTAGAAAATAAGAACTTCAAAAATATTTAAACCAGGATAGAAATGAGGTTCTTCTTGTTAAACGGAAGAAGAGCCAAAAATGAAATGGGAGGAATTTCTATGCCTTCGCAGCGAGAGGATGATTTTGCGGAGCGAAGAAAACATCTTGCTGACCTGAGCGAGGAGGAATTAAAGGAAAAGTTCTGGGAGCTGGCTGAAGAAATAGTCGATCCCATTATGGATCTGGCCAGCACCCACACTTCTCCTTCTATTGAGAGATCGGTGCTTTTAAGAATGGGCTTTGACAGCCTGGATGCCAAAGCAATAGTAAAGAAAATAACGGAAGCTGATCTGCTTGGCAAAGGAGCGGGTCACGTGATTTTAAAACTGGCAGAAAGAGAAAATATGGAGATCAAAGAGGCGGGTCTGGCCATAAAAGAAGGCGACTTTGAAAGCGACAGTCTCAGAGCCCTGTTTGCAGGAGGTGGGGACTGATGGAGGAACTGTCACCTGATGAAAAAATTGATATCGAGGCGCTTCTGGAAGACATAGAAAATTATGAACCCCGCCGCAGGGGCTGGATCTGGCGGGAACCGGTTGATGAGCTAGAAATGGGTGATTTCACCTATGAAGATATGAGCAAACCGCTCGATAACAGCGTTCCCCTGCCGGCGGCCAGGAGTTTTGACGGGATCGACCCCCAGCCCGAACCGGTTATAACTACCGAAATTGCTTCCGGCCGCTTCGAGGACGATATACGACGTATGCGCATGGCGGCCTGGCATGGTGCCGATCATCTTATGGTGATCAGGACAGCAGGTCAGAGCCATTTTGACGGACTCATAGAGGGCACACCCGAAGGGGTGGGAGGTATTCCCATAACCCGCAAACAGATTCGCGTGACCAGAAAGGCCCTGGATTTGATCGAGGATGAAGTGGGCAGACCGCTAAACTTTCACTCCTATGTAAGCGGAGTGGCCGGTCCGGAGATAGGAGTGCTCTTTGCTGAAGAAGGTGTCAATGGTGCCCATCAGGATCCTCAGTACAATGTTCTTTACAGGGATGTAAATATGTATCGCTCCTTTGTAGATGCTGCTGTGGCGAAAAAGGTTATGGCTGCGGTGGATATGCTTCAGATCGACGGAGCTCACAATGCCAATGCCACTGCCCGCAAGGCCTGGAAGGTTATGCCGGAGCTTTTCGTTCAGCATGCCATAAACTCCATGTTTTCGCTGAAGGCGGGGATGAAAAAGGAGCTAATAGCTCTGTCAACTGTTCCTCCGGCGGCACCGCCGGCTCCAGACTTAAGGTTAAATTTGCCCTATGCCGTGGCTCTCCGCGAATTTTTTGATGGTTTCCGCTTTCGAGCTCAGCAGAATACCAAATACATGGAATCATCCGTGCGGGAGGCTACTGTCACCCATACTCTGAATTTGTTTATTTCTGCCCTGACTTCGGCTGATATTCAGAGCACCATAACACCGGATGAGGGCCGCAATGTCCCCTGGCATTACAACAACATCAAGGCTGTCGATACGGCCAAACAGACCTTTGCCGGCCTTGACGGTCTGGATAGGCTGGTGGATTTACAGGATGATTCCGGAAGCGAACTGCGCCAGAAGGCCAGGGAGCTCAAGGAGAGGGCCATACTGTTCATGGAGGAGATTCTGGAGACAGGCGGTTATTTTGAGGCTGTGTCGGAGGGATTTTTCGTTGACTCCGGCCGCTATCCCGAACGCAATGCCGACGGCATTGTGCGGGAGCAGGACGGGGGTGTTGCCGCTGAAAGCATTGTCCCCAGGGACGATGATTATCTGGCTCCGGTCTGCAATCATTTCGGCTATAACAATCTGCCCGAAAATGTGGAAAAGGGATGCGATCTGATAGGAGGCTGTACTCTTGAGGAGCGAGATAAGATAGAGTTCATAGATGAACTCGATCCTGAGGATAATGTGCGAACCCGACTGGAGGAGACAGAGGAATATCGCAAAGGCAATCTGCTCAAGCCCGAGGTCGAATGGAGCGGTGACGGCTGGCTTGAAGTAACTCTTTTCCTGCCGGTAGAAGAGCTTGTGGCCGAGGAGGCCGCTCATCAGATTGGAGAAAAAATGGGTCTGAAAAATGTAGAGGTAATTCACCGGGAGACCATGCATCCCAGCGAAGGGACTCTTATTGAAATGAAGGGTCAGGTGGACTTTGCCATAGATCTGGATGAGCTTGAGATTCCGGAAAAAGATATTCCTCTGCCCGAGGATGAGATCAGGGGATTTGTGAAAGAAAATCCCCTGCAGGTGGTGGCAGCCACAGTGGGTGAGGACGAGCATTCTGTCGGCTTAAGAGAAATAATAGATATAAAGCATGGAGGCATTGAAAAATACGGTATTAAGACCCGCTATCTCGGCACCTCGATTCCCATAAATAAGGTTGTAGACGCCGCCATAGAGACAGATGCTGATATTATTATGATCAGCACAATAATCACTCACAACGATGTCCACAGAGAAAACATGAAAAAACTCCATGATCTCTGCCGGGAGCGCGGCATAAGGGAGGACGTTCTGCTTATAGGCGGCGGCACTCAGGTGACCGATGAGATAGCCAAAAAATGCGGCATGGATGCCGGTTTTGGCCGGGGAACCACCGGAGAGCAGGTGGCCAGCTATATTGTTAAGAAGCTGCGGGGAGATATCTAGAGGAGATATCCAGAGGATATGAACTTTAATTCATAATAGAATTTTAGCCAGGGCTCATAATATTGAAAGTTTGATGATATCGATTTTATGCAGTGCAAAAATTTATAGGATTTAAAGAAGAGCCGGTTTTAATTGCCGATCAGAAATGGGGGTTTTAATCTTGGCCGACCGAACCAGGCCGGTATGGGCTGAAGTTGATCTGGACAGTATTCGCCATCAAATACACACAGTTCGTCGTCAGGTGGGTGATGATCCAGAGATAATGGCAGTTGTTAAGGCTGATGGCTATGGACACGGAGCTGTGCCGGTATCACGGGCTGCACTGCAAGCCGGGGCAGAAAGGCTGGCAGTGGCCCTTCCCGAGGAGGGGATGGAACTGAGGGCTTCGGGGATTGAGGCTCCGATCCAGGTGCTGGGCGAAGCCCTGGGCGAACAGCTGCGCCTGCTGGTGGAATATGATCTGATACCCACCATATGCCGGGAAGATTCTTATAAAAAGCTGAGTGAAAAGGCCCAGGATGAAGGCGTCGAACTCTCAGCTGCTATAAAGGTCGATACAGGCATGGGAAGGATAGGAGTCAGTCCGGATGAGCTTCCCTCCTACCTGCGGCGAGTCTCCTCTGCTCCTGGACTCAATGTTGACAGCATCATGACCCATTTTGCCACGGCTGATGAAGCTGATAAGGAGTATACCCGGGAACAATACAGCCGGTTTCGCAGGGCGATTGAAGAGGCAGATAAAGAGGGCCTGAAGATCAAAGAAATTAAGTGTCAGGTGGCAAACAGTGCGACAATAATTGATATGCCCGAATACTCCCTGGATATAGTTAGACCGGGTATTATGCTTTATGGCCTGCATCCCTCTCGCCAGGTAAATCAGGATTTTCCCCTGAAGCCTGTGATGTCATTAAAAGCCCGCATAGTTTATCTTAAGACTGTGCAGCCCGGCACATCTATAAGCTATGGAGCTACCTATGTCACTGAGGAGGAGAAAAAGATTGCCACCTTACCCCTGGGATATGCAGATGGTTACCCCCGGCATCTCTCCAATAAGGGAGAGGTTCTTGTGAATGGAACCCGGGCCCCTATCCGCGGCAGGGTGTGCATGGATCAGATAATGATTGATGTAAGTCATATTTCCGGTGTTCAGACTGGAGATGATGTGATTCTAATTGGCGGCGAGAGTGATGATGAGATCAGTGCAACAGAGCTGGCTGAGAAGGTGGGAACGATAAATTATGAAATTGTTTCCCGCCTGGGTAGCCGGGTTCCCAGGGAGTATTTAAACTGCTGACATCCGGACAGTGACATCCATCTGCAAATTACATCAGTGGGGCTTTCTCGGCAAAATTTCGATAAAATATACTTGACCTGGAAAACTTTAATTATTATAATTTATTATACTATACTTCAAAACTGAAATCCATTTTCCATTTTTTAATTTCTTCTACCAATCAGTTATTGAAATTTGTTTAAGCTTAACAGCATTTGGGACTATTTTGTTCGGTTTTTATGGAGACTATTGGGCTTTCTTCATATAGAAATTTTTTAAAGAAGTTTTTTCTCAACTTTTCAGGGTTTATAGTATCATATAACATCTTTTAATAACTGCATCATCTTTGCATTATAGCAGCTTTTTAGAAGATCTTTTTTTGAGTCAGCACTATATTTACAGACAGAAAAACAAAGGGGGAGGAGAATGGAAAAAAACTTAAAATCGCTTCTTGACGTGGATAAACTGGATTATGGCGATGTTCGCTACGAAAAGAATGAAGAGACCAGCATTTCTTTTGAGAACGATGAGATTAAGGATATCAAGTCATCATATCGGGAGGGCGGACATCTGCGTCTTTTTCAGAAGGGACGAAAAGCGGTAAATTCCTTTACTTCTGTGGAAGATGCCCTTGATATGCGGGACTCTCTTTTGATGGTCGCGGAAAAGTCAGCAGATCTGGATGATAGACAAAAGGAGCTCAAAGATGCCCCCGTCAAAGAGGATGAGGTGCGCATCGAGCCTGACAGCGATCCCCGGGATTACACCCTTTCTGAAAAGAAAGAGCTGCTGGAGGAATACAACAATCTGGCCCTTGAAGGGGATAATGTTATCAAAACTGAATTTCGCTACCGGGACTTTTACTCGGATAGAGTATTTATCAACAGTGAGGGCAGCAGGATAAAATACGAACTTCTGGGTAGCTATATCAGCGGCCGCGTCTACGGGCGCAAAGGAGATGTGGTGCAGACAAAAAGAATCAGTTTCGGAGGCTATCCGGAGTTTTCCCGGCTTGTAGACCGTCAGGATGAAGTGCGGGAAAATTTAGAGATACTTCAGCAGATGCTCAGCGCGGATCCTATTTCTGCCGGAAGCTATCCGGTAATAGTAAATCCGGAGCTGGGTTCAGTATTTATTCATGAAGCTTTCGGTCATCTTTCGGAAGCTGACAGTATAGAAAATAATCCCGAATTCAGAAAGAGGCTGGAGATGGACAGAGAGCTTGGGGGATCTCATCTCAATGTTGTTGATGATCCCACCCTGGAGGAGAAGCCCGGTTCCTATGTCTATGATGATGAGGGGCAGAAGGGTGAGCGCACGGATTTAATTAAAGAAGGCAAACTGGCGGGGAGGCTTCATTCCCGGGCCACCGCCGCTACCTTTTCCGAACCCATTAGCGGCAACATGCGGGCCGTGGACTGTCATCATACTCCCATCATCCGCATGTCAAATATCTTCATAGTCCCGGGTGATCACGATCCCGATAAACTTTTTAATTCCATAGATGAGGGTTATTATCTGCTCAACAGCCGCGGCGGTCAGACCACCGGTGATCAATTTACCTTTGGCGCCGAATATGGATATAAAATTGAAAATGGAGAGAAGCAGGAGATGGTTCGCGATATCAATTTAAGCGGTGAACTCTTCAAAACTCTGGAGAGGATTTCTATGGTTGCTGATGACCTCACATTTTCCGAAGTTGGAGGCTGCGGCAAGGGCAGTCCCGGCAGTGGTATGCAGCTCAATATGTTTTCTGGCAAAGGCGCACCTCATGTGAAAATCGATCAGGTTACAATTGGAGGGAAATAATATGGCCAGAGATGATAGCTGGAAAAAAGGTTTTGAGCAGGCTGAACTCCTCACCAGCAGGAGTGAAAAACTGACAATAAATCTGGAAAACTGGAATGTTGAGAACATTTCCAATCAAAATTTGTCGCGCAGTTCTCTCAGAGTCATAGATGATGGCAATCTGGGCGGCAACACATGCCTCGGGCATTCTGATGAAGCCTGGCAGGGACTCATAGAGGGGGCGGAGCAGTCCGTTCGCTATGGTGATGAAGCTGTATTCTCCTTTTCGCAGCACAGTTTAAGCTCCTATCACGAAAAAACCGCGAACAATTTTGAGGAAGTTCCTGAAGATGAGGTCATGTCATTTTTAAATGAGCTTCTTGGTTTCTTTCGGGAGGTCGCCCCTGAGGTTACGCTCAACGTAAGTTTCAACAAATCTTACAGCGAAATAGAACTTGAAACATCCCGGGGAGGCAGCTTAAAAGAAAATAAGAGCAACTATTCCCTCACCGTTTACCTTCCTATTCCAGGCGGAGGCTCCTCCTTTGGCCGCTATTTTGAGCAGGATGAGATGTTCTCGCGCCTGCCGGAGGCTGAGTTAAATGAATTCCTGCGTGAGTTTGAGTTGGCCGAAGAGGTTTCATGTCCGGATACGGGCAGGCTGCCGGTTCTATTCACACCCGGCGCCCTCTATTTTTTCACAGTTTCGCTCAATGAAGGGATCAGCGCCGCCAATATTTACAGGGAGACATCTCC
The DNA here is from genome assembly GCA_964630835.1 of uncultured Halanaerobiaceae bacterium. GTDB lineage: Bacteria > Bacillota > Halanaerobiia > Halanaerobiales > Halarsenatibacteraceae > Halarsenatibacter. The sequence goes on from CAZVZM010000001.1 coordinate 71,055, forward strand.
CCTTGTCGGCAGCAGGGAGAACAAAATATTTTCAGAGAAAATATCCGTAACTGATCGCCCGCACAGGGAGGATGCCGGTGCCAGCAGACACTTTGACGATGAGGGGATCCCTACCCGGGAGCAGAAGGTTGTGGAGGAAGGTTTCCTAAAGGATTATATATACGATCTGGAATATGCCGCCCGCATGGACGCCCGCCCTAAAGGCAACGGCTTAAAGAAAGGACTTTTTTCCTCGGGAATAGATGTGCCGGTCTCTCCTTCATTTGTCAACCCGACTATTGAACCGGGGGAGGAGAAGAAGGAGGATATGATTTCGGGGCTGGATGAAGGCATTATGGTGGAAAGCATCGTTGGCTTTCACTCCTCCAACTATAGCCAGGGTCACTTTTCAGTTCAGGCTCATGGATATCATATAAAAGATGGCGAGCTTAAGGGCAGGCTCGAGGATGTAATGATTGCCGGCAATATTTATGATGATTTCGATCGCGTTTCCGCGGTGGGCCGCCGGCTCTATCCTGGAAGATTTGGATACTATCCCTACGTTCTTGTGCCCGATATACAGGTGAGTGCTCGCTAGGCAGGTGGCCAGAATACTAGAAAAAAACATTCGTTCATTTATTGCTGAAAATCAGATATAAATCCAAAGAAAAAATAAAATGGGCTGCTGTATAAACTGCAGCAGCCCGTGCTTATTTAACCTTTCGGATTTTCCCGGCTGAGTAAATTCAGGTGCTGCTCCTCACAGTTTTAGTGGCAATAATATCGGTATCCAGGCCGATAGGTTCAGATAAGATTGTATCGCCTTTGGAAATTGGTGCTTCAATAGATTTTTTGTTGAGAATTTCTATGACAGAGAAGAGCTTACTCCGGGGGATTTCATCCTCGCTTCTAACGCTTACCAGAGGTATCTTTCCATTTTCTACCTTCACATGATGTATCAGAGTTCTCTCTGGATTGAAAATTTCCTTACGCGTATAATCTCTACCTTCTTTACATCTGGCTCCTTCCATGTTAATTGTTCTTTTGTCTGTATATGATGCTTCAATTTCACATCCCAGAGGACATTTAACACAGATAATCGTTTTTTTCGATAGGCTGCTGTAAGTCTTTTTATTCATTTACAAACACCTGCACAGTTTCAGTGTTTTTTAATATTTTTTTGTTTGAATTTTCATCTTTATTGATTTTCACTTTTTCCATGCGGGAGGGATGCAGAGCTGGAAAACTTTTTTCGTTAATTATTTCTTTGCGGTTCTTTATTGATATCGCAGCACGAGTGAAGGGTTTTTCAGTTCGGAAAAATAATTCTGTTTCTTCACAAGCTTTTATAAGCTGGGGAATAACATAGTCTATTCCCTCTCCCGGTTCCACAAAAACATAATCTTTGTGGCCATCAGGATTATCTTTTAAATATTTTGCTGCAGATCTTCCTGCTCGAGCTGCCTCTGTAGAAACATAATCGACTATATCATGAATATGAAGGACATTTCCGGCGGCAAAAATCCCGGATATGTTTGTTTCCAGATTTTCTTTTACCAGAGGTCCGCCGGTAAGATTATCAAGGTGTATCCCTGCCTGGCGGGAGAGTTCATTTTCAGGAATCAGCCCGACGGAAAGCAGAAGAGTGTCGCAGTCCATTTTTTTTCTGGTAGAAGGAATGGGGTTTAAATCGTCATCAACCTTTGCACTTATCACACCTTCTACTCTTGATTTTCCCAAAACTTCCACTGCGGTGTGATTTAGTTTTAGGGGAATATCAAAATCTTTCAGGCATTGATTTATATTTCGTGGCAGACCGCTGGTGTAAGGCATTATCTCCAGAACCCCCTGCACTTCCACACCTTCAAGTGCCAATCGTCGAGCCATTATAAGGCCTATATCTCCGGATCCCAGAATTACGGCCTTTTCCCCCACCATGATATTCTTCATATTAATCAGGTTTTGCACAAGTCCGGCTGTGTAGATTCCGGCAGGCCTTTCTCCGGCGATGGTGATGGCGCCTGCGGGCCTTTCTCTGCTGCCCATAGCCAGAATTACTGCAGCAGCATTAATTTTGCACATTCCTTTTTCCTCGTTGAAAGCTGTAATTGTTTTTTCTGAAGTTAATCCAGTTACAAGAGTGTTGAGCATACAGTCGATATTTCTCGATTTCATCTGATTTATATATCTGTCAGCGTATTCAGGCCCTGTGAGAGATTGATCAAATTTTTGCAGGCCAAATCCATCATGGATACACTGTTTGAGTATGCCTCCCGGCTTATAATCCCTTTCGATTATAAGTATATCATCGATGCCGGCATCATGTGCAGAGATAGCTGCGGCCAATCCAGCTGGACCTCCTCCAATGATGACCAGCTCCCTATTTTCCACGGCTGTTCACCTCTTTAACCGGTCCGGTAAACAAATATGAACTCTCCCTGTGAAGTTTTATGTCTGTTAGTTTTATTCCTTCTTCTCTCAATATTTGCACCACCTTTTCCAGGCAGTATCCTCCCTGACATCTACCCATAGTTATGCGGGTGCGGTTCTTGATAGCTCTTATTGTTCTGCTGCCCAGGGGATTACGCACTGCATCGAGTATTTCCTTTCTGGTTACATTTTCGCAGCGGCAGACAATATCTGCACTGGCGGGATTAACATCTGCCCTGTTACTTTTTTCTTCCGGACTGAGATCGTTAAAATATGGAGGACTGTCGCGATGTTCCTGAAAGGTTTTATCTTTTTTGAGGTTTTCTGCCTTATCCACCATATCCACCACGTATTCTGCAATTCCGGGGGCTGCAGTTAAGCCTGGAGATTCAATGCCCAGCAGATTGATAAAATTATCGTGACGCGGGCTCTTTTTGATGACATAATCTGTGTATCCTCCGATTTCAGGAGGAACTATTTTGCTTCTGATGCCAGCATAGCTATTTATAATATCGCCGCGGGAGATTTCGGGAAGAAACTTTCTACCCTCTCTTATAAGGCGGTTCATAACATTTTTTGTGGTTGAATGATCCTCTTTATTTTCAATGTACTCATCACTGGGTCCTATTAGTATATTGCCTTCAATTGTGGGGCTTAGATGAATGCCTCCTCCCCCTTTTTCGCGTGCTTCTTTTATCGGAGGGATAGGATATATTAGACGTGAAATCAGGTGGGATTTGTTTTTATCCAAAACGTGGTACTCGCCCCGGCAGGGGTATACTTTATAATCGTTTTCTCCGGAAAAACTGGCAATTTTATCGGCATAAACCCCGGCAGAATTTATCACATAGCTGGCAGTGAACTTACGGTCAGCGGAGGAGAGGAGAAATATATTACCATTTTTTTCAATGCTTTTTATTTCGGAGTTGAGAAAAAGCTGCACTCCATTTTCTACAGCATTTTCTGCCAGAGCTATGGTCATTTCAAAGGGATTTACGATGGCACTGGTGGGAGAGTAAAGTGCGGCTTTACCTGGTGAAATGTTGGGCTCCATTTTCTTTATTTGATTTCTGCCGATGACTCCCACCTCTGTGCCATTTTTTCTGCCAATATATTCAAACCTGTATAATTTAGGAATTCGATTTTTATTAAATGCCATCACAAGCTTTTCAGTTTCTTTAAAAGGAATTGATAGTTTACTGCTTAATGATTTAATCTTTCTTTTTCCTCTCATATTGAGTTCTGCTTTCAGTGACCCCACGGGATAGCTAAAACCGGCGTGTATGACACCGCTATTGCGGCTGCTGGCTCCTTCCCCTACATCTGCTTCCTTTTCCACCAGAGCTACATCGACTTTGAAACGGGAGAGTTCCCGAGCTATGGCGGCTCCAACTACACCGGCTCCAATGATTATGATATCAAATTTATTATTGTCCATAAAATACCTCCAAAAAATGATCGCCTCTAATAGTTCTTAATGTCTGGGAGAGTTCAGCTGTATGGAAACAAAAAGAGTTTACATTATTTCATGCGGGGCAGAGTTGATATGCCAAAGGGAATAACCAGAACTTTTGCATCCCGTCCGATATCAGCAAGTGCTTCTTCAAGGGCAGAATTGACATCGCTGCAGCATCTAAAGAATAATTTTTCAGTGATGCTTTTAGGGAGAGAGGATACCAGTATTATTTCGCTGCTCTGATGAATATCTGCCACCCGGGAGGCTTTATGCCGGCCCAGAATAAATTCATTTTCAAGCTCTTCAATCAGCTCCTGTGGTGACTTATCACCTGTAAGAGCTTCGGCAAAATTTTCTTCTCCCAGCCCATCTCCACACTCGCCCACAACAATCATTTTGCCTCCTTCTTTTACTGCTCTGGCTGCATGCTCCATTGATTTGTGAGTTTGATACAGGTCGATATCTTTGGGGAAACCGCCCGGAGAGGTAATTACTATATCTGCCTTTTCATCAATGCTTTTTTCGTATATTTCCTCAATATATTTTTTTCCCTGGCGATGAGCGGCTTCGATATCTCCGGAGACAATTTTGATAGTCTCTTTCTGCCTGTTGAGGACGGCATTTACAAGAAAGTCTACTCCTACCATATTTGCAATCTCTTCAATATCTTCGCGCACAGGGTTTCCCTCTATCTGGCCGCTTCTGGCCAGAGGATCCATGAACTGCTTATGATTTTGCATGATTGTATTTTTGCTGCAAACACCCGGAGCGAGGGCTTTTGCGCCTCCGCTGAAGCCTGCAAAATAGTGATACTCAAGATTGCCGGTGGCTACAATAAAGTCCGCATCCAGCACCTCTTTAAATACCTCCGCTTCTGTCCCACGACTGGTTATACCGATTTGTTCACATTGATACCTATCATGATCTATGCATTTTATTCTGCTATATATTTCATCACCTACAAGCTTCTTTTTTTCTTCGGGAGTCTGTCTTCTGTGGACCCCCAGACCAAAAATAATTTTAATTTTGTCATCGCTCACTCCTGAGGAGTTCAATCTATTAATGATGGGGGGGAGCATGACAGTGCTCGGGGCAGGTCGCGATATATCGCTGACCAGGATAACAACATTATCCTCCGGGCTTACCAGCTCCTCAAGCTTTGCGCTTTCGATTGGAGCATCCAGGGACTTATTCACCTCTGCTTCTGGATTTGAGAGAGCCTCAGCTTCTTCAGGCATGATTTTCCCCTGAAAATTTTTATCGGGTATGTTTACAGTCAGCTTAGACCTGCCATACTTCAGTTTATTTTCCACAAATTTAACCTCCTATTATGAGAGAGTTTAAGTTTTTTAGTTTAATAAACAAGTTTGCCTTTTCTGACTATATCCCGATCATCTATTATAACCGAAGGTTTTTCTATCAGTCCATCGAGATGAATGCTGCTTTCTCTGCTGCCTCCCAGTGATATATTGTCACCAATGGCAAAGTGGACTGTGCCTCTTTTTTTCTTGTCTTCAGCCAGATTGCCAATAAGGAGAGCGGCGGGATTTGTACCGATTGCAAATTCTGCAATGTTTGTGGCATTTTCATCAGCGTTATCCACTATATCTTTCAGCATATCAGCTTCTTTTCCTCCTTTTATCTCCTGAACCCGGCCCTCGCTGACTTCCAGAACTATATTATCTTCCAGGGCCCCTATATTGTCCATAGCGCAGTCGAAAACAATTCTTCCCTCAGCGGAGTCCTCAACAGGGCATGTAGGAGCTTCTCCCGGGGGAAGGGTGGCAAAACCGGTCTCCTTGTGAAAAAATCCATCGAGAGCAAAGGCTTCTCTGCCAGCAATGGAAAAGGTGACGTCTGTTCCCTGATTTGAGGTGACCCTGACTTTTTCCCCTTCAGTTATAATGCTCCGGACTTCGTCGGTGGTTTTCTTCAGTTCATCGAAGTCGGCGGTCAGAGCTCCTTCAATTAACATTTCCTCGGTGGTGCCTCTTAAAACCACTGTTTTGGTGCCCTCTTTAAAGGCATCCAGACGGGCATTAGTGTGAGTGATTGCGTATGTTGTCAGAGCAAAGACTGTGTCGGCCGTTTTCATGGCTTCTGCTACCATATTTCCGGGCTCATTTCCGTGTTCTTTCAGGAGTGGCATCACCATAAAGTAGGTCTCGCTGCTTATGTTTCTGGCTATGACTGAAAAGGAACGTCCTAGCTTATATTTTTTGGGGTCGGCCAGTATCAGGACATTATCCCCCTCTTCAACCCTGATGACATCTTCAATAATTTCTCTGATTTTTGGCGCCATTTCAAAATCAAGCATATAATCTCCTCCTTAATAAAATTTAAAGTTAAAAAGTTCGGTTCTTTTCCAAAAATATTACTAATTCCTGTCCGCATTCTTTCCCGCTGTGGCAGCATACACGGCAAATTCTTTTCGGCCATCTATCTCAAGCAGGGAATCTATCTCCTCCTGGTCATAGGCGCCAATAGCACAGATGCCAGTATTGAGAGCTTCGCCAGCCAGATAGAGATTTTGACATATATGTCCAGCTTCCAGAGCAATCAATCTGGGTGAAAGCCTGCCATACCTCCACTCAGTTCGCCGGGGAAGAGAGGTCCAGACAAACACTGCGGCGCTATCGGGTATGAATTTTTGCTGATTAAAAGTCTCGCTGTGGCAGGCTTTTCCCATTATTTCAATGATTTTGTCCTCTTCATAAATTAAGGCCAGTTTATTTCCTCGGGGAAGATATCTGTATATTCCGGGGTTTAAAGATTTTATTCTTCCGGCTGCCAGATAAGTTTCAAAGGGGTAACGAGCCCCTGCTGAAGGGGCAATTCGCTTTCTTTTTCCTTCTCCTTTCGTCCCCTGGGCGGCTGCAAGCATAAAAGAAAGCTCATCAATGTCTATATATTCATCGCTGTAATCTCTTCTGCTGCGGCGGCTCCAGAGCACTTCCTTTAAGTCCGAATTTATGGGAGAGATATCATCATGAGGAGGCAAATTTATGATATCGACTGCATCCTCACACGATTTTTGGTACGGAGGAGGAGATAACCCCTGTTGCTGTTCTGTTTCCATCTCTTTAAGTTTGTCCCAGGGACCGGCTCGCAAAAATTCTCTGTGGCTTTTGTTATTTTTATGCATTTTATTTACCCTCCTCCTGAACTGAGCGGTAAAAAATTTAGTTTTTTCAAAAATCAATTTTAATATAACTATCCATCTTTTAAGAAGAGGATGAAATATCTTTTACTACCTGGTTGGAAAGAGTTCCAATTCCCTTAATTGTGATCTCAATTTCATCTCCATGCCTGAGATAGCGAGGGGGCTTTTGACCTTTTCCTACCCCGGGGGGAGTCCCGGTAGTGATAAGTGTACCGGGAAGCAGTGTCATCTGTCTGGAACAATAACTGATTATTTCATCATAGCTAAAAATCATATCTTCAGCTTCAGAGTTCTGTTTTAATTTGCCATTTAGATAGGATTTTATTGCGGCTGATTCCGGGTCTGCAGATGTTTCAATAAAAGGACCAAAGGGACAGAATGAATCAAAGGATTTAGCTCTGGCCCACTGCCCATCATTTTCCTGACAGTCGCGGGCTGTAACATCATTAACACAGGTATAGCCCAGAATGTAGTCATCAGCTTCGCAGGGAGAAATATCTTTTGCTTTTTTGCCCATGACTATACCAAGCTCAGCTTCGTAATCAACACTGTCGGAAGCCTGTGGGGGGAGTTTTATGTCATCTTCCGGTCCAATAATGCTGCTGGTTGCTTTGAGAAATATCAGCGGCTTATCAGGGACCTGTTTTCCGGACTCCCTGGCGTGCTCATGATAATTAAGCCCTATGGCAATTACATTGGGAGGATTAACGGGGGGAAGGAGTTTGACATCAGAAATATCCCATTTCCTTTCTGTGCAGGAAAAAGCAGAAAATATACTGCCTTTAATTTCTGTTATTATATTTCCATCCATTCTCCCCGTGAGTGCATCGTTCTCGCCGGTCATAAATTGGGCCAATTTCATATGATCACCTCAAATTTATGATTCATAGTTCGATAAATTTTGAACTCAATCTTCAATTTTAATAAAATCTAAGGTTTTCCGATCACTCGCTCAATATGTTTGCCTGGAGAATTTTTCTCGAAGTTCCCTATCATCCCGGGCCTCTCCAGCGCAACCTTCTTCCATGGCAGTTCGAGCTACGGCCAGAGCGACTTCACCTGTTACCCCTCTGCGGAGGGGAGGAGGAATGATTTTATCCGGAGAAGGGCTTTTCACCAGCTCTGCCAGGTTGCGTGCAGCGGAAAGTTTCATCTCCTGATTTATTTCTGAAGACCTTACCGAGATTGCTCCCCGCATCACACCGGGGAAAGCGAGAACGTTATTAATTTGATTTGGGTGATCGGATCTCCCCGTAGCCACCACACTGGCTCCTGCTTTTTTTGCCACACTGGGATCAATCTCCGGCTCGGGATTGGCGAGGGCAAAAATAATAGGATCATCGGCCATTTTATCAATCATGGCCCGGTCCAAAACACCACCTACCGAAAGGCCGATAAATATATCGGCATTTTTGACTGCTTTATTCAGACTTCCGGCAATATTCTTCGGGTTGGTTTTTGCAGCAAGTTTTTCCTTGGCCTCGTTCATACCGTCCTCTCTGCAGGAATGAATTATTCCCCTGCTGTCACAGATGATCAGATTTTCTCTCTCAATTCCTTTCTGTATTAGGAGATTGGCCGTGGCAGTAGCTGAGGCTCCGGCCCCATTGATTACTATTTTGCACGCAGTCAAATCTTTAGAAGTAACCTTTGTAGCATTATAAAGGCCTGCCAGTATAACAATGGCGGTTCCATGCTGATCATCATGGAAAATAGCCATTTCTGTTTCTTTTTTCAGTCTTTTCTCAATATAAAAACAGTCAGGTGCCGCTATATCTTCCAGATTCACTCCTGAAAAAACCGGCGAGAGAAGTTTGACGGTTTCAACGATTCTATCGGGATCTTCTGTGTCCAGACAAATTGGAAAAGCATCAAGGCCGGCAAATTTTTTAAAAAGCACCGCTTTCCCTTCCATAACGGGCAGGGATGCTCCGGCGCCGATATTTCCCAGCCCCAGCACAGCGGTGCCGGAAGAAACCACAGCTATCATGTTTCCCCGGGATGTATAGTCAAAAATTTTTTTTGAATCATCGGCAATTTTTCTGCAGGGCTCAGCTACTCCAGGAGAATAAGCCAGACTGAGATCCTCCTCGCTATCGATCTCCACTTTGCTTTCTACTGACAGTTTGCCTTTATTTCTGGCGTGCAGGGCGAGCGCCTTTTCATATATATTCATATTCTCACTCCAGAATTAATTATATATTTTAAAATTATCATTTATGATTTCACAGCCCAGTCTTTGCAGTTTTTTGTCAATCCAATCACGTTTAAGATTTCCATTTCTAATCTTTTTCAGCATCTGTTTTTCCTGATCCTGTTTGGATCTGGCTTTTGAAATGACTTCCTCCAGGTTATCTTTCTTAACAGCCACCACTCCATCGGCATCTCCAATAATTATATCTCCAGGATATATAATCTGGCCGGCACATGATATGGGGACGTTAATTTCTCCGGGGCCATTTTTATAGGGGCCCTGAGGGATGCAGCCTCTGGCATAAACTGCAACTGCAGCTTGATTTTGAATGTAATCCTTATCTCTGATCAATCCATCTAAAATAAATCCCTTAACCGCTTTCTTTTCTGCCAGCCTGCACATTATCTCACCGATTATAGCTCTGTTATTTTCACCTCTTGCATCGACTGCAATGATGTCATTTTTGTCCGACATTTCCAGGGCCTTATGCACCATTAGATTATCTGTGGCTGTTGTTTTTACGGTGAGTGCTCTTCCAGATACCTTTAGTTTATTTGCTCTATTGATAGGCATGACTTCAGAAGCGAGACAGCCTGATCTATTCATGACATCGGATATAACAGCTGCAGGATATTGTGCCAGCTCCTTGATTTTATCGATGTCCGCTTTTTTCGGCTTATCATATATTCGAAAACCTATTTCGGACAAAATGCATCCCTCCCCGGGCCACAACCTGTATTAAAAAGATTAATAGGCAATAAAGCTCAGATCTATTTAAAGCATATTCTGGACAAGATCAGGTATATCCGTCAGATCTTCTGCGATTTTAATTCCGGCTTCAGCAAGGACTTTTTTCTTATGCCCGGCTCCTCCTTCTCCACCAGGAGATACTATTGCTCCAGCATGTCCCATTCTTTTACCCTCCGGGGCAGCTTCTCCGGCTATGAGTGCGATGGCTTTTTTATTCATATTTTTGTCGATGTATTCGGCTGCTTTTTCTTCATCTCTGCCCCCGATTTCTCCCAGCAGAACTATAACTTCAGTCTGATCATCTTTTTCATAAAGGGGGAGAAGATCTATAAAACTGGAACCCTGTATGGGGTCTCCACCAATTCCTACGACTGTTGACTGGCCTATTTCCCTGTTGGAAAGATTATTGGAGGTTTCGTAAGAGAGAGTGGCGCTGCGTGACATTACTCCCACCTTTCCCTGTTTATAGATGCTGCCGGACATAAATCCAACCTTTGATTTACCAGGGGAGATAACCCCGGGGGTATTGGGACCAATTAGAACGCAGTCGTGATAGCGGGCGTAATTATAGCAGTAAAGCATGTCCTGAAAGGGAACACCTTCTGCAACGGCTACCACCAGGTCGAGACCAGCGCTGACGGCTTCAATGATAGCATCTTTAGTATAGCGGGGGGGTACAAATAAAATGCTGGAGTTGGCTCCCGTTTCCATTTGAGCTTCTCTAACAGTGTCATAAACGGGGATGCCACTCACCTCTTTGCCGCCTTTGCCGGGTGTGACCCCAGCCACCACCCGGGTGCCATATTCCTTCATCAGACGGGCGTGAAATTTTCCCTCTCTGCCGGTAATGCCCTGAACGATAAGTTTTGTGTTTTCATTAATCAGTATGCTCAACGATTTCACCTGCCTTCTGCAATTTGGAGGCCTTTTTAACGACCTTATCCAGTTTTGTGGATGCTTCCAGACCGGCATCCTGCAGTATTTTTATTCCCTTTTCTCTGTTTGTTCCCTGGAGTCGACATACAATATCCAGTTCATCCGGTATATCCTGCAATGATTTTTTGACCCCGTTTGCAATTTCATTGCAGCGGGTTATTCCACCAAATATATTGAAGAGCACTGTCTCTGCATCTTCATCCTGCTTGACAACATTTACGGCTTTATTTACCTCTTCGGCAGTTGCTCCGCCGCCCAGATCAAGAATATTGGCTACATCGGTTTCGTGACGGCTGAGAAGATCGAGCGTGGTCAGGGCCAGACCTGCTCCATTGCTTATTATGGATACGGAGCCGTTGAGTTTAATAACGACAAATCCCGCCTGCCTGCCGATGAGTTCAAGAGGCTCCTCTTTATCCTCATCAAGCATGTCAACTATCTGTTCCTGGCGGTAGCTGGCATTATCATCTGCCTGAAGCTTGGCATCGAGAGCTAAAAGGTTATTATCATCCAGAAGGGCCAGGGGATTGATCTCCACAAGCAAACAATCGTATTTTTTGTAGACTCCGTACAATTTTTTTGCTATTTCCTCCAATTGTTCAGCAGATTTGCCCTCAAGCTCCGCCATATTGTGAATTTCATTGAAATGATGTCTATGGAGCCCTGTGAGAGGATCAATAGTCAGCCTCAATATCTTTTCAGGCTGTTTTTCTGCCACCTCTTCAATATCCATGCCTCCCGAGGAGCTAAAAATTAGCGTGGTTTCTTTCTCTTCGCGATTTAAGGTTATCCCCAGATAAAATTCTCTCTCAATCTTTTGTTTTTTTTCCAGAAGAACCTGAGAAATTTTTTCACCTTTAAGTTCGCTGCCAAGCAGATCTTCGGTTTTATCCCTTGCTTCTTTTGGTGAAGAAACGAATTTTATCCCGCCGGCCTTACCCCTGCCGCCGGCGTGTACCTGGGATTTAACGGCTAAATCTGTCCCCAGCTCTTCACCTATGTCGGCTGCTTTTTCCGGAGTATCTGCCACCTGTCCACTCGGTATGTCAATTCCCTCATTGGCCAGTATTTTCTTTGCCTGATATTCATATATTTTCATGTTTTATCCTGCACCTCTCAGTTGATTTTGAATTAAATCAGACTTTTTCCCAGCTTGTATGCTTCATCGTTCATTTTTTCGGTGCCTTCAGGCACCATTTCAGAAATGGCCTCTTTCATTACATTATCTCCTGTAATGCCTATTACCTCATTCATCATGCCTATTGCTGCAATATTGGTAGGAAGTGTTGTGCCCAGCTCTTCTTCCACACTTATAGTGAGAGGAGCCTTATATATATCATTGGATATAATATCTTCGGGTATATTTTTTACTTTGAATGAATCAATGATTACAGTAGAATCCTCTTTTAACTCCCCGTAGTAATTATCGCAGGCTTCCTGTGATAGAACTACGAATATGTCAGGGATGTGCACAGAGAGATCAAAAATTTTGTCGGGGCTTATAACAACCTCTCCCCGGCAGGCTCCACCGCGAGCTTCTATACCATGTGATTCTCCCTGTACAACGTTGTAGCCGTCCTTCATACAGGCTTCAGCAATAATTATGCTGGCCAGAACCAGTCCCTGTCCACCTGTGCCGCTGAATCTTACCTCCAGTCTGTCATCCATTATTTGTCACCCTCTTTAAAGTTTGTTATTCTGTCATATTCGTCAATGAATTCCGGTCTATCCTCTTTGTATAATACTCCACGGGGCACTTTGTTTTTCTGGTCTTCAGGAGGGAGGTTTTCGGCCTGTTTTTTGCTAATAGTTATCTCCTTGAGTGTTTTCAGAAGTTCAGCAGCATCATTATAATTGTTTCGGCGGCCGTATTGAGTTGGGCAGGTTGTAAGAACTTCTACCACGGAAAAACCTTTATGATCTATTGCCTTTGAAAATAAATCGGGCAGCTCTTTGACATAATAAGCATCTCCGCGGCCGAAGAAGCTTGCTCCGGCTCCGATGACCAGCTCTTCTATATTTACATCCGGCTCCACCATGCCAAAGGGAGCCGTGGAGGCTTTATCGCCCTTCTGAGTGGTGGGTGCATACTGTCCTCCCGTCATTCCGTATATTTGATTGTTGGCAATTATTGCTGTGAGATTAATATTGCGGCGTGCAGCATGCACCAGGTGATTGCCTCCTATTGCGGTTGCGTCACCATCTCCCATAAATACAATCACGTTGAGTTCCGGACGGGACATTTTAAGTCCTGTGGCATAACTTAATGCTCTACCATGGGGAGTGCGCAGGGAGGGAAAGTCCATATATGTGGGCAGTTTACCGGCACAGCCAATAGCGCAGACCATTGCAGTCTTGTTTTGATTAAGTCCCAGGTCATCTATTGCCCTGATAAGTGACTGCCAGGCTGTGCCATGTGTGCAACCCGGACAAATGAATGTGGGCATTATGTCTGTCCGCAAATATCTATCCAGCTTACTCATGATTTCACCCCTAATTAATTTCCTTGATTTTTTTCAGCAGTTCCTGCATGGTTATATCTCGACTGGAAACCTTGTTATGCTGAATTACCTCCGCCCGACCTTCCACTGCCTGTCTGGTCAGACCTGCAACCTGTCCTAAATTCATTTCAGATACGATTATCTTATCCACTCTTTTTGCTGTTTTTAATAATTCTTTTTCGGGAAAAGGCCAGATAGTGAGAGGTCTTATCAGCTCTACATTTATGCCCTCTTCCTGGGCCTTTTTTACAGCTCCCTGGGCGGGTCTGGTTGTTGATCCAAAGGCAAGCAGAGCAATGTCAGGATTCTGGCATGTTATTCTCTCCACCTCAACAATATCATCATAGTACTTATCCAGCTTTGAATTTATTCTTTTTACACACTCATCGATGATATCCTCATCCAGATCAGGGATCCCGTTTTCACCATGGATCATTCCCGATATATTGTATCTGTATTCCCCGCCAAAGGGCGGCAATACTGGGATTTCACTCTCATCTACTTCATATGGCAGATATTCTTCGGGTGGACCTCCATCTACCTTTCTATCAATGATCTCCAGAGACTCTTTGTCGGGCAGTGTCACGCTCTCTCTCATATGAGCAAGAGACTGATCACTCAATATTACCACTGGCACCATATATTTTTCTGCCAGATTAAAGGCTCTGATGGTTTCTGTGTAAGACTCTTTAACCGTCCCGGGCATGACAGCTATTCGGGGGCTATCTCCGTGAGAACCCCAGCGAGCCTGTAAAATATCTGCCTGGTGAGTTTTGGTGGCACCACCGGTGCTGGGACCCACGCGCTGGGCGCTGTAGATCACAATTGGAAGCTCGACCATGGCTGCATATCCCAGATTTTCCTGCTTGAGACTCATACCCGGACCACTGGTTATAGTTATAGCCTTGCTTCCACCCGCGGAAGCTCCGATTACGGCCCCGATGCTTCCTAATTCATCTTCCATTTGAATGAAGCGTCCACCCCGTGAGGGTAATTTTTCTGCCAGCACCTCCATAGCTCCGGAGGAAGGGGTTATGGGATAACCGGCGCAAAATTTCACCCCTGCTGTCAGAGCTCCTTCAGCAACTGCTTGATTTCCCTGCATTAAAACTGTTTTACTCATGATTTTCACCTCTTATTTCTATGGCTAAATCCGGGCACCTTAATTCACATAGCGAGCACTCCGTGCATTTTTCCTCATCTGCGATCCTGGGTCTGCCTTTCTTATCCAACTCCAGAACGTCTGTGGGACAAAATTCAACACAAATAGCACATTTCTTGCACCATCTTCTATCAATTGTAATCCGGGCTGTCATATTTTCCCTCCTTGCTTTTAGCTGTTATTTTATGCACAATAATACAAAAAAATAAAGATCTCTCTCCAAATCAGCAGGCGAATTTTGTTTGAGTTGCTTTCACAATGGTTAACATTTAATCTGTTTCCGGCTGAAAACTGTCATCCCATCGTTCGATAATTAATTCTCTGGACTTCTCAATATGTTCCTCCATAATTCTGCCGGCTTTTTCCTGATTGCCGTTGACAATAGCATTGACAATCATTCTGTGCTCCTCAACAGCTTCATGATGGCGAGAAGTATAAATAGCCAGGAGAGAGGCGAGAAAAGTGGTGAGATGGGAAATGCCATCGTATATATCTTTAAGCTGGCTGTTATGGCTTGCTTTGATGATTGTCTCATGCAGCTCTTTGTGAGTTATTTTATACTGATCCAGATCTTCTTCCGGGCTGTTCTCAAGCAAATTTTCAATTTTATTTTGTAGCCCCTGTAATTTATTTTTGTTTTCTCTATCAATTCTTTTTGCAGCCAGCCGACAGCCAAAGCTCTCCAGTGCAATTCTGGTTTCGTAAATATCTCCAACCTCCTTTTCCGAGAATTCTCTGATTTTATAACCCCGGTAGGGAATTTTTTCTATAATCCCCTGATTTTCCAGCATGTTGAGAGCTTCTCTGATGGGAGTATTGCTCACTCCAAGCTCATCAGAAATTTCATTGATTGGGAGAGATTCCCCAGGAGACATCTGTCCGGTGACTATTGTTTCAAGAAGTATGTCAAAGACCGCTTCTCCCAGTTGATTTTTGCCAGGAAAGGAAAAATTCATATCATCAACCATTGAATAACTGCCCCCCTTACTTATAAGAATAAGACCATTTTCATAATGCTTATACCTTCCATTTGTGATTTAAATTTAGTTTCATATCTAAAATCGAGAAATTATTTACCCGTTTTTGGCAAATGAATTCAATTTATATAATAGAATAATTTCCAGATAAAGTCCAGAATTTATAATTAATATTACAAGATGAATGCTCATATGTTCAATCAGATGAAGATTTAATATTCCCGGGTTTCAGCATATCGGTTATTTCCACCGCTTACTTAATAGATATCAAATATCCCTGTAAATGTCAAATGTATTTGTCAAAAAGTTTAAAACAATACATTTGACATTAAACATTCGGTGTGATATAAAGTTTACTGAAGCGGTCATTTGTCCCCAACATATTCATTTCTATATTTTGGAAGGAAGCATTTGTTTTTATATTTTGCCGCTTTTTGAGAAGAATCTCACAACAATAAATTTTAAGTTAAAGGAGTGATTAAATGAAAATTGATCAGGAAAAATGCGTGGCCTGTGAAAATTGCCTTCCCTACTGTCCTGCTGAAGCAATAAAAGCTGGAGAGGACAGGGTAAAAGTTGATGAGGAGTTGTGTTTTGAATGTGGCGTATGCAGCAGAGTGGAGGCCTGTCCCACCGATGCTTTTTATGAGCCGGATTACGTTTTTGAACATCCCCGATCTGTAAGAAAGGCTTTCAGTGATCCTTCAGTGGATCATTCGGAAACGAACATGCCCGGGCGAGGCACTGAAGAAGTAAAAACCAATGATGTGACCAATAGAGTCGAAAAAGGTTATGTAGGAATAGGCCTGGAAATGGGAAGACCTTCAGTGGGAACCACCGTAAAAGAGGTGGAAAAGGCTACAAAAGCTCTTGCGGAAAATGGTTTCAGCAACTTTGAAGAGTGCAATCCAGTTTTTGCTTTAATGAAAAATCCTGAGACCGGTGAGATGAAGGAAGATGTGCTGGAAGAAAGACTTTTATCTGCTATAATAGAGCTCGATATTCCCGAAGATGAACTGGAAAAGTGTTTCAAGGTAGTTAAGGAGATTGCAGATAAGATTGATACAGTTTTCACCATGGATTTAATATCCTGTTATGATGAAGATATGAAGCTAAGAGTTGAAGAAATGCTTGATGAATCCAGCTTTGAAGCCAGACCAAATGCCAAAATAAACATTGGAGTGGGAAAAGCAGAATAATAAGGAGGTAAAATAATGACGCATACATTGCACCGCGAGGGTTCTGAGGACAGTCTTAAAAACGACTATCTGCTGCTTATCACCCCTGCAATAGGCTATAACGATGAGGGAGCAGCGGAAAAGATAAAAGATCTTATCGATATAGTATTTGAGGTGGGACCGATAAACTACGGGTGTTATGAGCTGGGGCAGAATATTCTCAGCGATAAAATTAATGTGGATGTAATTAAAAATGAAACCAGAGATAACTCCCGCATCAGGTGCGTTTTTTCCAGCAAGGAAAAGTTCAAAGAGGTTATTGAGAGAGTTATCGAAGAGGACACGGGCCTTTCCGTAACTCTCAGTGCACTCAGATCAGATATTGGAGAAATTTTGGACGAGATGGACATTGATCCCCATTCGGCAAATCTCAGTCTGGGAATTCATGGCAACATGGATGAGCTTCCGGATGGCAATTACCGAAAAATTACGACAATGTGCGGACATGCCATGATTTCTCCGGGACTGGTTGAGGATATGATACAAAAAATAAATGAGGATAAGATTTCTTATGAAGAGGCGGCTGTCAAACTGGCCGAACCCTGTCTCTGCGGAATTTTTAATCAGGAGAGAGCCGAGGAGCTGTTGCGCGAGCTAACTCCACTGTATGCTTAGATTTTTGATATCTTCTCCGTAATTACTGGTGAAATTTACGAGATATGCCTGTAAAACGATAGTTGCTCACTTCCTATTATAGGAAGCTATGAGTCGAAGTGATACTCGAAGTTTTTCAAAGCCCGAGCTAAAATTTTATAAAAAAATGCACATATATTATATACAAACTGCAGAGAGGAGGGGTTAAAAAGCTGATATAAAGGATTAAATCAATGGCTGGAAATTGTTTTTAAAAACACCTGTTTTGCAGTAAAATTGGCATTGAAAGTGTATTTTGTGATTATCATTTAATTTCAGGGGGGTTTATTAATGAAAAAAAGTTCAGTTCTATTTACTGTGGTAGCTCTAGTAATGGCTATTTCGCTAATTTCTGCACCTGCAATGGGAGCGGATGAATTTCCGGAACAGGAAATTAATATCATTGTTCCCTTTGCTCCCGGAGGCGGTACAGATGTTTATGTAAGAAATATATCTTCACACCTTGAAGAGGAACTGGGCGTTCCTGTTGTTGTAGAAAACATTGAAGGAGCCGCTTCTCTGCGCGGAATAGGTCTTGCTCATGGAGCGGAACCTGATGGATATACTTTAATTGCTTTTAATCCACCATCTCCACATATGGCTATTGCCACACAGGGAGCCCACTTTACCGTAGATGAATTTGAATTAATCGGAGGTTATGCTATGGAGGGGCCGCTGCTTTCCGTACACCCCGATCAGCCCTATGAAACTTTTGAAGAGGTACAGGAAGCATATCGCGAGGGTGAAATTGAACTTCATGCTACCCAGTCTGAAGGAACAATATTGCATATATCCACCGTTCTGGCCATGGAGTTTGCAGAGCTGGAAATAGATGAGTATATCCCCTATCCCGGTTCTGGAGAGATTATAGCTGCTATGATAAGAGAAGAGGCTCCAACAGGAATTTCTACAGCCGGAGCAGCTATAGATCATATTGCTGATGGTTCATTGAGACCCATTGTTTTCATGGGACATGAGAGATATCCAGGACTTCCGGATGTTCCTTCAATCGCTGAACTGGGTTACGAAGAAGCTGCTTTGCCGCAGTTTAGACTTCTGGCGGCTCCCGAGGGGACACCTGAAGAAATAGTGGACACACTGGAAAATGCTCTTCTCAGCGCTTTAGAGCAGGATGAACTGCTGGAATGGGCTGAGGAAGCCGATAGACCGGTTGAGCCTCTGACCGGCGAACAGGTTACTCAAATGAATGAGGATCTGGGAGAAACCATGGAATTTCTGCAGGAAGAGGGTATACTGGATTAAATTAAAAACCAGTGTATTTCCGGTGCAGCAGCTTCCCTGCTGCACCGGATTTTATAACTGATTTATAAAAGTGGTCATAAAGTTTTAACTTTTATTCTATGTATTTGGAAGGGAGGAGGATCTAGTTTGAAGGCCCTAAAAAATATTCTTATTAGATTTGACAGCCTCCTGGAAGTGCTGCTTCTTATTATAATTTTAGGTGTATCAATTTTTTTTCACCTGGAAGCATATTCTTTTTCAGACGATTCAAGAATTTATCCTCTGGTCACTTCCGGACTGGCCATAATTTTAACAGTTATTTATGTAACTATGAAGCTTTATAAAAACAGAGATAAAAAAGCCTCGGAAGAAGATTTTAAAAATTTAATTAACCCCACTTTCAAAAGGGTGCTATTTTCTGCTGTTTCTTTTGTTATATACCTTCTGGCTGTATATTATTTCGGTTTTTTCTTGGCTTCAATCGCTTATATGATTTCCTATCCTCTGGCACTCGGTTTTAGAAAAATTCCGACCATCATTATAGGTGTTATAACCGTAGCAGTCATAATTCTGGCATTTGAGTATGTGCTGGGTGCCGGTTTGGTTTCGGGAGAGCTTATTGAGCTGGATTTCTTATTTTAAACCTGAAATTATACAATTGATGGAACAGATTATAAAATTACGATAGAATAACAACATTAAGGAGAGGAAACCTATGTTAGGCATTTTAGGTGAGGCGATGTTATTTATAGTTCAACCCTATACACTGCTGCTGGTTTTAGCAGGAGTTATAGTGGGAGTGATAGTGGGTGCCATTCCCGGAGTGGGTCCTCCGGTTGCAATAGCGCTTTTGATTCCAATAAGCTATCCGCTCGGGCCCAATTATGCATTGGTGCTGCTTGTCAGTGTTTACAGCGGGGGAATGTTTGGTGGGGCTATAGCCTCAATACTGATAAATGCCCCGGGCACGGGAGCTTCGGCTGCGACCACAATTGACGGATATCCTATGGCCCGGAAAGGGCAGGCTCAAACAGCCCTCTCAATTGCTGCTTTTTCATCCGCTCTGGGAGGGATTTTTTCCGGGATCGTTCTTCTCTTTGGCATACCCTATCTGAGAGAGTTTGTATTGATGTTTGGAACTCCTGAATTCTTTTTGCTCGGCATACTTGGTATTGTTTTGATTGCCGTTGTAAGTAAAAAGTCAATGTTAAAGGGTTTGATCGGAGGTTGCTTTGGCCTTATGATGACAACAATAGGCATCGCTCCCATGGATGCCCAGATAAGATATACTTTTGATCTCTTTGCACTATACGATGGCATAGGATTTTTGCCGGCAATAATTGGTCTCTTTGCCATTGCAGAGATGCTGAAACTGGCAGGGGAGGATGCTTTAGGAATTTCAAAAGATTTAACTCTTTCAGGAAGCACGCTGGAAGGGATTAAGGTTGTTCTAAGAAACAAGCTCCTTTCTCTCAGGTCCGCTATATTTGGATTGTTGATCGGTACTGTCCCAGGAGCAGGAGGAACTACTGCATCATTTATCGTATATTCACAGCTGAGTTCTTCTGCAGATGAATCGGAAGGGTATGGTGAGGGTAATCCTAAAGGCCTTGTAGCCACTGAGTCTTCAAACAATGCTGTTATTGGGGGAGCTCTGGTTCCCACTCTGCTTTTTGGTATTCCCGGGAGCTCCACCACTGCCGTGCTTTTAGGTGGTATGCTCATACACGGGCTGAGGCCCGGTCTGGAGTTGTTTGAAGGAGAAGGTCTATTTACAGTTTATATAATTGCCCTGGCTCTTGTGCTCGGTCATCTGATGAAATTTATTCTGGGGATTTCAGGATCAGGGCTTTTCAGCAAGGCTACGACTCTGAGAAAAGAAATTCTCATTCCAGCAGTGATGATTCTTTCTTCAATCGGTATCTATATTATTGATCTGAACCATTTTGATCTGGTTCTGATTACAGTTTTCGGATTTATAGGCTACCTGATGGTTAAAAATAACTATCCGGTGATACCAATTATACTGGCTGTGATACTGGGTGGAATGATAGAAGCTGATCTTTACAGGAGTTTAAGAATTGGAAGAGGTTCTTTGTTGTTTCTCCTGGAGAGGCCAATTTCGATTGTACTGATTGTATGTATGATTATAATTCTTTCCAGCCCCATTTTGAAAAAACTGTATAAGCGGGTCTCAAATTAAGAAAATTATGCTTTGCAGGAATCGTTGTTTTCACCCTTAATTAATTAGGTGGGAGATAATTTGACTGAAAATCAAAATAGAGTTTATCCTGAGCGCCTGGAATTTTTCACTCGCAAGCTGCTTCAGGCAGCTGGTCTTTGTAAAAACCATGCCGAAATTGTGACTTCATCTCTTATTGATGCAAATGTCAGCGGTAAAGATAGTCATGGTGTAACCAGGCTGCCAACTTATTTGAAAAGGCTGGAGAGAGGGTTGATTAATAGGCGGCCTCGAATAAGTTTTAAAAAGAAATCGGATGGGACCGGCATTGTTGATGGTGACAATGGCATGGGACATATTGCTGCCATGAAAGCAGCAGAAAAGTCGGCAGAAATTGCGGAAGAAACTGGAGCTGCTTTTATTGGAGTTAAAAACAGCAACCACTTTGGAACAGCGGGTTATTATGCAAAACATATTCTTTCTAATAATAAAATAGGATTTGTTTTTTCCAGTGCTGCCCCCACCATGGTTCCTCACGGAGGAGCAACACCTGTTTTGGGAACCAATCCCCTGGCAGCAGGTATTCCCACCAGAGGAGAATTTCCAATTGTTATAGATATGGCTACAAGTGTGGTGGCCCGGGGCAATATTTTGCTTGCCGATAAAGAAGGAAAGAAGATTCCTGAGGGCTGGGCTGTTGATACTGAGGGTAGGCCTACAACTGATGCCGGGAAGGCTCTGGAAGGAGCTGTTCTCCCATTTGCAGGGCCTAAAGGATATTCGCTGGCTTTACTGGTTGATGTGCTTTCAGGTGTATTGACCGGGGCTTCCTGGGGTAAACATATAAATTCTCAAAATACCGACTTTGAAAATCCTCAGGATCTTGGGCATTTTATGGGGGCAATTGATATTGAAACCTTCATGACTCTTGATGTATTCAGGGAGAGAATACAGGAGTTTGTAAGAGAAATTAAGGATATCCCCCCTGCTCCGGATCAGGAGGAAGTTATGTTGCCGGGGGAAATAGAAGCCCGGACCGAAAGAAAAAGGCGCAGGGAAGGAATACCCATACCACTTTCTGTTGCGGGAGAGTTAAAAGATCTGGGTGACAAATATGATCTGGACAGGAATCTGCTTGAAGTTTTTTGATCCCAAACCTTTGAAAGTTATCTTTTTCTTAACAGGATATATCAATGCTTTTAGGGAGGTATATATCAATCGGAAAATTATTTTCACAGAATTTGCACGATAAAATAAGAGATAAATTTCATTACGTTGATGAGAGCCCCTACGCCGGTCGGAGAATTTTTCTGGACTCCGTTTCAGGGGCTTTGAGGTTAAAAGACATGGGAGAAAGAGCATGTAAAGAAGTCAAATCCTATGCCCAAAAAAATAGAGTTGATCCTGCCTCTGTTCATTTTGCTGAAATTAAGAGGAAATTCAAAAGCGATGCCCGGCTATTTTTCGGAACAGATTCGGGTAATATTGTGCCCGCAATGAGCGGCACTCACGCCATTTATCGCTGTGTAAATGCTGTCTGTGCCGCTGCGAAAGCCGGAAATAATATTGTAACTACAGGCCTGGAACACCCGGCCGCTTATGAAGCAACACATCAATTTGCCCAAAAATACGATCTGGAGAGAAGAGTGGCAGATTTTGATCCTGAGAGTGGATTTGTGCCCGCAGATAATATCTTAGAACATGTGGATCAGGATACAGAGCTGCTTATGATTATTCATGGCTCAAATGTTACCGGTGCTGTGAATAATATTAAAGAAATTGTTGCGAGAGCCCGAAAAAAGAATCCGGATATTTATGCTGTCGTGGATGGAGTTCAATATGCACCCCATGGTTTGATCAATGTTGAAGAGCTGGGTGTGGATGCCTATGCTATAAGCGGCTATAAAATATTTTGCAAGAAGGGCAGCGGGATAGCCTGGATAAATGAAAGATTTGATCGGCTTCCTCACTGGCAGTTTCGTGAGAGGCCGGAAGGAGAATGGGCAATTGGCGCAGAGGATGAGTCCACATATGCGGGTTTTTCAGCAGTCATAAACTATCTTAAATGGTTGGGTGAAAAATTTGTCAGCAGTGACGATGAAAGGGACAGAGTTTCTGCTGCTATGGAAAAAATAAGTTCCCATACTGAAGCCCTGATGGCAACTGCCCTGGAGGGCAGTGAAGGTCAGAAAGGACTGCGGAAAATGAGGAATGTAAAGATTTTTGGGCTTAAGGGCAGGCCGGAAAATAGAACCGGTCTCATATCATTTAAAATTGAAGGTGAGGACTCACTTGAAGCTGCCCGAAAATATTTTGATAAGTTCGGAATCAGTCTCAGCACCAGGGAAATGAACATATATGCCAGACACATTCTTGAAAGGCTGGGAGTGAACAATCTGATCAGAGCTTCATTTTGTCATTATAATTGTCAGCGGGAGATTAAGGAATTCATTGACGCAACTAATAAGCTGCAAAGCTAAGATTGATTTATAATGGTTTTAATTGTCCTGCTGAAGTTGGTCAATGCCCTGGGAGCTCCTTTGCTGGCTGCAAATGTGATCGTCATGCTGCTGGCATCCTTTTTGATGGGTTTATCAGCTCTGGGCTGGCCCGGCCTTTACTACACTGCGGTGAGTGAAAAAAGCAGAGGAGTGAACTTATATGCTGCGCTCTATTTTATTTATGCCCGGAAACAATGAAAAAATATTAAGCAGGGTGGAGAAGTTAAATGCGGATGCAGTAATTCTTGATCTGGAAGATGGAGTGCCGCCTGCAGAAAAGGAAAAAGCGCGGGAGCTGGTATACAGGCGCCTGCAAAGTCTGAAGGTAGCGGATCTTAAAAAAAGAATATATGTCAGGGTGAACGGCCCGGGTATGGGGTGTATGCGTGAGGACCTGAGAGCAGTTCTGTCTCCTGTGCTTGATGGTCTTATGCTTCCTATGGTTAACTCAACGCAAGAGATACATAAATTAACCACTCTGCTCACTGTATTAAGCACCGGCAAAAAAGATATAAAGCTAAATGAGCTCAGCCTTCTGCTCAATGTGGAAACGGCCAGGGGAATTCTCAATCTCTCTGAGCTTATGTCAGCTACAGATCTGGTGAGCGGTGCAGCTCTGGGGGGAGAAGATCTTTCTTTGGATATGAGGGCCAAACGAACTTCAGGTGGCAATGAGATTGCTTATGCCCGTTCTCACCTGGTGATGGCTTCCAGGGCAGCAGACAAACTTGCTATTGATACGGTTTTTACCGATATTGAAGATACAGAAGGCTTAAGAAAAGAGGCCAGGGAGGCTGCCCGGATGGGTTATGATGGCAAATTGCTGATCCATCCGTCTCAAATAGAACCTGTTAACGAAATATTTATGCCGGCTCCGGAGGAGATAAATTTTGCCCGCAGGGTTGTTGAAGCCTTTGAGCGGGGAGAAGAGGAGGGGCGGGGAGCTGTCAAAGTTGACGGCAAAATGGTGGATCCTCCGGTGGCCGCTCGCGCCAGGCGCATTTTGGAGATGGCTGATGATAGAATTTTTTGAAAGCCAGCGTTAACGGATCTGGTTAGATTATATAACAGGCTATAACGATCGGGAAATTTCCTTGACAAAAGATATTCACTCTAATATAATGGTTTAAAACCTGGAATTTAGTCTGGTAATTTATTGAAATACGAATATACAATAAAAGCTATGATGAGGACGAGTAATCTATCTGGCTGCCGCAGAGAGGGAAAATCACCGGCTGAAAATTTTCCCGGCCTGCCGATGGACGAAAACCCCCTCTAAGCTGGCTCCTGAAATATTTCCTGACGTGAAAAACATGGCCATTCAGGAAACTGTGTAAGGATTGCCCCGGCTGCTCCGTCGTTAAAAAGCATTTTGATGAGATAATTCGTTTTCCAAAAAAACGAGTTAATTAGAGTGGAACCGCGGACCCTTCCGTCTCTTGTGAGGCGGAAGGGTTTTTTATATTTGCATGGAAGCTATGAAGCTCCGCTCACAATGAAATTTTTCCTCTGCTTCCTATAATAAGAGATGAGCAGCTATCGTTTTACAGGCATATGTCGAAAATTTCACTAACGGTTATGGAGAAAAATTAAATTTAATATACCGGAAAATATGGGATTTCTATCACGAGAAATTTTCCGGGAAATATTAAATAAAAACAAACAAAACAGGAGGCAATAATCATGTCAGAGAAAAAGACTATACTCGATTTTCAGAGGATGAAGGAAGAAGGGGAGAAGGTGGCCTGGATAACTGCCTATGATTTTCCCACCGCATCCTTTGCAGAGAAGGCGGGAATGGATATGATACTGGTGGGAGATTCGCTGGGGATGGTGGTAAAGGGTTATGAAGGGACTGAACCCGTTACCATGGAGGACTGCATATCACACTCTCAGGATGTAAGACGCGGGGCTCCAAACACTTACTGTATCGGCGATATGCCCTTTATGTCCTACCAGGTATCCTGTGAAGAGGCTGTGGCCAATGCGGGCAGATTTATAAAGGAGGCCGATATGGATGCCATAAAACTTGAAGGAGGTCGACGTGTCTGCAGGCAGGTAGAAGAGATAACTGCTGCAGGAATTGTAGTTTTTGGACACATCGGATTGACTCCCCAGAGTTCGGGCCAGCTGGGAGGATTTAAGGCTCAGGGCCTGCATACTGACAGCGCCAGAGAGCTAATAGAGGATGCTCTGGCCCTTGAAGAAGCCGGCTGTGAGGCGATTTTAATCGAGGCTGTTCCTCCCCGCGTTACTGCCTTTATAGCGGATAAATTGGAAATCCCGGTTTATTCCATCGGGGCAGGTAAAGAATGCGATGGTCAGCTTCTCATATGTGGGGATATGCTGGGGATGTTTGAAGCCTTTACCCCCAAATTTGTAAAGAAATATGCCAATCTGGCAGAGATTGAGATAGATGCCTTTGAGGAATACATCGAGGATGTGAAGGAGGGGAAATTTCCGAAAGATGAACACGTCTATAATATACGTGATAGCGAGGAAAAGTTTGAAGAAATGTTCGATGAGTTTAGATGAATTTGAATATGGAAGCTTGATATTAAAACAGAGCTCTTCTTGAAGACCCAAAATAGTTGTGAGGAGGCAAATATATTGCAGGTATCATCCAGAGTGGAGAAACTGAAAACTGAACAGGCCTTTGACGTGCTGGAGGAAGTGAATGCTCTTCGTGAGCAGGGAAGGGACATAATCAGTCTGGCTATCGGCGAGCCTGATTTTAATACCCCGGAAGTAATAAAAAGAGCGGGGATCAGGGCTATTAAAGACGACAAAACAGGATACAGCCCTTCACCGGGAATACCGCAGCTCAGAGAGGAGGTAGCAGGCTATCTCAGCAGAAGCAGGAGAGCCGAATATGAAAAAGCTGAAACTGCAGTGGCTCCCGGGGCAAAACCGATGATATTTTACGGTATAATGGCTCTTATGGAGAGGGGAGATAAAGTGATTTATCCCAGCCCGGGTTTCCCGGTATACAGCTCAATTATTGAGATGATGGGGGGGGAACCTGTTCCCCTGCCCATGAGGGCAGAAAACAGCTTTAACTTCTCTTGTGAAGAACTTGAAAATATGATAGATGATCTGACTGCGGGTATTATTATCAATTCCCCTCATAATCCAACTGGATCTGTTATTGACAGGGAAAGAATGGAGCAGCTGGCGGAATTGATAAAGGAAAAAAATCTCTGGATAATTTCTGATGAAGTATACTCGGAGCTTGTCTATGAAGGTGAAGCTCCCAGCATTGTGGACTTTCCAGGTATGAAGGAAAGGACGCTTTTAATCGATGGTTTCTCCAAAGCATTTGCCATGACCGGCTGGCGCCTGGGGTATGCAGGTGGTCCTGAAAAGTTGATTGACAGGATCGGCAAGCTTATTACCAACTCTGTATCCTGTACCGCCACCTTTACCCAGCATGCAGGGGTTAAAGCGCTGGAATCTGCCTGGAATGCCCTGGATAGAATGGTTGAGAAACTGGCAGAAAGGAGAGAGATCGTCTGGGAGGGTTTAAACGATATTGAAGGAATTGAATGCCAGAAACCAGATGGGGCATTTTATGCCTTTGCCGATGTAACTGAGGCCTGCCGGCAGCTGGGCTTTTCTGATGCGAGGGAATATCAAAAGTTTTTGCTTGAAGAGGCGGGTGTAGCGGTGCTTTACAGGGAATGCTTTGGAAAAAGATTTCCCGGGGAGGAGCGAGAATACATCCGTATATCATATGCCAGCAGCGCCGGGCGCATAAAGGAGGCTCTGAATAGAATAAAAGCTCTGCATCCCCTGAAAATTTAGATTTGACACCACCACATAAACATGTTAATATACTAAAAATCCCTGCACGCAACAGAGCTGTAATGAGTTAATTTATGAAAATATCAAAAAATGCTCCGGTGTTACAGAATAATACTTTTGGCTCTTTTTCACATCACTTGTTGAACATTGCTTATGGTCTCTTTTGCAATGTTTATCTCTGGAACCTATGGATTTCCATCATATATAGCATCTTACACAATAGCGGTTTAAGAGAAGGGGCATTCTTTTCTGATTAAAAGTTTTTGATAAAAATGGTTTGTTTTTGAGTTAAACCGCCAGGAACTCAGTACATTATTATGGAATTGATATTAAACTGGTGGGCGGAGAGAAAATATGGGTCTCTCCTGCTGGAAGCGGGGGGAGAGGCCTTTTTCTATTCTAAATTAAGAGGAAGGAGCTGATTTGTGTGCCTCAGCTGCTATCAGGGGCAGAGATAATCGTTGAGTCTTTAAAGGAAGAAGATGTAGAGGTCATTTTTGGCTATCCGGGAGGAGCAGTAATACCTCTTTACGATCAGCTGTATGAGGAAGAATTCAACCACGTGCTACCCCATCACGAGCAGGGTGGTGTTCATGCAGCAGATGGATATGCTCGCTCCACGGGAAAAGTTGGAGTCTGTGTTGCTACTTCGGGTCCAGGGGCCACCAATCTTGTTACAGGGTTAACTACAGCTAAAATGGACTCTGTGCCTGTGGTTGCCTTTACGGGACAGGTTCCCAGTCATATGCTCGGCAGTGATGCCTTTCAGGAAGCGGACATAACGGGCATTACCATGTCCATTACCAAGCACAATTATCTGGTTCAGAACATAGAAGATCTGGCCAGGATAATTAAAGAGGCTTTTCATATAGCTCGCACAGGAAGACCCGGTCCGGTGCTGATAGATGTGCCCAAAGATATAATGCAGCAAAAGCACAGTTTTAGTTATCCGGAAAGTGTAAAACTGCGCGGATACAGCCCCAACTACGAGGGGCATGAAGGGCAGGTCAAGACTGCCGCCGAAAAAATCAATCAGGCTGAAAGGCCGGTTATATATGCAGGCGGGGGAGTTCTTATTTCTCGTGCCACAGAAGAACTCAGAGAGATGGCATACAGAGGTCAGATTCCAGTAACGACCACTCTCACCGGACTCGGGGCTTTTGACGAAAATGAAAAATTAAGCCTCGGCATGCTAGGTATGCACGGAACCAGCGAGGCCAATTTAGCTGTTTCGAATGCCGACCTTATGGTTGCCATCGGCTGCCGATTTGACGACCGGGTCACAGGAAAGCTGGATGAGTTTGCTCCGGAAGTGGAGGAAATTGTGCATATCGATATAGATCCCGGGGAGATTGGCAAGAGAGTTTCCATAGATGTACCGATAGTTGGAGATGCAAAAAATGTGCTGCAGAAATTAAATCCCCGACTCGAAGAGAGAGAGCATAGAGACTGGCTGGATAAAATTGCCAGCTGGAAGGAGATAGATCGTGCAAATATAGAAATGTCCAGCGGCGAGGATCGCGCTGCCCCTCACAGGATTATGAATACCATTTATGAACTGACGGATGGTGAGGCTTACATAGTTACAGAGGTGGGACAGCATCAGATGTGGGCTGCCCAGCATTATCAATATTCCCATCCCCGTCAGTTTGTAACCTCCGGAGGCCTGGGCACAATGGGGTATGGTCTTCCGGCCTCAGTTGGGGTGCAGGTGGGAAATCCTGAAGAAGATGTGTTTGTCATAGCTGGAGATGGCAGTCTGCAGATGAATATTCAGGAGCTGGCAACGGCTGTGAAAAACGAGCTGCCTATCAATATCATTCTTTTCAATAATGCGTTTTTGGGCATGGTAAGGCAGTGGCAGGAGATGTTTGCCGACGGCCGTTATTCACACACATGCCTTAAAGAACGACATGACTGTCCCCGTCAGTGTTCGGGTCCTGATGAAGAAATTTGCCAGGAGATGGTTCCGGACTTTGTGAAAGTGGCAGAGAGCTATGATGTTAAGTCGGCCCGGGTGAAAGACATGGAAAATTTTAAGGAAGAACTCTCCCGCTCGCTGAACCATGACGGCCCTTCCTTAATAGAAGTTATGATTGAAGAGGAGGCGAACGTTTTCCCCATGGTGCCGCCCGGAGGTTCCCTCTATGAAATGATGTATGAGGAGGATGATTAATTATGAAACATACTCTATCTGTGCTTGTCGAAAATGAATCCGGGGTGCTGGCCCGAATTGCCAGTCTTTTCAGCAGAAGAGGATTTAATATTAAAAACCTTTCGGTGGGCGAAACGGCCGAAAAAAATGTCTCAAGAATTACGCTGGTTGTTGAGGGAGATGAGCACATAGTGGAGCAGGTTATGAAACAGCTCAATAAGTTGATTCCAGTTTTTAAGGTCAGCAATCTCTCCCATGATCCCACCGTTAGCCGCAATCTTGCCTTTTTTAAAGTGAAGTCTGATTATAAAAGCCGTTCTGAGATCATACAGATGGTTGATGTTTTTCGGGGGGAAGTGGTTGATGTCAGCAAAGATTCCATCATGATTGAGGTGACTGGTGATGAGGAGAAGATACAGGCGCTGCAGGAACTATTAAAACCCTATGGAATAGAGGAGATGGTGAGAACCGGAAAGATAGCAATGGCCCGGGGAGAAAAATAATTTGTAATGGAGATATTGAATTCTGTTCGCATGAAATCTTCCCTGCAACTGATGCGGATAAAAAACCAAATTATTTAGGAGGCATATATTATGACTGAAGTTTATTATAAAAAAGATGCTGAACCTGATAATCTCAAAGACAGAAGGTTTGCAGTGATAGGATACGGCAGCCAGGGTCGGGGACAGGCTTTAAATCTTCGTGATTCCGGTGTGGAAGTAGTCCTGGGGCTCAGACAGGGAGGCGATAGTTATCAAAAAGCAAGAGAAGATGGATTTGAGCCTCTCCCTGTAAAAGAGGCTGCCGCTGAAGGAGATATAATACACATGCTCATTCCCGATGAGGTACAGAGGCAGGTTTATGAGGAAAAAATTGCTTCCAATCTCTCGACAGGGGATGCCCTGGCTTTTTCGCATGGCTTTAATATACATTACCAGCAAATTGAGCCCCCTAAGAATGTAGATGTTTATATGGTGGCTCCCAAAAGTCCGGGTGACCTTCTGCGGCGTGTTTATGTTAAAGGAGAAGGCGTGCCCTGTCTTCTGGCTGTGTATCAGGACCACACCGGCAGTGCCCGGGATATTGCCCTGGCCCATGCAGATGGAATAGGCGGTACCAGAGCTGGTGTGCTGGAAACAACCTTTGCCGAGGAGACGGAGTCTGACCTCTTTGGGGAACAGGCTGTTCTCTGCGGCGGGGTCACAGAGCTTGTGCGGGCCGGCTTTGAAACTCTTGTTGAGAACGGATACAGCCCGGAGATTGCCTATTTTGAATGTCTGCATGAACTCAAATTGATTGTAGACCTCATGTATGAAGGAGGGATCTCCTGTATGCGCGACAATATTTCAGATACGGCTGAGTATGGAGATCTTGTTTCCGGAAAAAGAATTATAAATGATAAATCCCGCGAGGCCATGCAGGAAATCCTGCGTGAGGTACAAAACGGAGAATTTGCCAAACGCTGGCTTCTGGAAAATATGGCTGGCAGGCCTTCATACGGGGAGAGAAAAAGGAAGCAGGAAGAGCATCAGATAGAAAAAGTGGGGGAAAAGTTGCGAAAGATGATGAACTGGCAGGAGGAGGGAATATGACGGTAAAAATTTTTGACACCACCCTGCGTGATGGAGAACAATCTCCCGGCGTTAATTTAAACGCAGAGGAGAAGTTGAGAATAGCTCAACAGCTTGCCAGACTGCAGGTAGATGTAATAGAGGCCGGTTTTCCCATATCATCTTCCGGGGATTTTGAAGCTGTGCGCGGGATAGCAGAAAAGGTCTCCGGATCCGTGATAGCGGGGCTGGCTAGAGCCAGTGATGAGGATATCGATAGAGCCTGGGAGGCCGTTAAGCCTGCAGACCGGCCCAGAATTCACACTTTTATTGCCACTTCCCCGGTCCATATGGAGCATAAGCTGCAAAAAACACCGGAGGAAGTGCTGCAGGATGCCGTTCAGGCGGTGAAGCGAGCTAAAAGCTACTGTGAGGACGTGGAATTTTCTGCTGAAGATGCTTTTCGCAGCGATAAAGATTTTCTCTGCCGGCTTTTTACCGCCGTGATCGAAGCCGGAGCCACAACCATTAATATCCCCGATACTGTAGGTTATGCAACCCCGGAAGAATTCAGGAGTTTTGTAAAATATATATCTGCTTATGTGGAAAACATTTCTCAGGCAGAGATAAGCGTTCATTGCCACAATGATCTCGGCCTGGCCGCAGCCAACTCTCTGGCAGCTCTGGATGCCGGTGTGACTCAGATAGAGTGCGCGGTCAACGGCATAGGAGAGAGGGCGGGGAATGCTGCTCTGGAAGAGATAGTTCTGGCCCTGCACACTCGAAAAGAAAAATATGATCAGAAGACTTCTCTAAATCTGCAGGAGATACACCGCACCAGCCGTCTGGTGAGCAATCTCACCGGCATGGAGGTGCAGCCCAATAAGGCAATTGTGGGCGAGAATGCCTTTGCCCATGAAGCGGGTATACATCAGGATGGAGTTCTTAAGGAGCGAACGACGTATGAGATAATGGATGCATCAACTATAGGACTTGAAGAAAATAAGATAGTTCTGGGCAAACATTCCGGGCGCAGTGCTTTTAGAGAAAAGCTAAAAGAACTTGGTTATAATCTGGATGAAGAGCAGCTAAATTCGGCATTTCAAAAATTTAAGGAGCTTACAGATCGCAAAAAGGAAATAAGCAGCCTCGATCTGGAGGCGATAGTTGAGGGGCAGCTCCTGCAGACCGGGGATATTCTGGAACTTAAAAAATTACAGATTACCACCGGCACAGGAATTTCCACAGCCACAGTCCACATGGAAAAATGCGGAGATAAGGTGCTTGAATCCGCCTGTTCTGAAGGAGGTCCGGTCGATGCGGTTTATCGGACAATAAATGCAGTTTCCGGGTGGTCCCCCTCTCTGCGCCTGTTTAAGATAGATGCCATCACCGGGGGCAAAGATGCTCTAGCCCATGTCACGGTTAAAATTGAAAATGATATTGAAAAAGAGTGTGGCGCCGGCCACCAAAAAGATAGAGACGGAGTTTACCTTGGACGGGGTGTAAGCACCGATACACTTAAGGCCAGTGCCCTGGCCTATATCAATGCCACCAATCGGCTGCTGACTGATCTGGAGGATCCCTCTCACCCGGAATGCAAGGAGGATGAGTAGTATGGGCCGGACTATGGTGGAGAAGATCCTTGCTGCCCATTCGGATAGAGAAAATCTCACTCCCGGTGAGATAGTGGAAGCTGAAGTGGATCTGGTGCTGGGCAATGATATCACCACTCCCGTGGCTTTAGATGAATTCGATAAAATAGGTGTCAATAGCGTTTTTGACAGGTCCAAAATAGCCCTTGTGCCCGATCACTTTGCTCCCAATAAGGATATTGAGTCCGCGCGTCAATGTCAGAGAATGCGTGAGTTTGCCCGGGAACAGGATTTAGAACATTATTTTGAGCTGGGAGAAATGGGCATTGAACACTGCCTGCTTCCGGAACAGGGCCTGATACTTCCCGGACAGATAATTGTGGGGGCTGATTCGCACACCTGTACCTATGGGGCTTTCGGTGCTATGGGAACAGGTGTGGGCAGCACAGATATGGCTGCAGCCATGGCCTGCGGAGAAACCTGGTTTAGAGTCCCGGGATCGATTAAAATTATATTTCGAGGCACGCTAAAGGACTGGGTGGGGGCCAAGGATCTCATACTTTATCTGATTGGTGATATAGGGGTGGATGGCGCCCTGTACAATTCTCTTGAATTTACCGGAGAGGTTATAGACAGACTGAATATGGCCGGCAGAATGACTATGTCAAATATGGCTGTGGAGGCTGGAGCTAAATGCGGCCTTATAGCTCCCGATCGGATTACGAAAGAATATTTGCAGGATAGAACAGACGAGAATTATACCTGTTATTACAGCGATGAGGAGGCAAAATATCTTCAGGTGATAGAGTATGATGCTGCCGAAATTGAACCCCAGGTAGCTCTGCCCCATCTGCCGGAAAATGCTGTCCCTGCAGGCGATGTAAATGATGTATGCCTTGATCAGGTGGTGATTGGTTCCTGCACCAATGGACGTCTCAGTGATCTGAGAACTGCCGCTCGCGTACTGGAGGGGCGCAGAAAGTCCGAAAGCATCAGACTTATCGTCATACCCGGCACTCAGAGTATATACAGACAGGCCATAAAAGAAGGTATTGTAGAGAAGCTTATGGAGGCCGGGGCAGTAATAAGCACTCCCACCTGCGGACCCTGCCTGGGCGGTCATATGGGAGTCCTGGCTCCCGGTGAAAAGGCGCTGGCTACCACAAATCGCAATTTTGTAGGTCGTATGGGTGACCCTGAAAGCGAAGTGTATCTGGCCGGACCGGCCGTGGCGGCTGCATCAGCCGTTGCTGGCAGGATCGCCACCCCCGGGGAGGTTGTGTAAATGAGTCTGAAAAAAATTGAAGGAAGAGTCTGGAAATACGGTGATGATGTGGACACGGATGTGATTATTCCCGCCCGTTACCTGAATACCTCCAGTCCTGGGGAGCTGGCGGCTCACTGCCTGGAGGATCTGGATAAGAATTTTTCGACAGAAGTAAATGAAGGCGATATAATTGCTGCCGGATCCAATTTTGGCTGCGGCAGCTCCCGTGAACATGCTCCACTGGCCATAAAACACTCCGGTATAAGCTGTGTAATTGCAGCTTCTTTTGCCCGCATATTTTTTCGCAATGCTCTCAACATCGGTCTGCCCATCTTCGAATGTCCTTCGGCCGCTGCGGCAATTGATGATGGTGATATGGTCAGGATATATCCCCGCCAGGGAGAAATCTATAATCTGACTCAGGATAATAGATATGAGATCTCCTCTTATCCCCCCTTCATTGAGAAATTGATAGAAAAGGGTGGATTAATCAACTATACAAAAGGAAAGGTGTCAGAATAACATGTCAAAATTCGATATAGCAGTAATACCAGGAGATGGTATAGGCCCCGAGGTTACAGCAGAGGCTCTAAAGGTGATGGAAAAAGTGGAGAGAGAAACTGAGATCGGTTTCAATATTGAAAAATTTCCCCCGGGAGCTGACCACTACCTCAGCACCGGTGAGCTGCTCAGCGACAAAATTAAATCGGATATATCCGACTGCGATGCTTTATTTCTGGGAGCGGTGGGTGATCCACGAGTGAAGCCGGGAGTTTTGGAGAGGGGAATTCTCCTCGACCTGCGCTTTTCATTCGATCAATTCGTCAATTTGCGCCCTATAAATCTCCTGCACAGCAGGTACACCCCGCTGAAGGACAAAGATCCAGAGGATATAGATATGGTGGTGCTGAGGGAAAACACTGAGGGTCTTTACGTCAACAGTGGAGGTTTTCTGCATAAGGATACTGAGAATGAAGTGGCCGTGCAGGAAATGATCAACTCCTATCGGGGGGTAAAAAGAATAGTAGATTATGCTTTTAATTTTGCTGCCGCCCGGGAAGGCAGGCTCATACTCAGTGATAAAAGCAATGTCCTGGGGTATGCACATGATCTTTGGCAGCGAGTATTTAATGAGACGGCAGAAGAGAATAGAGATGTAAAAGGTGAACATATTTTAATTGATGCCCTCGCAATGAAGATGGTGCGCAGTCCTGAAGAAATGGATGTAATAGTTACCTGCAATATGTTCGGTGACATCATTACTGATCTGGGCGCAGAGCTGCAGGGAGGGATGGGAATGGCTGTATCCGCCAACATAAACCCGGATGGCATTTCCATGTTTGAACCGGTCCATGGTTCTGCACCGGATATTGCCGGCAGAGGAAAAGCTAACCCTGCTGCAGCTATCCTGGCAGCTGCCGAAATGCTTAAAAATCTTTCTCTCATGGAGGAAGCGGCCAGAGTGGAGAAAGCTGTGAGGAGAGCAATAAAGGAAGAGAGAATAACAGAGGATATGGGAGGAAGCCTGAACACTGAGGAAATGGGTGACTATATCTGCAACATGATGTGATTTTAGTTTGGTTTATAATTGCCCTCCCTCAAAACCATATCATCTCAATTTAGAATTATAATTCCCGGCATATCATGCATCCTGTCAATCAATTTGTGATAATTTTATTCAGTGCAATTATTTATCAGGGTCTTTTTCCAGGCCGAGGTTGTAAAAAGAAGCTATATATGCTGGAAATTTATATGGTTTTTCTTGCGTTCAGTTGGTAAATAGGTGTGTCAAAAAAAAGTTTATTTAGTTATGCTGGAAGATATAAAGTTTCGTTCACAATGAAATTTTCCTGAGCCGGGGGAACAATTTTTTGGCCATGGACCTGACCCGGGTTTCGAAAAAATTACCAGTGTCACTTCGCTTCATAGCTTCCAGGTATAATCTTTATAAAAGCAAACTGGAACAAAATTATATCAACTCAAATACGGAGAAGATCCCTTATCAATAATTCGGAAGATATTTTAAGGACGCAGCGGTGAAGCAGCTGAGGAGGCAGAGGTAAATAAATGCTAGAAATTCTCGATACCACTCTGCGGGATGGAACACAACAGGAAGGCATCGCATATTCCCCGGAGGATAAGCTTAACATAACAGAAAAACTCGCTGAGCTTGGTCTTGATTATGTAGAGGGCGGCTGGCCCGGCTCCAACCCCAAAGATGCTGAATATTTTGCCAGGGTTCAGGAGCTTAATCTGCAGGATACAGAGGTGGCGGCATTTGGAAGTACAAGAAGGGCAGATAAATATCCTGAGGAGGATCCCAATTTAAAGAATCTGGTTGATTCGGATGTGGATACTGCCGTTATATTTGGTAAAGCATGGGATCTGCATGTTCGCGATGCGCTTTCGGTTGAGCGGGAAGTCAATCTGGATATGATATTCAGCTCGGTGGACTTTCTTAACAAATCTGGTATGAGAGTCATTTTCGATGCCGAACACTTTTTTGATGGTTTTTCTGCCAGCAGAGGGTATGCCCTGGAAGTGGCCATGACGGCGGCTGAAGCCGGAGCAGATACTCTGGTTCTCTGCGATACCAACGGTGGATTTTTACCGGAGAAAATCAGCAGGATAGTGCAGGAGGTGCGAAAAAATGTAGACATTCCCCTGGGTATACATGCTCATAATGATGGAGGTCTGGCCGTGGCTAATTCTCTGGCTGCAATAAAAGCCGGGGTTGAACACGTCCAGGGAACTATTAATGGTTATGGTGAAAGATGTGGAAATGCCAATCTCTGCAGCCTGCTTCCCACTCTGCAGCTGAAGAAGGGGTATTCTCTGATTCCTAAGGAAAGCCTGGAGAAACTGACGGCTGCAGCGCGTTATATCAGTGAAGTGGGTAATTTAACTCCGCCCACCGCCGCTCCCTATGTAGGAGAGAGTGCTTTTGCACACAAGGGTGGAGTGCATGTTAACGCAGTTATGAAAAACCCTGATACCTATGAGCATGTTGCTCCCGGAGAAGTCGGAAATCGCCGGCGGGTTCTTGTGTCGGAACTTTCAGGGCGCAGCAACCTTCGTTATAAAGCGGATGAACTGGGAATTGAACTTGAAAAAAAAGAAACTGAGCAAATTCTCGACCGCATTAAAGAACTTGAGCACAGGGGATATAATTTTGAGGGGGCCGAGGCCTCATTTTATCTCCTGGTTGAAAGATTTAGAGGAGAGCACCAGCCTCTATTTGAACTGGATAATATAAGGATCTTTACCGATAAGTCAGCCAGCGGCCAGCCTCTATCAGAGGCGTCAATAAAGCTGACGGTTGAAGGAGAAAAGATGCATACAGCAGCAGAGGGGGTGGGGCCGGTAAATGCTCTTGATAGTGCCCTGCGCAAAGCTCTCTCCAGTTTTTATCCCTCGCTGGAAGATCTATATCTTGTCGATTACAAGGTCAGGGTAATAGACAGCAGTCAGGGAACTGCTGCGGCGGTAAGGGTGCTGGTTAAAACCAGTAATGGCAGCAAAAACTGGGGCACTGTAGGGGTTTCCACCAATATTATTGAAGCCAGCTGGCAGGCTGTGGTTGACAGTGTTGAATATGGCATAAGATTGAACAGGAAAGAGGGGATCGAGTAGAGAAGTTTTTTACAGGAGAGGGGGAGATTAATTTAATGAATGAATTGAATAGCAGTGCTGTGACAGCGAGGGTGGATAACGCTCCTCAGCGTTCTCTTTTTAAAGCCCTTGGTTATACAGATGATGACCTGGATCGCCCTCTTATCGGAATAGCCAATTCCTACAGCGAACTGATTCCCGGCCACAAGCATTTAAGGCTTATTGCAGATGCCGTAAGAGATGGGATCAATAGAGGAGGAGGCACACCTCTGGAGTTCGGCAGCATCGGCATCTGTGATGGTATAGCCATGGGACATGAGGGCATGCATTTTTCCCTGCCCAGCCGGGAGTTAATAGCTGATTCTATCTGTTCTGTGGCCAGGGCTCATGCTCTCGATGGGCTGGTGCTGATACCGAACTGCGATAAAATCGTGCCGGGTATGATGATGGCAGCAGCCAGCCTGGATCTGCCATCTCTGGTGGTCAGCGGTGGTCCCATGCTTGCAGGTCGTCATGAAGGAGAGAAAGTCGACCTCAAAAACGTTTTTGAGGGAGTGGCTGGAGTAAAATCAGGTCAGATGAGCAGAGCCAGTCTTGAGAAACTTGAAAATAGAGCCTGCCCCGGCTGCGGATCCTGTGCTGGCATGTTTACAGCCAACTCGATGAACTGTCTGAGCGAGGTTCTGGGACTTGCTTTGCCCGGCAACGGCACCATCCCGGCGGTTTATGCTGCCAGGGAACGTCTGGCCCGGCGGGCGGGCAGACAGGTGATGGATCTGGTGGAGAGAAATATATCTCCCCGCGATATTTTACAGCCGGAAGCTTTTTATAATGCTTTAAAAGTAGATATGGCACTGGGCTGTTCTACAAATACTGCGCTGCATCTGCCGGCGATAGCTCACGCTGCAAATATTGAGCTGGATCTGGAGATGATAAATGAGATAAATTCAGAGGTGCCGCAGCTATGCAGTTTAAGCCCCTCTGGGCGCCATCATATTGAAGATCTTCATCGGGCCGGAGGAATGGCAGCAGTAATGCAGGAGCTGCAAAAAAAAGATCTGCTTGAGGGAGAAGTTATGACCGTTTCGGGCAGGACTTTGAGGAATAATTTGAGTGATTTTCCTGCTGCTGAGGGTAGTGTAATTAGAAGGATAGATAATCCCTATCGTGAAGAAGGAGGTCTTGCTCTGCTCTCCGGCAATCTGGCTCCAGATGGAAGTGTAGTTAAATCTGGAGCGGTAGCTGAAGAAATGATGCGGCATGAAGGGCCGGCGAGAGTGTTTAATAGCGAAGAGGAGGCTGTTTCTGCAATAAATGGTGGCAGGATCAATTCAGGAGATGTAGTTGTTATTCGTTATGAAGGACCTAAAGGAGGTCCGGGAATGCGGGAAATGCTCACTCCCACCTCCGCTGTGGCAGGAGCCGGCCTGGAAAAGGAAGTAGCTCTGATTACTGACGGTAGATTTTCCGGCGCCACCCGTGGAGCAGCCATTGGACATATTTCACCTGAAGCCATGGCCGGTGGTCCTCTGGCCGCGGTGCAGGAAGGGGATTTGATTTCCTATGATATTCCCGACCGAAAACTGAAAGTGAACCTGACCGATAAGGAGATAAATAATCGACTGGAAAAATGGCAGCAGCCTGAATTGCAAATCGATAGCAGATATCTGCGGAGATATTCCAGGCTGGTCACCTCAGCCAGTAGAGGTGCAGTTTTGCAGTCTTAATCAATATCGAACTGAAGGGGTGTTCAAAATGAGCAAAAATGATTGTAATTTAAGTTCAAAAGAAATAGAAGTTCGGAGGAGACAAAATTTAAAGGAAAAACCGGCCGATGATGATCTGACCTTTGGCAGAACATTCACTGATCACATGTTTGTCATGGAATACAGCGGGGAGAAGGGCTGGTATGATCCTCGTATTGAACCCTATAGTTCTTTTTCCGTGGACCCGGCGGCTTCTTTCTGTCATTACGGTCAGATGACATTTGAAGGCATGAAGGCATACCGCGGTGAAAGTGGTGAAGCTCTCCTTTTTCGTCCGAGGAAAAATGGAGAGAGATTTAATAATTCCAATGAACGGATGTGTATTCCTCAGATGGATCCGGATTTTTTCGTTAAAGCTGTAAAAAAACTTGTGAAAGTGGATAAGGATTGGATACCGGAAAAGGAAGGAACAGCTCTCTATATTCGGCCTTTTGTAATTGCCACTGAGAGTTATCTCGGATTAAAACCTGCCGATGAATTTAAGTTTTTTATAATTGCATCACCCGTAGGGCCCTATTATCCCGAGGGATTAAAACCCACACAAATTCTGGTGGAAACTGAATATGTGCGATCGGTCAAAGGCGGAACGGGCTTTGCCAAAACCGGGGGAAATTATGCGGGAAGTTTAAAAGCACAGACCCGGGCCCGAAAAAAAGGATATAATGGAGTATTATGGCTGGATGCCTGCGAGAGAAAGTATATTGAAGAGGTAGGCACTATGAATGTATTTTTTAGAATTGATGATACCATAATTACCCCCGAACTGGGTGAGACAATACTCCCCGGTATCACCCGCGCTTCAGTTTTGGAGCTATTAAGAGACTGGAACGAGGAGATCGAGGAAAGGAAACTTGCTATTGAAGAGGTTTACAGTGCTTATCAGGAGGGCAAGCTGCAGGAGATTTTTGGCACCGGCACTGCGGCGGTTATAGCACCAATCGGAAAATTGTCCTGGGAAGATAAAGACATAAAATTAGATGAAGAGGAACCGGGTCAGCTCACCCGGGAAATTTATGATTGTCTCTACGGAATACAGCGAGGCAGGGTTGAGGATAAATTTGGCTGGACTGTAGAGGTATAAAATATGAGGTGTAATATATCTGGTTTTCCTCACATATGGAACTTTTTCCTGAGTCTTCTTCCAGCGAATATTATTAGATGAGTATCATGGGAGTTAATCTGAGTCAAATTAACAGCCTTGCTTTTTATTTTTCGATGTATTATAATATACACCAACGAATTGATATATTATTGTCCTGAAAATATGTGGATCGACAGTTTAATATGCTCTAAAGCGTTGAGCGGGAATTTCCCCCCGCGAGCGAACCTGCGAAAGGTCTGGATTGTTCGCCGAGTAATGGGTTCCGGCCTGGTGAGCCGTTATCCTTCACTCTCTCAAGTATGCTGCCTGGTAAAGTTTTGGTTAAGCCGTCTTTGCGGCGGTGGCTAATTGGGCGGCAAAAGGGTGGTACCGTGAGAGCAGAAACAGCTCTCGCCCCTTGAAAGGGCGGGGGTTTTTTTATTGGAGGATTTAAATCAAATTTACGAGGAGGTAAAAATATGCTTGATCTGGAATTTCTGCGGGAGAACGAAAAAAGTGTAAAAGAGGCAATGAAGGAGAGGGGCCTGAAAGCAGATCTGGTTGATGAGTTTCAGAAGCTGGATAAGAGAAGAAGGGAACTTCTGCATGAGGTGGAGGATCTCCGGCACGAAAGAAATGTTACCTCGGATAAGATTGGTGAGCTTAAACAGAAAGGTGAAGATGCAGAGGATTTAATTGAAGAGATGCGTGAGGTTTCGTCACAAATTGATGAGCTTGAAGAGGAGCTTAAGGAAGTGGAAGCGGAAGAAAAAAGGGTCCGACTCAATATTCCTAATGTGCAAAATGAAGCAGTTCCCCCCGGGGAGGATGAAGGAGATAACGAGCTGGTCAGGCGATGGGGAGAACCGCGTCAGTTTGATTTTGATCACAAAGCTCACTGGGAACTTGGACGTGAACTGGATATAATGGATTTTGATGGGGGCAGCAAAGTAGCCGGTTCCCGTTTTACCTTCATGAAAAAAGAGGGGGCGCAGCTGGAGCGAGCTCTGATAAACTTCATGATTGATTATCACAGAGAAAATCACGGATATGAGGAGCTTTTCCCCCCCTTTATAGCTAACTCTGATAGCATGACCGGCACGGGACAGCTGCCTAAATTTGCCCATGACATGTTTAAACTGGAAGATTATGATTATTATCTCATTCCCACGGCGGAGGTTCCGGTGACCAACTTTCACAGGGATGAAATCCTTTCTGTTGATGAGCTGCCGCTAAATTATACCGCTTATTCTGCCTGTTTTCGAGCGGAAGCAGGCTCTCATGGCCGGGACACAAGAGGCATAATACGTCAGCACCAGTTTAATAAAGTCGAACTGGTAAAATTTGTTGAGCCTGAAACCTCCTATGACGAGCTGGAAAATATAACTTCAGATGCTGAAACCATTTTGCAGGAGCTTGACCTTCCCTATCAGGTCGTTAAACTGTGCAGCGGTGATCTCACTTTTTCCTCGGCACTGACCTATGATCTGGAGCTCTGGATGCCCGCTTATGACAGATATCGCGAGGTATCATCCTGCAGCAATTTTGAAGATTACCAGGCGCGCAGGGCCGGCATTCAATACAGGCCTGAACCCGATGCTTCAGCCAGGTATGTTCATACCCTGAATGGCTCCGGCGTGGCCATAGGTCGCACACTGGCCGCTATACTTGAGAATTATCAGAATGAGGATGGCTCCGTTACCATTCCCGAAGTGTTAAGAGATTATATGGGAGGTCGAGAGGTAATCAAGTAAAATACTTTAGTTTTGCAATGATACATTATTTTGATATAATTAATTTTGACACAGAAGAGTGCAATTATTCCAATTGTAGTGGGGGGATTTTATGGCAGATAAAAATGTTATTGATTTAAACTGTGATATGGGAGAAAGTTTTGGTGTTTATGATCTGGGCATGGATGAAGAAGTTATAAAATACGTGTCCTCAGCCAATATTGCCTGTGGATTTCACGCCGGAGATCACAATGTAATGGAAAAGACTGTTTCTCTGGCCTCTAAACATAATGCCGGCATCGGTGCTCACCCCGCTTTTCCAGATCTTCATGGTTTTGGACGCCGGGAGATGGATATTGCTCCTGAGGAAATAAAAAATCTGCTCACCTATCAAATCGGAGCATTATCTGCTTTTGCCAGAGCGGAAGGAAAAAAACTTCAGCATGTAAAGCCTCACGGTGCTCTTTACAATATGGCATCTCGCAATTACGAAATAGCCGCAGCGGCTGCTGAAGCTGTAAGGGAAATTGATGAAAATTTGATTTTTGTGGCTCTCGGTGGTACCGAGCTGTATAGAGCGGCTGAATCTAAGGGACTGAGGGTGGCTTTCGAGGCTTTTGCCGACAGAGCATACAACGAGGATGGCACTCTGGCTTCAAGATCGCGCGAGGGAGCGGTTCTGGAAAATTCAGAAAAGATTAATAAGCGTGTGGTAAGAATGATTAGAGAGGGCAGAGTAAAGGCTATTTCTGGCGATGATATTTCTGTTAACCCCGATACTATATGTGTGCATGGAGATAATCCCGAGGCGCTGGAAATTGTAAAAAAGCTGGTGAAGGGAATTAAAGAAGCGGGTATTGAAATTAAGCCCATGGATCACCATCTGTGATCTCTTCCACCTGGATCGCAAATTTTCATTGAAGATGCTAGCTTCGCGTCTGATGGAGCTTATTTTCCATTATAATAAGTTATAAATTATGGTTCTTCTCTATTTATTATTGGAAGCTATGAGGCGTAGTGATACTCGAAATTTTTCGAAGCCCGAGTCAGGTCCATGTACCAAAATGCGGTCCTGACTTAGAGTTTGCAGGGCAAAAATCAATATTCAGAGAAAGGAGGTGGATAATGGTTTCGCAGGCAAAAAAAGAGGGGTTGGCTCCCGAAAAGGTCAGAAAAAAAATAAGAGAAGGGGAAATAACCGGACCCACACCGGGCTATGCCGGGGGTTATGCTCAGGCCAATCTGCTGATTATACCGGAAGAATATGCCTTTGATTTTTCTCTGTTTGCTTTTCGCAATCCTAAACCCTGCCCGATACTTGATATTTTGGAAGAAGGCAAATTCAGGCCACCAACAACTTCAGGAGCTGATATAAGAACTGATTTGCCTAAATACAGGATCTATGAAAAGGGAGAGCTCTCAGAGGAGACATCTGATATCAGGAATCACTGGCAGGATGATCTGGTTACTTTTTTACTTGGCTGCAGCTTTACATTTGAGCGGGCATTGCTGGAAAATAACATTCCTGTGCGTCACATAGAGGAAGATAAAAATGTGCCCATGTATGTAACAGACATAGATTGCAATTCAGCAGGTATTTTTTCAGGGCATATGGTTGTATCCATGCGTCCTCTGCCGGGAGGATTGATTTCCCGGGCGGTTGAAATCACCTCTGAATACCCCAATGTGCATGGGGCGCCAATACATATAGGAGCTCCTGAAGAAATTGGAATTGATGATATTGAAAGACCCGATTTTGGAGATACAGTTACCATTAAAGAAAATGAAATTCCGGTATTCTGGGCCTGTGGAGTTACTCCTCAGGTGGCAGTTATGGAAAATAAACTGCCTTTCGTTATAACGCACTCTCCCGGACATATGTTCATAACCGATATTCGCAATCGCGACCTTAAAAATCTATGAAAGGTAAGTTCTAAGGTGCCATTATAACTAATCTAATAAGCATCAAATATAATATTTGCAAAGGAGGATTAAAATGAATTTTGTCGAGAGGTTAAAACAGATTGGTCCCGGAGCGATGGTGGCGGCAGCATTTATTGGGCCTGGAACAGTGACAACAGCTACTGTGACCGGGGCGGATCACGGCTATGTCCTGCTATGGGCGGTAGCATTTTCTATAATATCCACAATGATTTTACAGGAGTTCTCCGCCCGTCTGGGTATAGTAAGTGGAGAAGGTTTGGGAGAAGCGCTGCGAAAAGAGTTCGATAACCCGGTGATTAAAGGTGTCGCTATCTTTCTTGTTGTAGGTGCAATAGGAGTTGGTGCTGCAGCTTTTGAAACGGGCAATATTGTCGGTGGAGCTATGGGACTGGCAACTATAACTGGTGTGACTGAACAGATATGGGGGCCGATAATAGGTCTTGTAGCTCTGGCGATACTGTGGACGGGCAAATATAAAA
Organism: uncultured Halanaerobiaceae bacterium; assembly: GCA_964630835.1. Taxonomy (GTDB): domain Bacteria; phylum Bacillota; class Halanaerobiia; order Halanaerobiales; family Halarsenatibacteraceae; genus Halarsenatibacter. The sequence continues at coordinate 115,385 of CAZVZM010000001.1, forward strand.
TAGTGGAAAGAGTTTTGATCGGTCTTGTAGCTCTAATGAGCCTCTCTTTTATAATCACAGCAATTGTTGTTCGGCCTGATCTGGGAGAGATTTTCACCGGTCTTTTCACCTTTTCACTTCCCGAGGGGGAGGGTCTCACCCTTGTCATTGCTCTGATTGGGACAACGGTGGTTCCCTATAATCTATTTCTGCATGCTTCCTCGGTTCAGGATAAATGGAAGGGTGAAGAACATTTAGGGGCCGCTAGATTTGATACAATATTTTCTATAATTATAGGCGGTTTAATTACCCTGGCAATTGTTATAACTTCTTCCGCTGTTATTCATGGCACCGGGATGGAAGTAGCCGACGCAGGAGATATGGCAATACAGCTGGAGCCCACCCTGGGCAGATGGGCTAAGTGGTTCTTTGCCATAGGCCTGTTTGGAGCTGGATTTTCCTCTGCCGCTACAGCTCCCCTGGCCGGTGCTTATGCTACTGCAGGAGCGCTGGGATGGCCGCGAGATTTAAAGGGAACCAAATTTAGAGCTGTCCTGCTGATTATTTTGATAATTGGCGTAGTGGGTGCAGGATTGGGCATGGACCCTGTCCAGCTGATAATCTTTGCTCAGGCTGTAAACGGTATACTTCTTCCCATTTCAGCTATTTTTCTCTGGTATGTGATGAATAATGAGGATAAGCTGGGAGAACACACAAACGGTATCGTAGCCAATATACTCGGCGGCATTGTAGTCGTTATAACAGTATTTATTGGAATTAATATGCTGATTGGAGTTTTTGGATAGTTGTTTCAGAAAAAGATTATTTTGAGAAAAGTATTTTCCAGGTTTACTATACTGGCTGATTAAAAGGGAAAGCCCCCTGTCGATTTGAAAGTCGGCAGGGGGAGTTATTAACTTTCAGTTTTTTAAACTCTGCTGTCTGAAATTTTTCGGGGGGATTACTTTATGCCTTCCTGCAAATATGTAGGTGACAGGGGTATTCTGGTCGAATTTTCTCCAGAAATTTCCTATGAGGTTAATGAAAAAGTTCGGGGACTTGATTATGCTCTGCAGGAGGAGGGCCTGCCGGGCATTGAAGAGATCATTCCCACATATCGCTCACTGCTGATACTTTTTGATCCCTGCTCAGTTAAAAGAGAAGAGATAATGTCTGAGATTGAGTCAACGGCTGAATCCATGCAATCAATTAAATTTCCCGATCCCCGGATTGTAGAGATACCTGTAAAATATGGAGGGGAGTTTGGACCGGATCTGGAGTTTGTGGCCAGCTATAATAATCTGAACAAATCTGAAGTTATTGATATTCACACCGGGGGAGAATACAGAGTTTACATGCTGGGTTTCACCCCGGGCTTTCCCTATCTGGGAGGAATGTCAGAGGAGATTGCCACTCCCAGGCTGGATAGCCCCAGAGAAAAAATAGCCGGAGGCAGTGTAGGTATCGCCGGGGATCAGACGGGGATATATCCCATTTCCAGCCCCGGGGGATGGCGTCTGATTGGCAGGACTCCTCTGGATTTGTTTTCTCCAGAGAGAGAAGAGCCATTTCTGCTTCAGGTGGGAGATATTCTTCATTTTAATTCCATTTCTGAGGGTAAATTTAATGAAATAAGAAGCAGGGTTAAATCCGAGAACTTTACTGTCAGTGTCAAATAAAATATTATAAGCATCTTTTAACAGAGGGGTTTAAGCAGAGGAGTTGAAAGTTTAAATTCAGTTATATTATGCTTATCGGGGCGATAATTTTTTTAATGATTGCACCGGAAAAGCTTTTGGCCGATTATTTAATTTGCAGTTTGCATATTATGCCGGGGATTATAAACACAAAATTTTGATGATAAAAATTTTGTGCAGTGTCACAATCTAATTTAAAGCTATATACTTGAAAAATCTAAAAAAATTTTTGGAGGAATTAATTTTGCCTGCTGTAAAAATTTTAAAATCCGGTCCTCTCACCACTGTCCAGGATGAGGGCAGAAAAGGATATCAGCGTTTTGGGATGCCGGTGGCCGGAGCTATGGATAAAATTTCTTATCGGGCTGCCAATTTGCTGGCTGGAAATAATAGAGGAGCAGCGGTTCTGGAATTCACAATGGAGGGGCCTGATCTGAAGTTTCGCTCCGATAGTATAATCTCTATCACCGGAGGAGATTTTTCTCCTCGATTAAATGGCTGTAAGATACCCATGTGGCAGACTATCTACGTTCCCGCCGGGGCCAGGCTGAAGATAGGGACCGTCGAAGCCGGATTGAGAGGATACATAGCTTTTAAAGGCGGTCTGGATATCGAAGAAAAAATGGACAGCAAATCGACTTATTTAAAGGGCAAAATAGGAGGATATAAGGGCAGAAAATTGCAAAAGGATGATCTGATAAAGTTGAATAGGGAAGTTACCACTGGTGAATATTGCGAAAGAATATTTCCCCGTCAACATATTCCGGAATATAAAGGTCACGTAGAGGCAGGTGTAATCTTAGGCCCTCAGGATGATCATTTTACTGAAAAAGGCATAAAAGCATTTTTAAAGGAAAGATATTCGGTGACTTCACAGGCTGACAGGATGGGTTACCGCCTTGAGGGCCCTGAGATAAATCACAGAGATGAGGAAAGCGCAGATATCATATCTGATGGCATTCCACCTGGTGCGGTTCAGGTTCCAGGACATAAAAACCCAATAATAATGATGGCTGACAGGCAGACCACGGGGGGATATCCCAAGATTGCTTCGGTGACATCAGTAGATCTGTCCCGGATAGCTCAGTTGAAGCCCGGGGAAACAGTATCATTCAAAGAAGTTAGTCTGAAAGAAGCTCAGGAATTGCTGGAGGAAGAAGAGAATAGTTTTAATGAAATTGAAGAGCGAGAGTTTAAATTGAAGGAGGATAGATTTTACAGAATTAAACTGGAGGATAGGAGTTATAATGTGCGGGTGGAGGAAAAAGAAATTGAAGAGAATTGAGAGATACGAAGGAGGGAAAATAAATATCTTTCTAGAAATTAATGAACAGCAGACTTACTTCATTTTTAATTAATTTAAATTATTCCTAATGCCAATTATTCACGGGGAGGGATCCCCTTTTCTTTTTTTAATGTTAGCATGAAGATTTTAGCTTTTTCTCCATATCGATTATTAAATTTTGATTTAGTTCAACCGCATTTAGGAAATATGTCTGCCCTGCTTTTATATTTTTAATTATACAGAAAGTTTTTAAACAAAGTTTCCGGCGACAGGTCATATTTTTAGCAGGAGAAGATGGAGGTAGATACAACAATGTCATATGATATTGATAAGAAGGAGCAGGCCCTGCTGGCAGATGAACTGGAGATTAGCAAATCTCAACTGGAAACTGTAAAGGAACTTATGAATGATGGAAATACTATACCGTTTTTAGCTCGTTACCGCAAGGAGCAGACGGGAGGCCTGGATGAAAATAAACTGAGGGAAGTCCAGGAAAAGCTCGATTATTTCAGCCGGCTGCAGGAGAAAAAAAATGAGGTAAAAGAAAAAATTGCCGATCAGGATAAGCTAAGCCCCGAATTGAAAAACAAAATTGATAATGCCGAGACTCTGCAGGAAGTCGATGATATATATTTCCCCTATAAATCCCGGCGGAAAACCAGGGCCGATAAAGCACGGGAAAAGGGGTTAAAACCTCTCGCCGATCTTATCATAGAACAGAAAGCAGATTTTCAGAAATTAAAAGAGGAGGCAAAGGGGCTGGCCTCATCGGAGGAGGAGCTATCCGGTAAAGAGGAGGCGCTGGAAGGTGCAAAGGATATTCTGGCCGATCGACTGGCCGCAGATCCCGATTTAAAGGAGCTATCCCGGCTGCTCTGTCAGGAGGAATCCAGACTGGTCAGCAGAGTTAAGAACGAGGAAAAAGATGAAAAGGGAGTTTATGAACAGTATTACGATTTTTCTCAATGCGTGCAAGAGATCCCTCCCTTTCGGGTTCTGGCTCTCAATCGGGGCGAGGAGGAGGATATTCTTTCCGTTAAGGTAGAGCATCCCCGGGAAAAAATAACAACCAGGCTGGAAGAGGAGATTATTGATGTAGATTCGACTGTTCCGGAGCTGTTAAAGGATATAATTGATGATGCTTTTCGCAGACTGCAGGGGCCAGCTCTGGCCAGAGAAATTCGATCCCGACTGACTGAGAAAGCGGAAGCTCATGCTCGAGAAATTTTCTCTAAAAATGTTGAGGCCTTGCTCATGCAGAGCCCCATGCCCGATAAAACTATCCTGGGAATTGATCCTGCATTTAGAACCGGGTGCAAACTTGCTGCCATAGATCAGGAGGGGAGTGTCATTGAAACAGGTGAAATTTACCCCCATCCTCCTCAGGGAAAATGGGATGAGGCTCTGAAAAAGCTGGGAAAATTGATTGAGGATTATGGAGTGGATGTTATAGCTTTAGGCAATGGCACGGCTTCTCGAGAAACTGACAGGCTGCTCTCGGAGCTCAATGAGATGACAGATCTTGACGTCCCCTATACAATTGTGAGTGAAGATGGAGCTTCTGTATATTCCGCTTCGGAACTGGCCGGAAAGGAGCTTCCCGAACTTGATGTCAGCATGCGAGGGGCGGTGTCTATCGCCCGGCGTCTGCAGGATCCTCTGGCAGAACTTGTAAAGATTGATCCCCGATCGCTGGGTGTTGGTCTCTACCAGCATGATATCGATGAGAAGGCTCTGCTGGAGGAGCTGGAGGTGGTTGTGGAATCAGCGGTCAATCGAGTGGGAGTTGATCTCAATACCGCTTCGCCGGCTCTCCTTTCTTATGTTGCCGGGATAAATTCCGCTCAAAGCAGCAAGATATTTGATCATCGCGAAAACAATGGTCCTTTTACGGAGAGAAAGCAGCTTTTGGAAGTGAAAGGGATTGGTCCAAAAACATTCGAGCAGGCTGCCGGTTTCCTGCGCCTTTACAGCCCGGAAGATCCTCTGGCCAGGACTCCAATTCATCCTGAATCCTATGAGGCAGCGGAGATGCTTTTTAAGAAGATAGATTTTTCTGAAGAGAAACTGATCAGCCGGGAAGAAGAAATAAAACAGGAGTTGAGAGAAAAACTCAGACCCCTGGTGCCCCGTATGAAGGAGATCGCTGAAGAACTCGATGTAGGTCTTCCCACGCTTCGAGACATTATATCATCCCTTCAGGCCCCGGATCGAGATCCCCGATCGCAGTTCACACGGCCTATATTCAGGACGGAAATAAAGGAGCTTTCGGATATAAATGAGGGAGAGGTGCTGCCCGGCACTGTGCGAAATGTAGTCGATTTTGGAGCTTTTGTGGATGTTGGGCTTAAAGTGGATGGTCTGATACATATCTCGGAACTGGCCGAGCATTATGTCGATGATCCCCTTCAGGTAGTCAGTGTTGGAGATACTGTTAAGGTAAAAGTGCTGGAAGTGGATGAACGTCGTGAGAGAATATCTTTAAGCCGGCGGGGAATTTAGCCTTTAAGCTAAGTTATCTAAATTGTTGGATAATGTTCTTGTGTTTACCGCTTATACTGGAGGAAACACGAAGGTGGTCGGGGACATGCTCGCATCCTCCCGACCACCTTCGTGTCAGCTCCAGTGTCCTCCGCTTCTGACCTGATAAATTACACTCATTTCTGAATATATCCATGTTCCGGCAATAATTATACATTATTTTTTACTTTTGCAGGAAATAATGGAGTTGAGGCATAAAATAATAGTTGAAGACCATTATAATTGTAGTTTGCTTTTTTGAATTTTCAGGCGTATTATCTTCTGGCTCTCCCTGATAAAAATTGTTGCTTCTTTAAAATTCACTTTTATAATGTTTGTTTCTGGAAAGTAAGGGGTGATGTGATACTGGAAATTTTTCGAGGACCGAATCAGGCTAAAGACTAAACTTAAGCAGAGGAAAAATTTCATTGTAAGCGGAGCCTCATAGCTTTCTCCAACAACTGATGTGGAGAAGAACCACAGTTTTTAAGTGTTTGAAATTTTTTATCATGATATGAGAGCTGAAGTTTTTGATTAAGAACAGAAAATATTTAGAGGAGATGATAAAATGCTTTTTGAAAAAATTAAATCACCTGGACTTGCTCATAATTCATATCTTATTGGCGACGGTGGAGAGGCGGCTGTTATCGACCCCAGGCGGGATGTTCAGGCTTACCTGGAAGCGGCAGAAGCAGAGGACTATGCCATAAAATATGTTTTTGAAACACACCGCAATGAGGATTATCTAACCGGATCCCGCCCCCTTAAAGAGATGACAGGAGCAGAAATCTGGCACGCCGATGCGATGCTTGATTACAGTTATGGTCAGCCGCTGCAGGATGGTCAGGAATTTAAAATCGGCAGGCTTAAGCTTGAGGGCATGTTAACTCCAGGCCACACTCCCGGATCCTTCAGTTTTCTGCTGTATGGTTATGAAGGAGAACCCTGGATGGTATTCACAGGGGATGTCCTTTTTGCCGGTGATGTGGGACGGGTTGATTTTCTCGGTGAGGAAAACCTGGAGAAGATGGCGGGTAAGCTCTATGATTCTATCCACGAAAAAATTCTTCCTTTAGGTGATGAGGTGATCCTCTGCCCTGCTCACGGTGCCGGTTCTGTATGCGCCAGCGCCATAGCCGACAGGGAATGGACCACCATTGGTATAGAGAAAAATCTCAATCCTCATCTGCAGTATGAGAGCAGAGATGAGTTTATTGAAGAAGTGGGAAAGATGCTGGAGTACCCACCCTATATGAAAAAAATGGAGGAAGTCAACCTTCAGGGGGCTGCACCGGTGACCGAATATAAAAAGCCTCCAGCTCTGTCTGTTGAAGAATTCATGGAAGAGATGGAGAAAGAAGATGCGGTAGTGATCGATACAAGATCTGAGGTTAGTTTTGCGGGAGCTCACATTCCTGGCTCTCTTTCCATCTGGAAGGATAATGTGCCCGCTTTTGCCGGCTGGTTTGTGCCTGCTGACAGCCCGGTGCTGCTGGTCAGCGAAGACGGTTATCCCCGGGAGGAAGTAAAACACCTTTTCCGGACCGGTTTTGATGACATAAGAGGATATCTTGCCGGGGGTCTTGTGAGATGGCATATGGCTGCCCGCAAAAGCAAAACCATAAACACCGTCCGTGTTGAGGAACTCTGTGAGATTATCGATTATGATAAAGAAGATTATTTTATCCTGGATGTGCGCTCACATGAGGAAGTGGAAGGAGAAGGAGAGATAGCTGAAGCCGTCAATATCCACCTGACCCAGCTGTTGAAAGATGATAATATCTCAAAACTGCCCGAAAATAAACAGATTTATATTTTTTGCGGCAGCGGTCTTCGTTCCATGACCGCAGCCTCCCTTCTCAAAAAGGAAGGTTTTGATAATTTAAGTGTGGTTTTGGGTGGGCTTATTGGCTGGAATTCCAGCACCTGTCCTATAAAATGAGCACCCAACCTTACCGAAATACCGTTATCGTTATAGAGGATGACTTTTTAAATGAGAGCGAAAAATGATTTATTAAACTGGCTGGAAATAATGAGGCCCTACAGCTGGCCGGCCACATTTGCCCCTGTTTTTATGGGGGCTGTGCTGGCCAGCTGGAAGGGAGAGATCTCACTTTCTCTGCTGGCAGTTATTCTTTTGGGAGTGATTGCCCTGCACAGTGCAGCTAACTTTCTCAATGAATATTTTGACTGCAGGGCTGGTGTGGATGTGCCGGATACACAAAATACCAGCGAAGTTCTTCTGGAAGGGCGGCTTAATCCCCGACAGGTCTATCTGGCTGGCAGAGCGGTGATGATTATCTTTTTGCTGACAGCGCTCATTTTTTCTATAATGCTCTCCAGAATGGGTATCATTTTATTCGCCCTGATGGGAGTATTTGGTGCCTATTTTTACACTGCCCCGCCATTTTCATTAAAATACAGGGGCTTCGGAGCGGCGGGGGCCTTTATTTTTTTTGGCTGGCTTCTTCCTCAGGCGGTTTTTTACACCCTTGCGGGGGAGCTCAGTCCAAACATGGTCTTTCTATACGTCTTCCCTCCCGGCCTTCTGATAGCGGCTATTCTGCATGGGAACAATATGAGAGATTTAGAGACCGATGCTGGGAAAATTGTCACTCTGGCAATTTTGCTGGGCGAAAGATGGGGAAAGCTTTTATTTTATATTCTAATATTCAGCCCATATATGTTCGCGCTCATCTATATTTTTGCAGGACTGCTTTCAAATAGCGCTTTTATTGTGTTTTTCTCTCTTCCCTTAGCCCTAAAAATTGCCTGGAGATTTGTTAAAGCTGAAGATCTGCAGTATGAGCTGCTGGCAAGAATTGATGAGAAGACTGCAGCGCTGCAGGCATTTTTTGGGACACTCTGGCTCTTTTCTCTGCTGCTGAAGTAGTTTATCTACCAAGGATTTACAGAAGTTGAAGTGAAATTGATTTGATTGAGGAGGGATGTCCAATTCTGGTTTATGATGATGGTGAGGATAATGATGAGAAAAAAAGTTATAGTCCCGCTCTAAAGCGGGCAAAGCAGAAGCTTTCTCGCACTGAAACGGAGGAGATATCTGACCGCACGGGTCTTGACTATATCGAGGAGAGCAGCCGGTTTGAAATAGTTTCTTTCGGAGAACCCTATTATGTGCATCATCCTTCCGGTGAGGTTGATGCCTCTCATTCCAGCCTGCCATTAAATCGAGGTATGGAAATTATTTTTCTGCATTTTCTTCTGGAGGGAAATGACTGCCCCCCCAGCGGGAGATGGATGAAAATGAAGGAGCTACCTGACGGAGCCCCCTATGACGGGCCTTTCCACCGGCAGGCGGTCAAGCCCCTTGTCAGGCAGATGGGGGAAGATCCTGATGCGTTGAAGGAAGCTGCCGCCAGATTGGAGGGAGAGTTTATCGATGAAGCGGATATAGGATTTAAGCTTTATCCGCTGCCTGATGTGCCTCTGATTTATCTGCTGTGGCGGGGAGATGAAGAAATAGAGGGAGGAGCCAATCTTCTTTTTGATTCATCTGTGATTATTAAACTCCATACTGAAGATGCCGCTGTCCTGGGGGAGTATGCAACCGATCTTCTGATCAGATTTTGTGAAGAGACAAAAAATTCATGAGCCAGGATTTCAATTTTTAACCCCAATCTAATTGGGCCTGATAAATAATTGAGCGTTTTCTAATAAAAAATTTAGATTTTTCTCCCCAATCAGTTATTGGATTTTGTTTAAGTTACTTTCATAATTATTATTCATGGAAGCTATTAGGCTCCGTTCACAATTAAAGCTTTCCTCTGCTTTCCAGCATATATAGCATCTTTTCATAAAAAAAGGTTTTGGAAAAGAACCATAATTAAGAATAGCATGTCATCTCATATTTTCAGTCCTGAATAATCAAAACAATCTGTGTGTTAAATTCAGTCAAATAATCCAGTTGAAAATAAAATGAAGCAAATATTAATGCGGGCAGCTGTCCACCACGGAAATCTTTTAATTTAGCCGACGGAAGTTCCGGCACTAAAAGGGTGAACAGAAGCCCGCTTTTTATTTAGAGGCTGTTTTATTCGGTCCTGCTTTAACTTACTGATGATGTTCTTCAGTTTTGGGGTCGAGGGCGTCTCTGAGTCCATCTCCTACAAGATTTAATGATAAAACAGTGAGGACAATTGAAATCCCGGAAAAAGTCACAGGATAATGGTTAATGCGAATAAACTGTCTGGACTGGGAAATCATTCTTCCCCATTCGGGTGTGGGGGGCTGTACTCCCAGACCCAGAAAACTTAACCCTGCGGCAATAATAATCGAAGTGGCCATGTATAGCGTAGCCTGAACTATAACAGGATTTATTGAATTTGGAATTATATGTCTGAAGATTATACGAAAATCGGAGCTACCCAGTGCCCGGGCAGATTGAACATATTCCTGTTCAATTACACTGAGCACTGCTCCGCGGATAAGCCTGGCAAAACGGGGTATAAAGGCAATTCCAACAGCCACCATCAAAAACCAGATATTTTGTCCAAGGGCAGCTACTATTGCCAGAGCCAGCAGCATCGAAGGCAAAGATAGAAGGACATCCATAAAACGCATAATAACACTGTCTATTTTGCCCCCATAATATCCTGCGATTATTCCCAGGCTGCAGCCAAATAATATCCCTATTCCCACCGAAATAAATCCAATATTCAAGGAAATTCTGGCTCCATATATTATTCGGGAAAGCACATCTCGTCCAAAGCGATCAGTGCCCAGAGGGTGTTCCATGCTGGGCCCCTGCAGCCTTCTGGCCATGTTCTGTTCAATGGGATTGTGCGGAGCAATAAAAGGAGCAAATATGGCAGAAGCACCAATGATGATTAAAAGAATAAGCCCAAAAACTGCCTTTTTATTGTAGGCAAAACGTTTTTTTATAATTTGCCAGCGAGTTTCTCGATCTTCTAACTGTTGTGTTTTTCCAGGCGTTGAAGAAGTGGTTTCATTCATTTTGAATACTCCTTTAGTAGTTCTTAATTAAAAATATCTATGACATAAGCATCTTTCATTATTAATCATACTTTGTCTGCAGCCGGGGATCAAGATAAGCATACATAAAGTCCACAAAAGTATTTGCCAGTGCATAGGAAAGAGCAAATATGAGTATTGAACCCTGAACAAGAGGGAAGTCATTCTGTCGTATTGCTCCTACTATAAGCCGTCCCATGCCCGGCCAGGCAAAGACGGTTTCCGTAAGGACGGCACCAGCCAGAAGCCGGCCAAACTGCAGACCCATAATGGTAACAACAGGTATAAGAGCATTGCGCAGGGCGTGTTTATAGATCACAACTCGTTCCGCTACTCCCTTGGCCCGGGCTGTCCGAACATAATCCTCCTTCAGCACATCCAGCATGCTTGAGCGAGTTATCCGGGTAATTGTGGCGGTAGTTACTGATGCCAGAGCTATAGTAGGCAATATAAAATTTCTTATATCCCATTCCATCCCGGAAGAAGGCAACCATCCGAGAACTACCGAAAATAAAAGTATCAGCATAATTCCGGTCCAGAACACTGGCATGCCGACTGCAGTGAAAGTTATGCCGGTGAGAATATTATCCAGCCAGGAGTTAGGACGAGCTGCCGAGATCACCCCCGCCGGTATTCCCACGGATAGCGCTACCAAAGCCGCGGCAAGCCCCAGAGAAAGGGTGTTTGGTAATCTATGCCATACTTCCGTAGCGACCGGACGTCGCGAACGAAGGGACCTGCCCAGATCACCTCTCAGGACATCACTGGCCCAGTTAAAATACTGGACAGGAATAGGATCATTCAGGCCCATTTCTTCCCGTAGACTCTCCAGCTGATCTTCAGGGGCTCGCTCCCCCAGCATCAATAGAGCTGGATCTCCGGGGGTAATATGAATTAATAAAAATACCAGTATGGAAACCCCTATCAGCACGGGTATTAAAGCAAGAAGTCTTTTAGCCATATATTTCCACATGCAGTGAAACCACCTTTCCTGATTGTAAATATAAAGCAGGAAAAACCCTAACCATAAACATAAAATGTGAAAGTATTAATACTGTTCGTTTTTCAATTATACCAGAGGCAAGTTGTAAAGTAAACAAAATAAGGAGTTTAAGGTTCTACTCCCAAACCGTTGCTGTGAAAAGATGCTACTTTGCTGGGAAGTCATAACTTATTAACACTTTTCAAAAACTGATGTGGAGAAAAACCGAGTTTAATAATCTTTAATCTAAAAGATTGTTGAAAACCCCTTATTTACTTGATCTAACCCTTTATGCTTCCCATCATCATAGGGGGAAAATCTTAAAAATGCACTTTTTCAACAGTTTCCCGGGTGAATAAAAATCGAATCAAAAAATATTGGGAGAAAAAACAATAAAGACAGGCAGCTGCGCACTGCCTGTCTTTATTGCCTTTATATTTAATCTATCCTCTTTATATTCTATTTGCTCAAATTTTACTCTTCGAAGTAAACTCCACTCAGGTCATGATGTCCGGCAGGGTGAGGAGTAAAGCCGCGCACATTGTCTCTTACTCCGTGGTATTCTTCCTCGTGAGCAATGAAAACCCAGGGTGCATCTTCGTAAATAAGCTCCTGAGCACCGTGGTAGGTGTCCATTCTCATCTCTTCATCTTCAAGCCGGCGGCCATGCTCCAGTCTTTCATCTACTTCAGGGTTGGTGTAAAAGGTGCGATTTCCATCATGGCCATGCTGTTCGCTGTGGAAGAGAGCGTAAAGACCATAGTCGGCATCTGCCGTTACAGTTGACCAGCCAAGAATGAACATGTCATGTTCGCCTGTTCCTGTTCTATCGAGATGATCTCCCCAGTCGAGCACTTCAACTTCTAAATCAATATTCACATGTCTTAAATTATCCTGCACTATTTCCGCTATATCGATTCTCATAGGATTATCATCAGTATATAGTGTAGCTTCAAAACCATCTTCATAACCCGCTTCTGCCAGCAGTTCCTGAGCCTTTTCAACATCATAGCCATATGGTTCAAGCTCAGGATGGGCACCCCAGACCATATCTGAAATTGGCCCCATTGCTTTTGCAGCCTGACCTTCATAGACATGCTCTACTATTGGATCTATGTCAATTGCATAGTTTATTGCCTGCCTTACTTTTACTTCGTCAAAAGGTTCTCTCTCACAGTTAAAACCAATGTAATCTGTGCTGAGAGTTGGATAATTCACTAGATATACTCCGGGGTCTTCATCCAGCCTAGCCACATCTATAGGAGCGATCTCATAAGAGATATGCGCTTCTCCTGTTTCTACTTCAATAGCACGAACTGTATCTTCCGGGACAGCTCTGAATCTCACCCGTTCAATTTCGGGCCCTTCGCCCCAGTAATCTTCGTTTGCTTCAAGCACAATATAGTCTCCGGTAGCCCACTCCTCAAATTCATAGGGACCTGTTCCTACTGCTACAAGAGTTCCATAATCTTCTCCGGCTTCTTCAGTTGCTGTTTCATTAAGTATGCCGGTGACCGGATGTGAAAGGTGACTTAATATTGGGACGAATGGTTCCTCCAGATGGAGCCTAACTGTATAATTATCAATAACTTCAGTTTCTTCTACCATAGCCAGAATAAAAGCTGCTACAGCAGGATCGTCATCACAAAGCATTCTATCGAAGGTATATTTAACATCGCTGGCGGTCAGCTCTTCTCCGTTGTGAAAATACACCCCTTCTCTTAATTCAAATTCCCATGTCGTCTGATCAATTTGTTCCCAGTCTTCGGCCAGACCAGGCTGGATTTGCATGTCTTCATCTTGATTAATTAAAGTGTCATAGATTTGTGCCCTCACCTGAGAAGTATACATGTCATTTTCGCCATGGGGATCCAGTGTTGTTCGGGTGGCACTTTGAGCAACGATCAATTCCTCCTGAGCCTGAGCGGGGGACCACATCAATCCAACAGCCACCAGAATTACAAATACGCTCAGCAGAGATTTTCTTAACATTTTCTCCCTCCTCTTTCTGAATGGATTTTAAGTAAATCTTAAAAGGATTAAAATTCTATTTCTCAATATAAATTATATCACATAATATATTCATATATCAAATAATATAAAAAGAATAATATACTGCAGCTACACTAACGCGACAAAAATTTAAAGCGGTAAATATCAATCTATTATGCGCTTCTCTTTTCTCCCATAATTATTTTAAATTGTATTTGACTTTCTTTGACCTTTATTGTAAAATTGATATTGAACTGATCAGCTCTCCTATAAAAAAAATGCAAAAAAAGCAGGGGGAGCGTAATTATTCTTCAAAAAAAATTAAATAAATGTTTGAGGTGATCATTATGAAAATGGATGATTTTACTCACAGAGCTCAGCAGCTCCTTTCGGAAGCACAGCAGGAAGCAATGGATAACAACAATCAGGAAATATACCCGGCGCATCTACTCAATGCCATGCTGTCAGAAAGTGATGGCATCATAAAACCTTTGCTGCAGGAATTGGATGCAAACCCTGATGAGCTTAAGAAGGAATGCAGTGAGGCTGTAGAAAGGCTGCCCCAGGTTTACGATGACAGCGGAGCCAGAGTTTACATGTCCGGTAAAATGAACGAAGTCATGCAGCAGGCGCGTCAGGACGCAGATAATATGAATGATGACTATATTTCTTCCGAACATCTGCTGCTCGGTATAGCCGGCAGTGATAGCCGGGCGGGTAATCTTTTGAAGGATAAGGGTGTTACAAGAGAAGAACTTATGCAGGCAATTGAGGATCTTCGCTCAGGTGCCAGCGTTGATAGCCAGAGTGCTGAAGACCAGTATCAGGTTTTAGAGCAGTACACCATAGACATGACAGAGCTTGCCAGAGAAGGAGAACTGGATCCCGTCATAGGTCGCGATGAGAGAATCAGACGGGTCATGCAGGTGATTTCCCGGCGGCGCAAAAATAATCCCGTTCTCATCGGCGAGCCGGGAGTGGGCAAAACTGCCATAGTGGAAGGTCTGGCCCAGCGCGTGGTTACCGGCGATGTGCCGGAAGTTCTCAAAAACAAGAAAATTATACAGCTCGATATGGGTTCTCTGATAGCGGGCGCAAAATATCGCGGTGAATTTGAGGACAGGCTAAAATCTGTGCTCAAGGAGATTAAAGCCGCTGAAGGGCAAATAATAGTTTTCATTGACGAGATGCATACAATCGTGGGAGCCGGTTCCAGCGAGGGAGCCGTTGACGCTTCCAATCTGCTCAAACCGGCACTGGCCAGAGGTGAGCTTCACTGTGTTGGTGCAACCACCCTGGATGAATACAGAGAACACATCGAACAGGATGCCGCCCTGGAGAGACGCCTGCAGCCTGTCAAAATTTCTGAACCTTCTGTGGAAGATACCATCTCCATTCTTCGCGGTCTCAAGGAAAAGTATGAAATTCATCACGGTGTCAGGATCAAAGACAGCGCCCTTGAAGCAGCGGCCAAACTTTCCGAAAGATATGTCAGCGATAGATTTCAGCCAGATAAAGCCATAGATCTTGTGGATGAAGCTGCCGCTAAAGTTAAAATAGACATTGACTCAATGCCGCTGGAAATTGACGAACTGAATCGGCGGCTTCGTCGCCTGGAGACTGAAAGAGAGATGCTAAAAGAAGAGGACCCTGAGGAAGTTGAGGAAGAGCTTGCCGAACTGGAAGAAGAGATCGAAGAGATCAGAGCAAAGAGGGATCCCATGCTGGCGCGCTGGAACCAGGAGAAAAATCTTGTGGAAAAACGTCAGGAGCTCAAAGAGGAGATAGACAGGATCAAACACGAGGCGGAAAATGCAGAAAGAGAGGCTGATTATGAGAAAGCTGCCCGCCTGAGATATGGAAAATTGAATGAACTGGAGCAGGAGCTGAAAGAAGTATCCGAAAAGGTAGAGGAACAAGGAAGCAATCGTGAGATGATCAGAGAAGAGGTGACCGAGGAAGATATAGCCGGTATAGTGGCTTCCTGGACAGATATTCCCGTGCAAAAACTTCTGGAGTCTGAAAAAGAAAAGCTCATCAATCTGGAGGAGCAGCTGTCCCGGCGAGTTGTGGGTCAGGATGAAGCCATAAATGCTGTCAGTAACTCCATACGCCGCTCCCGCACCGGGCTGCAGTCCCGTGAGAGCCCGCTGGGCACATTTATTTTCATGGGGCCTACGGGAGTGGGTAAGACCGAGCTGGCCAAGACTCTGGCTGCCCGGCTATTTGATGATGAAAAAAATATGATCCGCTTTGATATGTCCGAATATATGGAAAGACATGCCGTAGCAAAGCTGATCGGTTCTCCTCCTGGATATGTAGGCTATGAGGAGGGGGGCCAGCTGACCGAACAGGTAAGGCGACAACCTTACTCGGTAATACTTCTTGATGAAATTGAAAAGGCGCATCCCGATGTATTTAATATCCTTCTTCAGATACTTGATGATGGCATTCTCACTGACAGCCAGGGTAGAGAGGTTAATTTTAGAAATACGATAATCATAATGACATCAAATGTTGGTTCTCAGTATATCCAGGATCTGCAGGATGAAGAGGAAATAGAGGAGAGGGTCAACGAGGCCCTGAAGCAGCAGTTTCGCCCCGAATTTTTAAACAGAGTTGACGATAAAATCATATTCCACAATCTCACACGGGAACACTTAAGAAAGATAGTGGATATAAAAATAGAAGAGCTGGCCGAGCAGGTGGCAGAAGAGCAGGAGCTTGAACTCGAAATAACGGATGATGCCCGTGATAAGCTGGCTGAACTCGGTTATAATCCTGCTTACGGAGCGCGTCCCCTGGAACGTGTAATCCAGAGCGAGATAAAGGACAGGCTGGCTTTAGAGCTGCTGGAAAGAGATGTCAGAGAAGACTCTGGAGTGAGAGTGGATTATTCTCAAACTGAGGAGGATTTTGTCATCGTCTTTGCTCGCGATGAAAACAGCGCAGCCTGATTAAAGCAAATTTTTAGGAATTAATGCTACGATTGCATTGTATAAAATCGATATCAGCAAAATCCCGGGAATTAAGCCCGACATATGCCTGTAAAGCGAAGCTGCTCCCCTCTTATCATAGCTTCCATTAATGAGATCTATAAAAGTGATAAAATGTCCTGAATGTAAGTGTTCTCAAACAAAATGCAACAACTGAACCCCATTATACTTTTTTCTGTTGTCCCTCCATCCGGCCTGTGATGGAGGGATTAATTTATTATACCAGTTTTAAATGTGTGTTTTGGAAATTTTTGATCATTGACCTGTGACCTGATTCGGTTCTCGAAAAATTTCCAGTGTCATTTCGTTTCATGGATTCCTGACAAATATGGCCCGCGAATATCCGGTCCAGGCCTGCATAACGTTATATATATAACATGATATTTATGAGTTTTTTTAAATTGAAATAACATTATAAAAATTTATAATGCCTGAGCTGACGGGAGTTAAAGAAATTTATTAATATTTATAAAATACCAACTATAATCATGCTTATTATTATATTAACAGTGAAGGATTCATCACTTTCATATAGAATATTAAAAAAGGATAATTTCTCATGGTAATGTGTGACATTGTATTTATACCCAAATAGTTTAAATGTGGAAATTTGCTCATCTAAAACCATATTTATTCTTTAAAATTAAAAAGAGGAGAGATCAATATGGAAGGCAGACCTCATCCCTACATTCCCAATTCAGCTCCAGGCAAAAAGGAAGAATTGCTTGAGGAGATTGGTATTGAAAGTGTAGAAGAGATTTTTGATCAAATACCGGATCATCTGAGATTTGAAGAAGAACTTGATATACCGGAAGGCCTCAAATCCGAGCACGAGCTTAGAGAACATATTGAAAATATCCTGGCTGAAAATGATACTGCCTCCGAATACACCAGTTTTTTGGGAGGCGGAACATGGAATCACTTTGTTCCCTCAGTATGCAATACAATAGCTGCCAGAGATGAATTTTTGACCACCTATCAGCGCAGAGCGCTTGCAGACCATGGTAAACTGCAGGCCCTTTTCGAAGCTCAGAGCATGATAGGTGATCTGGTGGAAATGGATGCTGTTACAACTCCAACATATGATTGGGGAAATGCTGCTGCTTTTGCTCTGCGCATGACTCATAGAATTACCGGACGCAGTCAGGTTATAGCCGCCGGGACAACCTCTCCCGAGCGCCTCGATATCATCGAGAATTACTGTGCTCCTGAAATGGAAGTTATCACAACAAAATATGATCAAGATACCGGCAGAATGGATCTGGAGGATCTAAAAAATAAGCTTAATTCGGATGTAGCAGCGGTCTATTTTGAAAACCCCTCCTTTCTGGGATTTATAGAGACTAAGGCCGGTAAAATTGCTAATTTAGCCAGAGAGGTGGAGGCAGAAGTTGTTGTGGGAGTAGATCCCAGTTCTCTCGGGATATTAGCCTCTCCAGCCTCCTATGGAGCTGATATGGCCTGCGGAGATTTACAACCTTTTGGGATTCACTCCAAATGGGGAGGAGGACTGGCTGGATTTATCGCTTCAGGTGATGACGAAAAATACGTGGGAGAATATCCCAATCTCCTTTACGGTATAACAGGCACAATTAAAGAGGATCAATACGGTTTTGGCAAAGTATCTTTTGACCGAACATCCTATGCTGAAAGAGAGGAAGGCAAGGATTATGTCGGCACTGCAACAGCTCTTTATGGAATAATTGCCGGGGTTTACCTGGCCTTAATGGGGCCTGAGGGCATGCGAGAGCTGGGAGAGGGCATCATGCAAAAAGTGTCTTATGCCAGAAGACGCCTCTCTTCAATCGAAGGGGTTAATCCCTACAGATTTGACTCTAAATGCTTCAAGGAGTTTGTTGTAGAATTTCCCGCCGGAACCTCTGTTCAGGAGATCAACAGAGAACTGCAGGCCAGAAATATTTTCGGAGGGCATTCTCTGGAAAAACAGTTTTCTGAACTGGAAAATTGTGCTCTTTACTCCCTCACTGAGGTCAATACAATCGAAGAAATAGAGCATCTGGCCGCAGCTCTGGAAGAAATTCTACCTTAATTACCGTTAAAAAAATTCCTGAAATAATATTAAAAAACATAAAAACGTTATAGATTGAGGAGGATGAAATATGAAAGGGGAAAGATTACG
The DNA here is from genome assembly GCA_964630835.1 of uncultured Halanaerobiaceae bacterium. GTDB lineage: Bacteria > Bacillota > Halanaerobiia > Halanaerobiales > Halarsenatibacteraceae > Halarsenatibacter. Next base: position 133,968 of record CAZVZM010000001.1, read on the forward strand.
CAGAGAATATCATCAGGCTCGCTGGGATGAGCCGATTATATATGAAATGTCCAAAGAGGGAGTTAGGGGAGTTCTTCCCCCTCAGCCCGATGAGGAAATTCAGAGTGAGATAGGTGATCCTCTTGATGACCTTCCTGAAGAGATGAGGCGGGATGAAGCCCCGGACCTGCCAGAGCTTTCTCAGAAGGAGGTCTTGATGCATTATCTTCACCTCTCCCAGGAAACTTTAGGAGCCAATTTGACAGAGGATATGAGCCAGGCCACTTCTACCATGAAATATAATCCCCGCATTAATGAGGAGCTGGTTGCCAGCTCTGAGTTTGCCAGCTTACATCCCCGACAGCCTGAAGACACAGTTCAGGGGATTTTGAAAATTTATTATGAGATGGGAGAAATCCTTAAAGAATTAAGCGGTATGGACGAAGTTTCTTTTCAGGCGGGGGGTGGGAGCCAGGCAATTCATGAAGGAGCTCTCATGATGAGAAAATACCATAAAGAAAGAGGAAACTTTCCCGAAAAAGATGAAATCATAACTACAATTTTCTCTCATCCCAGCTGTGCAGCGGCTCCAGAGGTGGCAGGTTTTAAAGTTAAAACTCTTTATCCCGGTGATGATGGTCTGCCCAAAATTGAGGCTTTAAAATCCGCAATTTCGGAAAATACGGCCGGATTATTTATAACCAATCCGGAAGATATAGGGATATACAATGATAGAATAGATGAGTTTGTTGATCTGGTGCATGAAGCAGGAGGGCTCTGTTTTTATGATATGGCCAACGCAAATGCTTTTCTGGGAATAGCCAGAGCCAGGGAGGCTGGTTTTGATATCTGTCATTTTAATCTGCACAAAACTTTTGGTTCTCCCCACGGTTGCGGGGGCCCGGGCAATGGGGCTGTCTGTACTACAGATGAGATGTCCAAATATTTGCCTGTGCCTCTTGTGCATAAAGATGAAGATAGATATTATCTGGATTTTGACCTGCCAAAAAGCATCGGAAAAGTTAGAGATTTTTACGGCACAGCCAGCGTTGTTTTAAGAGCTTATGCCTGGTCCCGGGCGGTTGGTCTAGAAGGCATGAGGGAAGTTGCTCGCGTATCAAACATAAATAACAATTATATATATGAAAAACTGGCAGAGATAAAGGGGCTGGATATCTGCTATCCGGATAATGATAGCCGCCGCATGGAGCAGACAAGGTACTCCTGGGAAAAGCTGGAGGAAGATACCGGTGTTAGCACAGATGATGTACAGAGAAGAGTTGCCGATTTTGGCATACAGCATTACTGGAAAAGTCATCACCCCTGGGTTATACCTCAGCCCATGTCAGTAGAGCCCTGTGAAACATATACAAAGGAGGATATGGATAAATACCTTGAGCTCTTTGAGCAGATTTCTTCGGAGGCCTATGAGGATCCAGAGCTGGTAAAAAATGCCCCCTATAAAACCGCCGGTTTTAATCTGGACGATCCTTCCGCGCTTAACGATCCCGAGAGATGGGCTCTCACCTGGAGAGCTTTCCTGAAGAAGAAGGATAAAATTTTTGGCAGTGAAGGGGGTGATAAGGAATAATACAGGAGAGAAGTTTTTGAAGAGCTTCAGCCCCGATTTGGAGTAATCTGAATTGAATGTTAGCGCTTAACCTTTTGGCTGTCAGAGAAACTTGAATTTCGCCAGTGCAGCAAAGACTTGAACAAATCAAATCAAGCATTACAGAACTAAAAACAGCTTAAGGAGGTATATTTGATGAAAAAAGCTCTGGTAATCGTTCTGGCAGTGGCTTTTCTGGTGGGAGCTGGCTTTAGCAATCAAACGGCGGTTGAGGCCTCTTCCCTGGCAGATGAAATAGACGAACTGGAAATTGTTGTAACTTACGGAGCTGGCGGCTCCACCGATGTAACCGTACGTCAGATGGAGCCTCATCTGGAGGAACACCTGGGTATTGATATTACTATCAGCAATGTCAGCGGTGCTGCCGGATTAACTGGAGCTAACTATGCCCATGGCACTGATCGAGATGATGGCAGTTTGATGTTCACTCTGGTAACCACCCCGGCTTACTTTGCCCCTCATACAACCCCGGACACAATTGAATTTGATCCCAGATATGATCTAACGCACATAGCCAGAGTAGGCCAGTGGAGAAATGACCTGGCCATAAGGAAAGACGATGACAGATTTGACAACTGGGAAGAATTTCTTGAGTATTCCCGGGAAAATCCCGGTGAAGTTACAGTGGGGCTCAATGGAATTGGCCATACCACTCATATAACCATGGAATGGTTATCCATGCAGGAAGATGTGGATTGGACCTTTGTACCCTACGACAGCGGTTCTGAAAACGTATCCGCTCTGGCAGGCGGTCACGTAGATGCTTCAGCAAGCGTAGTTTCATGGGCGGGAATGGAAGATGAGATAGAACCTATCGTAGCTTTTGATAACGAACCGATTCCTGGCTATGAGGATGTTCCTTACCTTCAGGAATTAGGTTATGATTGGACTGCACCTTCTCTGCTTTCTTTTGCTGCTCCGGAAGGAGTTCCTGAAGATAGAGTGGAAGAACTGGCTGAAGCCATAGAATATGCAGTCACTCAGGATGATGTTCTGGATGTAATGGGCGAGTATGAGATGTTTGTTGACTTCTGGCCCGGCGAAGAACTCCAGCAGGACATTGAGGAAAGATATGATGTGCTGGGTGAACTTATGGAGGAAATAGGTCTGGCTGCAGAATAATTATATAATTATCCAGACAAACACTCCGGGGGGAGGGAAGAAGCTACCCCCCGGAGCACTGTTCTTTGTCACTGGTTTGTATTCCTTCTATTGCAGTTTTACAGGTCAAATTTTTTACCTGGTTTTTATAGTGCTATTCGAGGGGTGTGTAGCCCCCCTTTATTCTTGAGATCAACCTCTATGATCTCCATTTCAGGAGGATTGAATTATGATCAATAATATAAAGCTTGGTTTTTCCATATTTATTTTTTCCCTGTTTGTATATTTTTATTTAATCCCCACTCAGATTTCAGAAGAGCTTGGTCTGCGCACCGAAGCTCTTGGACCCCGTTTTTTCCCCAGGCTGGCCACTATAGTCCTGGCAGCTTTTAGTCTTTTGTTGGTGGGTTTAAACTTCTATAAATTAATTAAATCCGACAAAAGTTATCAGGAAATAAAGGAAGAAGAGGAAGCGCTTTTAGAAAAAAAAGATTTTAAAGTGATAGGTGTCTTTGGGATACTGCTGATATTTATTAACTTATTTCAGTATATTAATTTCCTGGTGGCAGGTTTTGTAACCACCCTGCTGCTGCTCTATTTCTTTGGTCATAGGCGACATTTATACAATCTGGTCATCTCTTTAGCCACTACATTTGTAATATATTACACTTTTACTTATCTGCTTGGCATCCCCTTAAGGGTTTAAATTAAAAAATATATTCAGAAAATATTTTTAGAGGAATCATTACTTTTCGTAGCGAAATCACGGATTTAAATAATATGAAGATTTCTGACGATATTTTACCCTTTATCAGAATGAAAAGCGATTTAATTTAAGACGAAACAGGAAAAGAAGTACTGAGGTGATTATTGAATGCTGGAATATGTTTTATTAGGATTTGCGGAGATTTTAACCCCTATAAACATCCTGGCTATATTTGCGGGCACTCTGGTGGGAACAGTTCTGGGAGCTATTCCCGGTCTCAGTGCTACAATGGGGATAGCCGTAGTTTTACCCCTGACATATGGTATGAATCCCATAACAGCTATGTCTATGCTGCTGGGAGCATACAAAGGTGGAACTTTTGGAGGTTCTATGCCGGCAATTTATCTTAATACCCCCGGCACTCCCGCTGCATCTGCCACTATCCTTGACGGTTATCCCATGGCCAAACAGGGCAAAGCAGGAAAGGCCATGTCCATGACGCTTTATTCTTCGGTTATCTCAGATTTTTTTGGCACGCTTTCTTTGATTTTTCTGAGCACCCTATTGATCAGAGTTGCATTGATGTTTGGACCGCCAGAATTTGCCACATTGATTCTCTTTTCCCTGACACTGGTGGCTTCTCTGGCTGCTGATGATATTATTAAAGGGTTGATATCCGGCTTGATTGGATTTTTGCTGGCCATGGTAGGTCTTGATGCTATGTCAGGTGTGCCGCGGTTTACATTCGGCATAGATTTTCTTATGGGCGGCATGGATTTAATGGTGGTTATGATCGGTCTGTTTGCAGTATCAGAGGTGCTGCTGCAGGCAACAAGTGATTTTGGCATGGGAGAAGCAATTTCTAAGATGGATCAGCCAGCCACAGAAAAAATATCCTGGCAGGAGTTTAAAAAGCATATAAAAACTTTAGTCAGAGGCAGCATAATAGGCATATTTATTGGGGCTATTCCCGGTCTGGGTTCGACTCCTGCAGCCTTTTTTAGCTATTCTGAGGCTAAAAGAAATGCCGATAATCCAGAAGATTACGGCAAGGGTGAGGTCGATGGTGTGGTGGCAGCTGAATCAGCCAATAATGCCACCGCCGGTTCTACTATGATACCCACTCTGGCGCTGGGTATACCCGGCAATGTAACGGCTGCAGTGCTTCTGGGGGGATTGATGTTACATGGATTGACACCTGGCCCCCAACTCTTTGAGGAGCAGCCTGTTACAATCTATGCCATAATGCTGGGCAAGCTTGTAAGCTGTCTGGCACTATACATTGTGGGGAAATATGCCATTAAAATATTCAAAAAAGTTACCGGGGTTCCCAAGTCTATAGTATTCCCGCTTGCTTTTATGTTCTGCATAGTGGGGTCTTATGGGATGAATTTGAGCATCTACGATATCTACATCATGGGAATTTTGGGTGTTCTCGGTTACTTTTTAAGAAAATACGGTTTTTCGCTGGCTCCCATGTTAATTACTTTCATATTAACTCCTATGCTGGAGGACAATGTGCGCAGATCTCTTACGATATCGGACGGAAGCTTTGCTATTTTTGTGGAGAGTCCCATCTCCTTACTTTTTCTGGTGCTGACAGTTCTGGGTCTGATTCTGGCCAAGCGACTGCACAGCAGTCTGCAGACATCTGGAAAATAAATACAAATGAAAAATAAAATTTCAAAAAAAGGAGGAAATAAATGGCTGGCAGAAAAAAAGTAGGATTGATTGTGAATCCGGTGGCCGGCCTGGGGGGGAAAGCCGGACTTAAAGGCAGTGATGGGCGAGAAATTCAGATCAGGGCTCGAGAAAGGGGGGCTGAGCCGGTCTCACCCGGGCGGGCCATAGATGCTCTGGAAGAACTGAAAGGAATTAATTGTGAAATTGATCTGGTGACTGTTTCTGATAAAATGGGGGAAAAACCTGCTCTTAGAGCGGGCTTTTCTCCCCGTGTTATTATGAACATTAACCCGGGGCATACTTCAGCAGAAGACACCATGAGGGCAGCAGAAAAGATGACATCCGAACATGATGTAGATTTGCTTCTTTTTGCAGGAGGAGATGGCACAGCCCGGGATATAAATAGGGCTATAGGAGAGTATGGGCCGGTGCTCGGTATCCCGGCAGGAGTCAAAATTCACTCTGCAGTTTATGCTTCCAATCCCCGGCGGGCTGGCAAACTAGCTTTTGATTATTTAAAAGGGGAAGCTGGAAAAATTAGGCGTGCAGAAGTCATGGATATTGATGAGAAATCTTTTCGGAATGGGCGACTCTCAGCCAGGCTTTATGGTTATCTGAAAATCCCCTATCAGGAAAATATGGTACAGGACCTTAAAGCAGGCAGCAGCCTCAGTGATGGGGTAGCTCTGGAAACTATCGCTGACTGGATAATTGATAAAATGAGAAAAAAGAAGATATATTTAATTGGGCCTGGAACTACCACTGCTAAAATCATGGAAAAATTGGAGCTTGATAATACGCTTTTGGGCGTCGATGCTGTCAGAAATTACAACCTAATTGGCAGAGATTTATATGATGAAGAAATTCTCAATTTAATTGCAGATAACAGGGCGGGCATTGTCGTTACAGTTATTGGGGGGCAGGGGTATATATTTGGACGCGGCAATCAACAATTTTCTCCGGAAGTAATTTCACGGGTTGGCCCGGAAAACATAAAAGTCATTGCAACAGAACAAAAAATTTCTGATTTAGAGGGGAGCCCTCTCCTTGTGGATACGGGAGACGAGAGGGTGAATGATGAATTAAGAGGTTACAGAGAAATAATCGTTGGTTATGATCGTAAAATTGTATATCCTGTGGAGTAGTTGATACCCGGTTTTTTTATAAAAAGTGTAAATCAACTATTATTTTCCAGCATATATAACATCTTTTCAAACAACGGTTTTGGAGAATTAATTCTTTAAATCTAGCTGCGCGGTTTCTCGATCAGAAACTGCCAGTATTTTTTTGGCATTAGACTCTGCTGCAGCTCGGGATTTTTTCTGCCCTCTATACCGATGCTGTCAAAAAAGCTCTGCCAGAGCTGCTGATAATCATCTTCCCGGCGGGCATATTCTCTGCTTTCAGGTGCTGCGATTTCGCTGCTGTCGAGCACCTCCCAATTACCCTGAGAAAATATTGCTGCTATGTCTCTTTTTCTATCATGTATTATGCCCTGCTCGGTTGCAAGCCTGTTAGCAAAGTGAGGGACAAGAAGTCCGGTAATATTATAATCCGGACCGTAGGGGCCATAGAGAGTGCCATCCTTAAGCTCTCTAAAGCGGAGCAGTCCTTTAAATCTATGTCTTTCCCGCCGGACCTTTCCAGCAGCATCCTTCACCCTCTTTACGCTCTCATCCTGCCAGTTTTCCTCAACCTTTCTTTCTGTTATAAAGGCCAGTCTCAGATAATCATAGATGCATATTTCAATATTTTCCAGCTCGGATAAAAATGCATGATGTATGAGGCGATAGCTCTTGCTGGATAGCTCCTCTTTTATACCTTCCTGGACTCTTTCTGCTTTCTCCGGACAGCTCTCAATTTCCTCTATTTCTGCAAAAAATGAGGGTTGATAATTTTCCCCGGGAATAATCTTTTCGGGCCTTTCCTCGGCGTGAAAAGCGGCCTGAATGGCAGTGAGAAAGCCCTCAAAGGTGCCATCATAAATGTAGTAAATCATTGTCGGTATATCCCCCGGTTTATAATTTTAGTTCTTCTCCACATCAGTTGTTGCATTTTTTTATGAGAACACTTACATTGAGAGCATTTTTCCACTTTTATAGATCTCATTCATGGAAGCTATGAGGCTCCGCTCACAATGAAATT
>CAZVZM010000002.1:0-3436 GCA_964630835.1 uncultured Halanaerobiaceae bacterium
TTTAGGAGGATAAATGATGCCCTATACGATAGCTGTTGCCGGCAAAGGCGGCACAGGTAAAACTACTGCTGCCAGTCTCATAATATCCGATCTGATTGAAAGAGACCTCACGCCGGTTCTGGCGGTGGATGCTGATCCCAACGCCAATCTCAACGAAAATCTGGGAGTGGAAGTCCCCTCTACTATAGGAGATATACTGGCCGAATCAAGAGACAGGGAAAATATTCCCGCTTCCATGGATAAGCGCAGACACCTTGAGTTTCAGATCTCCACTGCTTTAGTGGAGCAAAAGGGTTATGATCTTATGGTTATGGGCAGAACAGAAGGACCGGGCTGTTACTGCTCGGTTAACGATATTCTTCGTTCCTATCTGGACGATCTGATGCCAAATTATGATTATGCAGTGATGGACAATGAGGCGGGTATGGAGCACATATCCCGGCGAACAACGAGAAATATTGATCTGCTGCTGATAGTATCCGATGAAAATCCCATCGGCATTCGCTCGGCAGGGAGAATTTATGAGCTGGTTCAGGATCTGGAAATTAAAGTTAAGAATTCACGTCTGGTTATGAACAGGGCCAGTAATGATATTCATCCCCGTCTGCAGGAAGAGATATCTGATATCGATCTTGAGCTGGCCGGAACCATCCCCGAAGACGAGCAGCTGCTCGATTATAATTTAAATCAAAAGTCGCTTATGGAACTGCCCGGGGATTCCCCGGCCCGACAGGCCGTGTCCGGAATTATGGATGAGCTTCTGCCATGAAGGTGCTGATAGCATTTCAGAATACACAGCGGGGCTGGGGCAAAAATATTGCCGATTATGTAAGGGAAAATGCTCCAGAGGACTGGCAGATAGACTTCCTCGAACTGGCCGAATTTCATGATCCTGTTATCGATGAGCCGGAAAAATATCTGCCTGCTTCTCCAGGAGAGGCGGCGCTGCTTCTTGTGCTGGCCGAAAACAGCTCCATGCCACAGCTGACTCCTGATCTGGCAGGATTGATCGGGGCAGAAGCCGTTATTTTTCCCGTTGACTTTTCTGATGCCGTGCCCCGGGGCCTCCGCCGTCAGATCAGAGAAAAACTGGAGGAAGAAAATATTTCCGTGCTTTTTCCCTCCCCTTTCTGCTCCTTAACCGAGAGGGGTGTGGAAAATGAACTTATCAGAGAGTTTGCCCGGGAATTTGGCCGGCCGGAGCTGGATCTTCAGGGTAACGGTGAGGAAATAGAGTTTGTTGAGGTAATTCGCAGTTCCCCCTGCGGTGGCACCCACCTGGTTGCTCGTGAGCTGGAGGGATGTTTGTGGGAAAAAGCCGCTGAAAAGGCGGGGCTGGCTCATCAGTATTCTCCCTGTCTGGCCTGTGTGGATGTTATTCACAATTCGGCATATATCAGCGAGGCAGCAGTCAAAAGAGCTTTAAGATCTTCGCGTTCCACATCCGCTGCGGCGGAAAATTAGAATTGAAGGGAAAATATTTCAAGAGAGGTGATAAAAATGGCTGTAGAAAGGGTTAAAGAGAGTTTTAACCACAAAATAAATACCGTTACGATCGGCACAGGAGAAAATGCGGTTGAGGTTGGAGGTCACGATGGACTGCCCTTTCTCTACGAGGAGGCAGATAACCCCAACCCTCCTGTAATTGCTCTGGATGTATTTGATAAAGCCCCGGATAGATGGACTGATATCTACAAAGAATCCATAGGTAAGGATGTAATATCCGATCCAGTAACCTGGGCTAAGAAGGGAGAGGAGTGGGGAGTTGACCTCATTTCCTTTCGTTTTACACAGCATGCTGTTGAAGAGGATCCGGCCAGCCCCGAAGAATGCGCCGAGCTGATAAGTGCTGTAAATGATGCAGTTGACCTGCCTCTTGTTGTATGGGGTAGCGGAGATGAAGAGCCTGATAATGAAATGTTTCCAGAAGTAAGCCAGGCTCTGGCCGGAGAACAGTGCCTGATCGGCTCGGTGACCGAGGACAATTATAAAACAATAGCAGCTACGGCGATTGCGGACGGCCACAATATAATCGGCGAGTCACCGATTGACATCAATATCTGCAAACAGGTGAACATTCTCCTTTCGGATATGGGTTTTCCCACCGATAAAATTGTCATATTTACCACCAATGGTCCGCTGGGTTACGGTATTGAATACGCTTACAGCATAATGGAAAGGACTCGCCTTGCTTCGCTGGGCGGAGATAAGATGATGGCCATGCCTATCATAGCGGATATTGGCCCGGAATCTCAGAGGGCCAAAGAAGTTACTGCTGCAGAAGAAGAAGAACCCAGCTGGGGCAGTCAGGCGGAAAGAACGATAGCCTGGGAGACCTCCACTGCCGTTGCATATCTGCAGGCCGGCACGGATATACTGACCATGGCCAATCCTGATGCCATCGAATATTTGCAGAGCTATTTAGATCAGATGACTCCTGTAAAACGATAGTTGCTCACCTCTTATTATAGGAACCTATGAGGCGAAGTGATACTCGAAAATTTAATGGGGAGGTATAAATTGTGATTATCATCGGTGAAAGAATAAACGGTCAGTTTAACGATGTGGAAGAGGCTATTCAGGAAAAAGATAAAGAAGTAGTGCAGGATCTGGCCAAAAAGCAGGTTGAGTGCGGGGCCGATTATCTGGACGTCAACGTGGGCACTTCTGTTCCCTCTGATGACAGAAAAGATGCCATGCTGTGGTTGATCGATACTGTAGAAGAAGTAGTTGATGTTCCTCTGTGCCTGGACAGTCCCCGTCAGCCCGTTATTGAGGCCGGTCTTGAGAGGGTGGAAAAACCTCCAATAATAAACTCATGTCAGGCCGATCTGGAGGAGCTCGATACCTACATGAATATGGCCATGGAATTTGATGCCGGACTTATCGCCCTGACAATGGATAAAGATGGTGTGCCCAACGATGCTGATAAGAGGGTTGCTCTGGCCGGAAATATTGTCATGAAAGCCAGGGAGCTGGATTTTGATTTTGATGATCTCTACATCGATCCCATAGTTCTTCCTGTAAGCGCTTCCCAGACTCAGCCGGGCTTTCTGCTTGAGGCCATGCAGCAGATGCAGAACCTGTCCGATCCTCTGCCGCATTTTAACGTCGGTCTGAGCAATATTTCTTCCAACACCAAGGAAAATGAACTTATCAATCGAACCTACATTGTCATGTGTATAGCGCACGGAGTAGATACAGCTATAGTTAATCCCATGGATGATGAGCTTATGGATGCAATAATTACGGCAGAGATTCTCCTCAACAAGCATATATATAATGATGACTATCTGAGCGCATACCGCAGCAGCAAGTAATTTCGATTATTTCAGTACAATTGAAAAATTTAATTATTCAGGATCGAAAACACCGGTATATCTGTTCTCCTGTTATGATGCTTTTTGGGGATCAGGTATACCGGTGACATAGTTAG
>CAZVZM010000002.1:3536-105062 GCA_964630835.1 uncultured Halanaerobiaceae bacterium
CTGTTCTCCTGTTATGATGCTTTTTGGGGATCAGGTATACCGGTGACATAGTTAGACAAAGAATTCGTTAATTTATAAGGCGGAGTAAAATGAGGTAGGGGAAATTAATGAAAGGAGACTGCTGAAGATGGGTAATCAATGCGAAATTTTCATCAAACCCGGAGAAAAATCATTCACCTGTGGTGAGGGGGATAATTTATTTGAAGCTTTGCAGGAAGAGGGCATCCAGCTCAGAGCAGAGTGCGGCGGGGCTGGCACCTGCGGCAACTGTCAGGTAAAAATCATGCAGGATGATAACTTTTCCTATGAGGGAGGTCAGGTGCTTGATTCTGAAAAGAGAGAAAAGGGGTATTACCTGGCCTGTCAGGTGCATGTAGAAGGGGATCTTCATATCCATATCCCGGCTTCCTCGCTGATTTCAGGGCAGCAGGTGCTCCTTGAGGGCGAGGAGGAAAAGGATTATTTAGAACACACTCTTTCCCGAGAGCTGGATGTGGAAATATCTCCTCTGTATCGTCGAGATAAAGTAGATTTGCCCGCTCCATCTCTGCAGGATAATACCAGCGATTTGGAGAGGCTGCGACGGGTACTGCGGCAGGAAAAGGAGGAAATACGCTACAGCATAGACCGATTTCTCCTCGGTGAGCTGGCGGAGGAGCTGAGAGAAGGGGACTGGCAGATCACTGTTGACAGCGCTGACTTTATTTCACAGAGGAAAATACTGGATTTTGCAGAGGAAGGTGATTATTACGGTATCGCTGTGGATATAGGCACCACCACAACTGCTGCTTCCCTCATAGATGTAAAAGAAGGCCGTGAGATAGCGCGGGCGGGAGAGTACAATCATCAGGCGCGATATGGAGATGACGTCATTGCCCGGATAAATTATGCCAGCAAAAATGAGGGTGGGGTAAAGGCTGTCCACGAAGCAGTTATAGAAACGATAAATGAACTCATCGATAAAGTCTGCAGGCGGGCGGAGATCACCTGCGAGAACATTTGTTTTATGGTGACAGCAGGTAACACAACAATGATGCATACCCTTTATGGAGTTAATCCCAACTATATTCGCCGATCCCCCTTCACTCCTACTTTCTCACAGGCCCCTCCCCTGCAGGCGAGAGAACTGGGATTAAATATTGCAGAAAAAGCCCCGATTTATTCATTTTCAGCTATCGGCAGTTTTGTGGGAGGAGACATTATTTCTGGAGTCCTGGCCTCGCGGCTGCATGAACAGGAAAAATTGACAATGCTGATCGATATCGGCACTAATGGTGAAGTTGTAGTGGGCAACAGCGATTTTCTCATAGCCTGTTCAGCTTCGGCAGGACCTGCTTTTGAAGGTGGAGGTATCACGCACGGTGTAAGAGCTATGCCTGGTGCTATTGAACAGGTTCAAATCACTGCAGATTATGAGCCGCTGGTTTCCACTATTGAGAATGAGGCGCCGCTGGGCATATGTGGTACAGGATTGATAGATTTAATTTCCACCCTGCAGCAGGCAGGAATAATCAATCGTTCCGGCAATTATAATAAAGAGCTTGATATAGATAGACTGAGGCAGAGGGCTGAGGATAACATGGAGTTTGTGCTCGTGTGGGAGGAAGAGGCAGATATAGAGGAAGATATAACTCTGACCGAGCACGATATAAAGCATGTTCTTCGCTCCAAGGCGGCAATATATGCTGCCATAAGAATAATTCTTGAACGTCTGTCCTTTACTGAGGAGATGATTCAACAGGTTTTTATAGCAGGAGGATTTGGCAATTATTTAAACGTGGAGGCGGCCATACGTCTGGGACTTTTTCCAGATCTGGACAGGGATAGATTTTCATTTATCGGTAACAGCTCTCTGCAGGGGGCAAGAAGGGCCGTTCTCTCCGGGGAAGAGTTCAGGGAAGCGCGTGAAATTGCCAGCAGGATGACCTACCTTGAGCTTAGCTCCGAGGAACACAGCGGGGACTTTATGGATGAGTTTGTTGCGGCTCAATTTATACCTCATACAGATATTTCTCTGTTTGAGAGCGTGACAGATGACTAAATTGTAATTCGTCCGGGGAGGTTGAAAAGTGGAAGATATTTTTGTTGCTGCGACGGGTCAGGACCGCGGAAAAACTTCCTTTTCCGTGGGATTTCTGGCGCTTCTGCAGGAGAAAATAGGCAATGTAGGTTTCATGAAGCCCGTAGGAAATCGCTACGTCAAGACGGGAGACGGTGTCAGGATTGATGAGGATGTTCAGCTCGTCGATTCCATCTATAATTTTGAGGATAACCTCAAGGACGTAAGCCCTGTCATTCTTGACAGCGTTTTTGTGCGGCACTGTATTGATGCAAACTGCCGGGAGGAGCTTGAGGAGCAAATTCTGGTAGCAGCTGAAAGAGTCAGGCAGGGACGCAACATGATTGTTGTCGAGGGATCCGGAAAGACAAGCGTGGGGGAAGTAGTTAATCTATCGAATGCCCGCGTTGCAGAACTCCTTAACAGCAAGGTAATAATTCTGGCGGAGGGCGGTATAGGCAACACTGTGGATAATGTCATGCTCAATTATAATTTTCTCCAGCAATTTGATGTGGATGTGCTGGGAGTTGTAATCAATAAAGTCTTCAAGAAAAAGATGGATCAGGTTTCTGAAAAAACAGGAAAAGCATTGCGCCAGAGAGGTCTTAATGTTTTGGGTGTCCTGCCCTATGAAAAAATGCTGACCTATCCCAGCCTGGCTCATATCAGAGAGGAATTTCCTCAGTATGAACCGCTGACAAATGTGGAAAAAACAGTCCGTATGAGATCTATAAGCAAAATAGTTATAGGAGCCATGACTCCAAGAGAAGCTCTAAAGTATCTGGAGGGAAATGAGCTGCTTATAACCGGTGGAGACAGAGAAGATATGATGGTATCCGCTCTCTGCCGCACCGCCATTCATCTGCAGTCCGGCAGGGGCGGGAGTGTTTCCGGAATAATTGCCACGGGTGGCTTAACACCTCACGAATCGATAATTGAAACTGCAGAAAATCTGGGAATACTGGTGCTGGGAGCGGAGGAAGATACTTATACCGTTGCCAGCAGAATAAAAGATATGACTGTAAAGCTGAGGCCAAATGATGAAAAGAAGATTGAAAAGACTAAAGAAATTATAAAGGAATATATTGATTTTGATAAAATCATGGAAGGTCTGGATGGAATCTGAACTCAAGCAGGGGAAAACTTCTTGTGAGTCGATCCTCTCATTCCTCTAAATTAAATTTCTTTCATCCCGGGGTTCCACAGTGATGAAAAGCTGTGAGAATCCCGGCAGTCTATTCTGCCATATTTTTAAAAAGTCCTGCTCACTTAAAGTGCGATTTCCGGGATTTTCACGATTAAACTGAGGTTCTGTTACCTCGGAATCATAAAAGTACAGTTCTCCTTTTTCCTGATTATAACCCAGCAAAACCATATAGTGCTGCCATCTTATGCCCTCACCTACCAGAACAATCACGGGAATTTCCCGGGCTGAGTAATGCTTTATATGCTGGAGGTTGCCCAGCCGGGCTGCCGCTTTTAAATTATTTTTTTCAAAATGAGTGAGCAATCTATGAGGTGGGACACCAATATCAAAGGGCAGCTGGTAGGAAATCTGTTCATAAACCCGGGCGCCGTATGTTTCCTGACCGAAATAACGCTGAACAAACGCGGCCGCATAACCCGCACATTGATTGTGCCCCTGAGAATCAAAGGAGAGTGAAAATTCGGGAATGTGCGCTTCAGGCACCGGTCGGGTATAGTTACCGCTGACTGCCCGGGTGGGAAGCAGATGGGCAGGCCAGGCGGAAAAGGAAATTAATGGGGAAAGGACAAGACATGATAAAATAATTGCAGCGAGTAAAAAAAATTTGATTCCTGTCATACGGGTGAAAAATTTTTTGAGCTGCATCATTGGTGTTCCTCCTCTCCTGCTGCATTTAATAAAAAACATCAAAATATATCACAAAATTATCATATTATATTCACAAATTTATTATAATATATTTTTTTCAATAAATCAAGCTTTTTAACGGTGATCAGTTTTTAGTTAAAGGGAGGAAACTATGGACTTAGAAAAATCAAAAAATGGTTTTGAAAAGGATAAAAAAAATTGGTCGGGCATCGTTACGGAATTTCAAAACTTTATGCCTCTGGATGATGATGAGCATGCAGTGTCATTGCAGGAAGGCAACACCCCCCTTATAGATGCCCCGGAACTGGCTGACAGGCTGGGAATTTCTCCCCGCCTGTATTTGAAGTATGACGGTGCTAATCCAACCGGTTCCTTTAAAGACAGGGGCATGGCCATGGCGGTCAGCAAAGCAGCAGCTTCCGAAAGCGAGGCTGTGATCTGTGCCTCCACCGGTAATACTTCTGCCGCTGCGGCAGCTTACGCCGCCCGGGCGGGCCTGAAAGCAATTGTTGTCGTGCCAGAGGGAAACATAGCTCGGGGAAAGATGGCTCAGGCTTTAATACACGGTGCTGAGGTTGTGCCCATAGAGGACAACTTTGATAGGGCCCTGGAAATTGTAGTTGAGATCAGTGAAAATTCTTCAGTGGAACTTGTTAACTCTCTGAATCCTTACAGAATTGAGGGACAGAAAAGCGGAGCCTTTGAGATTTGTCAGCAGCTGGGTGAGGCACCGGATGTTCTGGCTATTCCCGTTGGAAATGCGGGCAATATTACTGCTTACTGGAAGGGCTTCAAAGAATATTTTGAAGCCGGCAGGATAGATGATTGTCCCGGTATGTTTGGGTTTGAAGCCCGGGGAGCTGCAGCTATAACGGAGGGCAGGGTCATCAAAAATCCGGAAACTGTAGCCAGTGCAATAAGGATTGGTGATCCTGCCAGCAGGGAAAAAGCAGTGAAGGCTTCCCGGGAGTCAGGAGGTCTCATAACTTCAGTCAGCGACAGCAGAATCATTGAGGCCTATAAGCTTATAGCCCGGTTTGCGGGGGTTTTTGCCGAACCCGCTTCGGCCGCTTCGGTGGCCGGATTGAAAAAGCTTGCAGAAAACGATGAACTTCCGGACTGTGAAAAAATCACGGCTGTTCTGACGGGGCACGGTCTTAAAGACCCGGATGTGGTCGAAAATGAGATCAGCATCCCCGGGGCAGTGTCTCCAGACCTTGATTCCGTCTGCAGTCGCGCGAAAATTTCGCTTAACTAAAATTTGAGGTTCTCCAGCTATACTATTTTGGGCCGAAAACTGGACTGAACCAGAGTAAAAATTTCATTTAAAACGAAAGGAGATATCAGCGTGAATAAAAGATGGGATCTGTCCGTTCTATATAGGGATTTTTCTGATGAGGATTTCAAAAAAGACTTCGCTCAACTGGAAGAACTGATCGATCGACTGCAGTCCTGGGAGAAACCTGCTTCAGATGAGAAGGTGGAGGGAGCGGAAGATTTTATCTCGACGCTTAAAGACTTCAGGGAGAAATATTCAGAATTGATGGCCTTTGCCAGCTTGAAGCTCAGCGTTGAGGCAGATAATGACAGGGCGGAGAAGACCGTGGAAAAACTGGATGAGAAGCGCTCAGGGCTGGCCGGGCCCATGGTTTCATTTCAGAGGTGGCTGGAGGAAGTTGATCTTGAAGAGCTGACCTCTGAGTCCCCCCTTCTTGAGGAACACAGTTTTGTGATGGAGGAATTAAAGGAGAAAAGCAGCCATTTGCTCTCTAAAGAGGAGGAAGTACTGGCGGCAGAGATGAAAAGAACCGGTTCTTCTGCATGGGCCCGTCTTCAGCAGAAGCTGACCTCCACTCTTATGGTGCCCATCGAACTGGACGGAGAGGAAAAAGAGCTTCCCCTTCCCCGGGTGCGCAACATGGCATATGAAAACGATCCGGATTTGAGATGGAGGGCCTACAGTGCTGAGCTGGATGCCTATGAAGAAATCGATAGATCGGTGGCCTCTGCACTCAACGGTATAAAGGGTGAGGTGCTAACCCTCACTGAGAAGAAGGATTATGAGTCTCCTCTGAGTCGGACCCTGCAGGAGACCAGAATGGAAAAAGAAACCCTGGACACACTTCTTGAGGTCATGGAGGATTTTCTATCTGATTTTCACCGATATTATCGGTTGAAGGCCGATCTGCTCGGGCATGAAGGAGGACTGCCATTCTATGATCTTTTTGCTCCGGTAACTGAGGCGGGGATGGAATTCACCCTGTCTGAAGCCCGGGATTTTATCATAGAAAACGTAGAAAATTTCAGCCTCCGTATGGCTGAGCTCTACAGGGAGGCTTTTGAAGGAGGATGGATAGATACGGAACCCCGGGAAGGAAAGAGAGGTGGGGCTTTTTGCAATAACATTCATCCTGTGGGGGAAAGCAGAATACTGAGCAATTTCAGCGGAAGTTTTTCTGATATGACAACTCTGGCTCACGAACTCGGACATGCCTATCACGGTTACTGTTTGAAGGAGGAGAGCATCCTCAATACTGATTATCCCATGCCCCTGGCAGAAACTGCTTCTATCTTCAGTGAAACAGCCGTAATTAATGCTGCTCTGGAGGAAGCAGACGGCGATCAGACGCTGGCTATATTACAAAATCGCCTTGATAAGGCGGGTCAGGTGATTGTCGATATTTACAGCAGATTTTTATTTGAAAAGGAGCTATTTTCCCGGCGGCAGGAGGCATCCCTTTCTGTTGAAGAATTGAAAGAAATTATGACAGATGCACAAAGGGAAGCTTACGGAAACGGTCTGGATCACGATTATCTGCACCCCTACATGTGGCTGAACAAACCTCACTATTACTATGCAGAAAGAAATTATTACAATTTTCCTTACGCCTTCGGTTTGCTCTTTGGTCTGGGAATATATGCCCTTTATCAAAAGAGGGATAATGAGAAATTTCTGGAGGATTACGATAATCTGCTGGCAGCTACCGGTAAAAATATGGTGGAAGAGGTGGCAGGCATGATGGATCTGGACGTTCAGGATAGAAGTTTCTGGGAGGCTTCTCTTGAGCTAATAAAGAAGGACATAGACAAATTCGAAGAACTTGCATAAAACCGATTTAAGTATCCGAGGAGGCTGCATATGATTTTTTTATCAAATTTATCATCACCTGTAGTTTATAGATTTAAGGCATCAATAAGTTCAGGATTGCGCTCATAAATATCTTCGTAATATTTTATTTCTCCGGAGTCGTAATCTGGAATGGCGGTAAAGTAGGTAAGATGAATGTCGATGGGCTCAGACAGATTCACCTGGGTTTCATCTCTTTCTTCAATTTTATCCTGGATTCTGGCAGGGTGCCAATTCTCTTTATCTTTAAGGAGGTAATAGGTTAACTCCATGGGTTTTTCCAGCCTGACACATCCGGAACTGTAGCTGCGGTTATCCTCCTGAAATAGATGTCTATCGGGAGTGTCGTGGAGGTATATATGCTGCTGGTTTGGAAAGCGAAATACCACCCTGCCCAGGGCATTTGCCGGCCCCGCATCCTGCCAGAGATAGTAGGGAAAATTATCTGGGCCTTTTTCTTCCCAGTCTATCTCCTCAGGATCCACCGTTTTGAAACGATCACCCTCTCTTTCATAAACCTGAAAATTTCTTTCATCCAGATAATCAATATCTTCCTTTATATCAGGCAGATGATCCTGGACTGCAATTGATTCGGGTATGTACCATCGGGGGCTCAAAACCAGGTGCGTCATACGGCTGCTTATATCCGGGGTGGGTCTTTCCGGCATCCCAATAATTGTTTTCATTGATATAACTCTTTCTTCTCCCTCAAATACGTCAAGATGAGAGGAGGGCTGATTGACAAGAATATGGCGATCACCGGGGTTTCTATCAAGCCATCGCCATCGCTCCAGATTTATTTTTAATTCATTGATTTTCCGCCGGTTTTCGTTTTCGGTGCCCGTATCTTTTAGAGTTCTAAGTTCCCTCTTTAGACTCCAGTAATAGGGATGCTGGGGTTGAATTTCCTGAAGATGGGGATAAAATTGTCCGGTAGATACTACCCTTCTCAAAAGATTTAGAAGCTCTTCTTCGTAGTTGACCGGGATATAGTTTCTGGTTTTGTTTTCCCGATTAATCTGGCCGGAAGTCAGATCACCGGCCAGAAGCAAAAATCCCTCGCTCAATTTGAGATCCAGCTCTGCCAGATGACGGGCATCGACCTGCTCATACTCCTGCTGGCGCACGGAGAGCCAGAGTCCATTGATTTCGGTCACATTGTAATCATCAAGGATAAGTCCCCGTTTACCTGCCTGGTTTAAAAGACTGTAGAGCTGTTCACCCATAGGGGTTAATTCATTTTTTCTCATCCAGACCAGTTCGTAATCCTGTTCACGATAAAACTCAGTGAGTATGTTCTCGGTCTGCATGGTTCTCGAAAGAGGCGGGATGATTTCGCTCGCCTTCTCTGCCGGATCGGGAGCCTCTGCTTTGATAGGACTGTCCGGAGGAAAAACAGAAAAGACTGCCAGTGAAACTATTCCAAGGAATATAGCTGTATAATAAAAAAATTTTGTATGAGATCTCAACGTTTTTTTCCACCTCGCTGAGAGATTTTTTGTGTCACTCTATAATAAATGATATCATATATTATCAAGAATGTGAATGATTTGCAGAAAAGTATTCAAAATAGGTTGGCTTTCAATAAATTTGATGCTCAATTTCTCAGACTTTCAAAGGAGGAAAAAAATGTCTTCATCTAACGAAAACAATAGTGGGCAGATAAAGATGAGGGATTTAAAAATTCTTTCGGATAGAATATCACCGGGTGAAAGTAACTGTATAACAGATATTTCAGGAGTTAAGGTGGGACAGATAACCCTTAAGCGGGGGGAGGGGAAATTATGTCCCGGGGAGGGACCCGTCCGCACCGGGGTGACGGCTATAATTCCGGGGCAAAATGTATATAATAATCCCCGGCCAGCTGCGGTGGAAATAATTAATGGATACGGTAAAGCTGCCGGTCTGGCACAGGTAGGAGAAGTAAGAGAGCTTTCATCTCCTATACTGCTCACCAATACGCTGAATGTAGGAAGCGTAAGCGATGCTCTGGTGGATTACATTATAGAAAAGCATCCCGATATGGGCATTAAGTCTACCACTTTTAATCCCGTTGTGCTGGAGTGCAATGACGGTTATTTAAACGATTTGCAGGGAAGGCATGTAAAAAAAGAACATGTTCTCAGGGCAATCAGAAAGGCAAGTTCTAATGCTGTATGTCAGGGGGGGAGGGGTGCAGGAACGGGCATGGCCTCTTTTGGTTTTAAAGGAGGTATAGGGACAGCTTCATGTTGTTTTGAGCATGAAGATAAGCAGCACCAGATGGGGTGTCTTGTTTTAAATAATTTTGGAAAACCCGGTCAGCTTAGAATAGAGGGGATCTCAACGGCCCGGCTTCAGGATCTTCTTGATGAGGTAAAAGAAAGGCATGAAAATGATGGGAATAATTTAGGAGCAGAAGAAAAAGAGGGGCATTCCGGGAAGCAGGCCTGCGGAAGCGATGGCTCCATTATAATAATTCTTGCTGCTGATGCCCCCCTCCCTCCACATCAGCTGGAGAGGATAAGCCGGCGGGCAACCCACGGGTTGGGGCGCACTGGTTCAGTTTCCAGGCATGGAAGCGGTGATTTCGTGCTTGCTTTTTCTGCAGATTGCAGCAATGATAGCTTCAATAATATTCCCGCCGAAATCCTTAATAAGTATTTTAGAGCTGCGGTGGAAATAACGGAAGAAGCTGTGCTTAATTCTCTGATTGCTGCCGGGACCATGACGGGAAGAGATGAAAACAGGGTCCCCGGCCTACCGAAAGATAGGCTTGAGGAAATTTTCAGGAGTGGTATATAAATCAGGCCATATGTGTTTAACAGGCTCAAACAGGGAGATTTGCGAAAACAGAGGGAGATTTCGCAGGAGCAGGAAATGAGATGCTGCTTATGGAGGTGAAAGTATGAGAGATGCAGATGATAAAAAAGTTGAAAAAGCAGCCGGTTTGATAGCAGAAGCCAATCATGTTGTGGCCTTTACTGGAGCAGGAGTTTCGGCGGAAAGCGGAGTGCCAACCTATCGCGGAGATGGGGGCCTCTGGGAAGAGTATGATCCGGAAAAGACGGCCACGTTAAGCGCTTTTAAGGATGATCCTGACAAATTCTGGAGCTTCATCAGAGATATGGCTGTCAGTAAAGATATTTCTCCCAATCCAGCTCATAAAGTTCTGGCTGACTGGGAGAAAGAGGGTATATTGAAAGCAGTTATAACTCAGAATATCGATCTGCTTCACGAAGAGGCCGGCAATAAAAGAGTTTTAAAGCTCCATGGTTCTCTTGAGGAAGCTGCATGCCGGGAATGCGGAGAGGAGTACGAGTGGAATGAGATATCCAGAGTTCTGGAAAAAGGTGAAATTCCCCGGTGCCGCTCCTGCGATAGCAGGCGGATTAAGCCGGAGGTAGTATTTTTTGGAGAGATGCTTCCCCGGGATACACTGAAGGAAGCCGAAAGAGAAGCCAGAAAATGCGACCTCATGCTTGTGATTGGTTCTTCACTTGCCGTGCATCCAGCTGCATCATTGCCCGCTATGGCTCTTAGAGGTGGAGCTGATCTCATTTATGTGAATGCCGATAGAGGAGAACGTCCGGGGCTTTTTGATGTTATTCTTCAGGGTAGTGCCGGAGAAATTTTGCCTGAACTGGCCTCTGCTGAAGCGAGAAAAAAGAGCGATTAATCATTGGTTTTGGAGAAAACCTTAATTTCATTATTTAGTTATTTTGCATGTATGTTTTCGGGAGAATCCAGCACATAAGGCAGCCCATAAAACAGGTAGTCCATAAAATTCACATTCGACGAACAAACATTTAAAACTCATGTTTGCTTTATGTGTTTTTTTATGATAATATGACCCTGCCAGTATTTGGGAGGGGATATACAGATGAAGGGAAAAGAAAAATGGATTTCACTGCGTTTGATTCGTCACACGCAGGCTTTGAAGAAACTTAAGCGGGAACGACAGGAGTCCGGCAAAAATTGCGATAAAAAAGATAAAGATAAAGAAAAAAACGATAAAAAAAAGCTGGCCCGGAAATTACGACAGGCCTGGCAGCGCAAACTTTTCATCAGGATTCTTGTTGAGGAAGATAATGATAGCAGCTGGCATGAGGGAAAAATTGAAGAGATGCGTCGTGAACAGGCCCGGATTGTGATGAAAAATGGGGATGTTTTTCATCTGGACCGGATTGAAGATGTAGATTTGGGGACTGTCAACATATGCCGAAAACCAAACTGAAGCAGAGGAAAAATTTCATTGTGAGCGGAGCCTGATAGCTTCCTCCAGCAACTGATGTGGAGAAGAACCGATTTTCTTGACGTTTAAGGAGAAATATCCTATCATTAGTGTCATACAGCAATAGAGTAATATTTTGTTTTTATTGAAAATGCGGACATTATTATTCCAGGGCAGATTTTTTCACGGAAGGGGTTTTTTCATGGTATCTCGCAGGGAGTTTCTTCGAGGGATGCTGGCGATTACTGCCAGTATAACAGTGAGCAGCACCTTTGCACGCGGCTTTCAGGATGAGCTGATTGAGGCGGCAGAAATGCCCCGTCGGCCCCTGGGTAAAACTGGAGAGCAGGTCAGTATTTTTGGCCTGGGAGGAGAGGCTGTCATTGAACAGGCGTCCAGCGAGAAGAAGGCGCGGGATATCATAAACTCCGCTCTTGATGCCGGGGTAAATTATATTGACACTTCTCCCGGTTACGGTAACGGGGCCAGTGAGTCAAATGTGGGAGCCGTGATGGCAGAACGCCGCCGGGAGGTGCTTTTGGCGAGTAAAACCCATGAACGCAGTTATGATGGAACTATGCGTCTTTTTGAACGCAGTCTGGAGAGATTGAACACGGATTATTTGGATCTTTATCAAATACACACTGTAAGGACGGAAGAGGATCTTGAGCAGATTTTTTCTGATGATGGAGCGATACACGCTCTCGAGGAGCTCAAAGATGAAGGCAGCGTAAAAAATCTGGGCATAACCGGACATTATGATCCAGAGGTCCTGCTGCAGGGTATTCGGGAGTATGATTTTGATTGTCTTCTCTTATCCCTGAATGCAGGTGACATTCATTTTAGCCCCTTTCAGAAAGAGCTTCTGGAGGAAGCAGTGGAGCAGGATCTGGGCAGGATAGCTATGAAAGTTATGGCGCGGGGCAGGATACTGGGAGAAAACGGTCTGGATAGTGCGGGAGAGGCCCTAAACTATGTCTGGAGCCTGCCCGTATCTACTGCCATTGTCGGGGTGGATTCTCTGCAGCAGCTTCAGGATAATCTCGAAAATGCGCAAAATTTTACTCCGCTATCTCTGGAGGAAATGGAAAAACTGGAAGATAAAACGGCTGGAATTCAGGATGAGGCAAACTTTTTCAAATATAGCTGGTAGATAAAATTTTTACCGGCGGCAGTTGTTAAAAACAGGTAAGCTTCGATAAGAATGGAGATGAATTTAACCGGATGGAGCTATTTTTTACAGTTTTTGCGGCGGTTTTTCTGGCGGAAATGGGGGACAAAACTCAGCTCGTCACGCTTTTAATGTCTGCCTGCAGATTTCCTATCCATGTATTTTTGGGAGCGGTGACCGGGCTTGCCCTTGTGACAGCTATTGGGGTGAGTCTGGGCAGAATTATTATGTCTATTTTCCCTTCAGAGCTTACTGCTGCAGCCAGTGCCCTCCTGTTTCTTGCCATAGGAGGATATACCATTTTTAACCATTTCCGCCTGAGCGATGAACGCGAGGTGGATAAGGAGGTTAAATGCGGCAGAAATGCATTTGCGAAAACTTTTGCTATGATATTTCTGGCTGAGATGGGTGATAAAACCCAGCTTACTGCAATGAGTCTGGCAGCAATAAGCGGACGTCCCCTTCTGGTATTTGGGGGAGCGATGAGTGCACAGGCCATAAATCATGGTCTGGCTGCCCTGCTGGGAGGGAAATTATTATCCAGGTTGCCCCGCAGGCATCTCAGGCTGGTTTCTGGAATAGTTTTTGTTTTGCTGGGCATAGTTGTATTATTTTTTAATATATTTTAGATCCTTATGCTATATATTTTGTATGCAGTATAACTAAGCAGGCTTTTTTTGACACACCTATTTACCAATGAACGCAAAAGGAACCTGTTTTATATTTTCCGTAAAGGGGCTCGAAGGAGGACTTAATTTGTTCAATAAAAGCGATATGGAGATGGTTAAAAATTGGTGCAGAGAGACCGGCAAATATCAGATGGAAAATTTCGAGCGAGAAATATCGGTATCCAGCAAGTCAGAAAAGATAGATCTTGTCTCTGAGGTTGATAAAAAATCCGAAAATATGCTTGTGGAAAAGATAAATAAGGCTTTTCCCGGGCATGCAATTCTTGCCGAAGAAGGATCAGGTAAGGATGAGTCTTCTCCCTTTCTCTGGGTTGTGGATCCACTCGATGGCACAGTAAATTATGTGAACGGTTTGCCCATATTTTCTATCTCTATGGCCTTTTTTGAGGGGGATAGAGCGGAGGCTGCAGTTGTGTATCTGCCGGTTTCCGATACATTTTACACAGCCCGGAGGGGCGAGAGCAGTTACCGTGATGGCAATAAGCTTGCGGTGAGCGGTGAGAATGATCTCTCCGCCAGTATTGTGGGAACTGGCTTTCCCTATGATCATCAGGATGAAAACAGGGATGTTCTTGAATATTTCAGCCGGGTACTACCCCGGGTTGGTGGCATTAGAAGGCTGGGGTCGGCCGTTTACGATCTCTGCCTGGTGGCTGAGGGCACCCTGGAAGCTTTCTGGGAAGTCAGGTTAAACCCCTGGGATGTGGCGGCAGGCGCTCTAATTGTCAGGGAGGCCGGTGGAAAGGTCACTGACTTTAGCGGAGATAAGGTAAGTCTATCCGGCCAGGAGGTGCTGGCGGGTAGCGAGGCACTCCATGGGGAACTTTTAAAGCTGCTCTCGAGAGATTTAGCTGAATGAATTTCTGATTTGATTATATTTTTTCTTTCTAACCGTTGTTGTGAGAGGAAGCTATATACGCTGTAAATCAGAGGAAGATTTTATTGTGGAAGCCTGAGAGTTTACAGGAATAAGCATTGAGGAGATGTTAAAAGCCCCCCTTAATGTAAAATAAACTCCCCCCATTTTAAATTGGGCTTGCTTTTTGAAGAAATAATTTCTATAATTATTTTAATGGGAATAAATCTAAAAAGTAGCTGTATGAGATTTAAGGAATTATGAAATTCCCGGTGAGTGTTTGCGGGGGTGATCATGCTGGAATCACTTATAGTCTTTTACTCCCGTGAGGGAGCTACCGAAGATCTGGCCCGTGAGCTATCCGTACATCTAAACTCTGATATCCTGGAGCTGGAGGATAATAAAGACCGTTCGGGCCTGCTAGGGTACCTGATGTCCCGGTTTGACGCACTCACAGCCAATATCACGGTGATAAATAATTTTGATCACAGGCTTGAGGATTATGATTTGATTTTGATAGGAACTCCCATCTGGGCGGGAAAAATGACTCCGGCGATAAGGACTTTTCTTTTGGGCAATGCAGAGGTCCTGCCCGATGTTGCCTTTTTCGTAACTCATGAAGGTAAAAGTGCCCGTAAAGCTCTGACGGGAATGGAAGATCTGGCCGGAAAAGAACCTCTGGACAGTCTCGTGCTTGATAGGAGGGAGGTCCGGGGGAAACCTGGAGATAAAAAAAGCGAAATAGATACCTTTGTTCGCAGCCTGTGCAGCAAAATGGAAGACATAGAAGTATAAATTTCAGCCCAAAAAAATTTTAGAAAAGCGGATTAAAATTGCTCGATTTAAAATTAATTTCCCGAAAGGGGGATAACAATATAATGTCTAAACAGCAAAGAATATCTGAAGCACTTGAAGCAACGGAAATACATCATTTTCCCGATGAATATCTTTCAACTTCTGATAAAACTGATCTGCGCTATTTTGTCCTAACAGAACCGGCATATCTTGAAGTTTATCCCGAAGAGGGCCCCGAGACCAGGATAAGAGAGGGCTGGATCAGCTGGGAAAAACCCCGATTAATAACTCCGGGTTATCTTCTGCAGGCGGAGGGTTTTAGTGACGACGCTCGCGAAGCTCTTAAGATGATGGCCGGTGAACAGCCCGATCTGGCAAGCATACTTTATCAGATGAATTATGCGCAGCAGATTGATGAGGTGCGCACCGTTCCGCACGATATTGGAGAAACGGCGCGCAGGCTGGAGGATGAGCAGAGTGAAACGGACGAGTATATTACCGCTATTATAAGCGGAGTGGAAGATATGTGGGATGTATCTCTAATGAAATTTGTGCAGGAATACGTGGTCAGAAGCGCCCAGGAAAATCAGGTTCCCGACATGGAGGACCGCGGTTACCTGACCCGTAACGACCGGGGGCAGCCTCAGGTTACCCGCACTATATCCGGACTTCCCATAGCTGCGCGCGATGAAATTGAGAGACTATTTGAAGAGGTCAAAGACGGGGAGGTTAGTCCCTCTATGCTCAAACAGGAACTTGACCGGTGGGGTGTTTTTAAAGAATATGAGGACAGATTTTTAAATCTCTTTAGCAGTTAATTTAAGCCTCTCCCCCGCCTGATAAAAGGTGGGGGGTGGTTTCTTCGGCTAAATAGGAACTTCGCACGTATGGTCCGGCAATTACTTTTTTAAAACCATAACTGATTGCTTCTTCTTTTAGCTCGTCAAACTTCTCGGGTTTAATATATTCATCCACGGGCAGATTTGCGCTGGTTGGCTGCAGATATTGTCCCATGGTTAAAACCTGACAGCCAAACTCCACAAGATCATCCCAGACCTTTCTCAGTTCATCCCTGTTTTCACCCAGACCCAGCATCAATCCTGACTTGATTACAGTATTTTCAGTCTTTTCTCCTATCATTTTCAGGAGTTTGAGAGATCTGTGATAATCGGCTTCCGGCCTGACTTTTTCATACAAAGCGGGAACGGTTTCTATATTGTGATTAAATATTTCGGGCTCTGCCTCGGCAATCATGTTTACGGCTTCTTCTCTAAGCTTAAAATCGGGAGTCAGTATTTCCAGGGTGACTTCCGGCTTTGCTGCTCTTACCGCCTGGATCACCCGCACGAACTGTTTTGCTCCTCCCAGCGGAAGATCATCCCTCGTAACCGACGTTATAACAACATGCTCCAGATCAAGCCTGATGACAGCCTGAGCCAGATGATTGGGCTCAGCAGGGTCGACTGGTTCCGGCTCCTGGCTGGAAACTGCACAGAATCTGCAGCTGCGGGTGCAATTTCTCCCCAGAATCATAAAAGTGGCAGTGTCACGAGAATAGCACTCTCCAATATTTGGGCAGCGGGCATTTTCGCATACAGTATTTAGATTAAGACCTTTGAGCAGGTTGCGTGTAGTCATCATTTCCCGGCGAATGGGATCTTTTTTTCGCAGCCACTCCGGCAATCTTTTTCCGGGCAATTTTCCCACCTCCTCATCTTTTTTTTAGCCATTCTTCGCTTAAATACTTTTTGGACTTGAGCTCTTCTGCCATCGCTTTTTCCTTTTCGCTTAGTTTGCCTCTCTCAATTTTTACAGAAAGAGCTGTTTCCAGACCTTCTTTTAAGGCTTCAGTCAACTGTTCAAATGATATTTCCTCTAATTTTTCTTCTGTCAGACATTCATAAAGGGCGGTGGATCGGCTTGAGTAGATTCTTCGCATTTTCCTTCTTTCCCTCTCACTGCTGAAATCAAAAAGAGAAAATATTTTTTTGGTATTCCGGGACAGTGGCAGCGAGCCGTGCTGCAAAATTGTTCCATCTTTTCTTGTCTGGGCGCTGCCTATGAGCTTTTTATCATTCACAACCACCTCATACCAGGAGGGAGTATCAAAACAGGCAGAGGATTGTCCGCGGGGGGCCTTTTTTCCTTCACGGGGCTTGAGTTCGGCAGGTACATCAAGCATATTCAATCCCTGAACCAGGCCGGAGCTTATCTGACGGTAACTTTCAACAACGGATTTTGAAAGCAGATCCAGAGACTCATTGACCGCAATGCTGTAGGTGAGTTCATTTTCGTGCAGGATTGCCCTGCCTCCAGTTGGTCGCCTGACTACGTCCACATTCTTTTCCTGGCAGTTATTTACATCAACTTCTTCTTCATGATTTTGGAAATATCCCAGGGAAAGAGCGGGAGGTTCCCAGCGATAAAAGCGCAGCGTTGGAAGACAGAGTTTTTGCCGATGCGATTTCATTATGGCCTCATCTAAGGCCATATTGTAATATCCGTCTGCTGGATCTGTTACAATCATTCGCCATTTTTTCATTGAGGTCCTCCTTTTCAAAGCAGGCTTTGAAATTTTCTTCAGGAACATCGCAGGTACATCATTATAGCACAGATTGAAAAGAAGAAAAATGGTTTTTATTACTGCTGGTAATTTTTGTATATGTTGATTATTATGATGTTTATATCTTCCGGTTTCATTGCGGCTTGAAAACTTCAAAAAATCAGATATAATTAAAATTGAGCAGGTACTGGCATTTAAATCAGGGTCTTCCTGTTATCAACTGGTAGAATTTTGTTTGAGTTTACCTTCATAATGAATATACCTCAAATTAATATTGGGTCCGGACACAACTTATCTATATTTCCTTTGTCTTCCAGGTGCCGCGGCGGAACCATATCAGCAGTGCAAAAAAGCCGGCGACTTTAGCCAGAAAAATCCCCCACCATATCCCGTCAGCACCCCAGTCCAGGGTATAACCCAGAGCGTATGAAAACGGTATCTGAAATGCCCAGAGAGAGAGAAGGCGGAAAAAAGTTTGCTGGACTGTTTTGCCGGCGCCGCTGAGGGCGCCGCTCAGGACTATTTGAGCTCCGAGGAAGGTGTAAGCAAACCCGAGTATCTGCAATATCTTTGTTCCCACGGAGATAACCTCGGGATCATCTGTGAAGATAGCCATTATATATGGTGAGATGACAAGGAGTAGAATAGCCAGTCCCAGCAGGAAGGCAGATGATACACCCGTTCCCAGCCAGGATACCCTGCCGGCTTCATCTGGCTGATCTGCTCCCAGATGCTGGCCAACCATAATGCTGACCGCCCGCCCCAGTCCGAAGGCTGGCATCCTGATCATAGAAGTTATTCTGTTAGCTATTCCCCAGGCGGCTACCACAATAGTTCCAAAGCCGGCCACCAGGGAGGTCATTACTGTGATAGCAATTGCCAGGCCGGAATCGCCGAGAGCGGCAGGAAGCCCTATTCTAAAAATTTTCTTAATCATGGCCGGGTCTGGAATTAAATGACGCATGCGAATTTTTAGATCGGTTTTATTCCAGAACATGATATAGATACCTATGCTGCTGGCGATAAAACGGGAAATTACCGTGGCTGTAGCAGCTCCAGCTATCCCCATATCGGGAAAAAAGCTCCAGCCAAAAATCAAAAAGGGATCGAAAATTATGTTTACGACCACAGCTGCAATTTTAATCTTCATGGGGGTAACTGTATCTCCAATCCCCTCCAGACAGGCCGAGAAAACGTAGTAAATAAAGATGATGGGCACCGCCGATACATAGATGGAAAAGTAGCTGTCGGCCAGGGGCAGGACCTCGGGTTCAGCGCCGATTAAAAGCAGCATCTCTCTGCTAAATATGCGGCCGGGAATAACAAAGACCAGTGAAACCATGATGGCAAAAACAAGTATCTGTCCTGCAGCTTTGCTGGCCATTTCATGTTTTTTAGCCCCGGTATACTGGGATACCAGGGCAACTCCTGCTATAGAAAAACCCGCCCCCATTGAGTATACTATAAAAAGCAGGGGAAAAGATAGAGTTATAGCAGCCAGATATTCGGGGCCCAGCATACCGAGCCAGAAAGTATCCGCCAGCTGATACATCAGGTGCATCCCCTGCCCGACAATTATAGGCCAGGAGAGCTTAAGCATGGTGGGCAGTATTGGCTGGTTTATAATGTCTTCTCTTTTTCCTGTATCTTCTATTTCTTTCTTCATAATATCACCAAATAACTAAATTAGGTTCTTCTCCAGAACTTATTTTGTGGAAATAAGATATATTTTGTAAAGCCATGGCTGCTCATCTCTTATTTATAGGAAGCTATGAGGCGAAATGATACTGGAAATTTTTCTAAAATAGTATATGATATTCACCCTAACAGAGTATATCAATATTTTTGACCTTCTGCAAATATTCAGGAATGAAAAAAATTTAAACAGTCAGGTTAACCCATTATCAGCCGGCAAGCTTTTCTGAGTTTAGTATAATAATAAATTTTTCTAGATATGAGGCGATTTGATACCGGGAATTTTTGGATTCCGGGTCAGGGTCATACCGGATGCTTTGAATATAAATTTCGAGAATATACTTAACCTCAGACAGTTATTTCCATTGAGGCAGGTAATATATGTTTTTTCGAGAACATTAACTATAAAGCCAGGAGGTGTCGCATTATGACAGAAGTTTTTAACCCGGAACACAGCGAGAAGCTTATTAACGAGGAAAGAAGAAGGTGGCTGCCTCCCAGGAAAATTCTTAATGCCTGCGGTCTTAAAGAGGGAGATTATTTTTTTGATGTGGGCTGCGGCAACGGATATTTTACCATTCCAGCTGCCGAAATAGTAGGTGCTGATGGAGAAGTTCATGGATTTGATATTTCAGCCGAGCTTCTGGAAGAATTATCAGAACGCAGAACCGAACTGGATTATCCCAATATCTTTTTGCATCAGGTTGATGGGGAAGGCCTGGCTCCGGAAAAAATGCCCGGCCTGACCGAAAAAGCTGACATTCTTTTCCTGGCCAATATACTGCATGAGGTAGAGGACCCGGGCAAATTTTTAAATTCATATCTGCGCCTGGTCAATCCCGAAACCGGTAGAATAGTGGTGATTGACTGGCGTCGCAGGGAGATGGAATCCGGCCCTGATGTGGATACGAGGCTTTCGGCCGGCGAAATGCAGCGAGTACTTAAGAATAATGAACTTGAGATAATTTACAGCAAAATTCTCAATGAAAAATATTATATGTTTGTCGCTGTCAGGACAGAATAATAGATAGCCAGAAATTTTTCACCCCTGAAAAATTCCTAAAAAATTAATAATTGACTACAATATAGAAAAGTAGTATAATAATGGTATAAATTAAGTTTTAAAATTTTGCAAAGGGGTGAAAAAATGAAATACGTAAGGGTAAACAGGAAGGGAGAGGTTGAATTTCCTCGGGAAATTCTTGCCAGGGCCGGTATAGAACCGGGAGATGAAGTCATTATCCGGGAGAAGAAGAAAGAGTTTTCTCTTAAATCAGGAGAGTGAGGAATTCCAGTGGAACTGGATTACATTATTCACAATGCCTATCTGTTAAAAATGACTCAGCAGGGCGTCGGTTTTCAGGCCGACGCCGCTGTTGGTGTCAAAGATGGGGAAATAGCTGTGGTGGGATCTTCTCCGTCTATCCGTAAGGAGCATCAGGCCGAAAAATATGTATCAGGCCGGGACAGAGTTGTCATGCCTGGGCTGGTGGATGGTCACATGCACAGTCAGCTTGCTCTTCTTCGCGGCCTGGCTCAGGATATGGATAACTGGATGGAGGAGGGGGTCTGGCCTTTTTCGCGGCATCTGGATCGGGATATGCATCGAGCTGCTATTTCTCTTAATGTTATGGAAGCTGTAAAAAATGGGACAACCACATTTCTGGATTATAATCACGATTTGAAAACTACAGCCTCTATCCATGAAGAGTTTGGAACCAGGGCATTGCTTGCAAAAACAATCAATGAAATAGTCCCTCATGAAAAGGTGGCCGCCGGAGATCTATACCCCCTTTCCCGCGAGAAGGGTGAAAAAGACCTTGAGGAGGCTGTAAAATTAATTAAGAGCGATTCTTTCCCTGACAGATTAGACTTTTGTCCTGGACCTCAGGCTCCGGATATGCTTTCTCCCTCGCTTTTACATAAAACATATGATATTGCTAAAGAACTTGATGTGCCTATCCATATGCATGTGGCTCAGGGTCAGCGTGAGCATCAGCAGATGATGAAACGACATGGTATCCGCAGTATTCCCTATCTTGAGAGAGAGGGAATGCTGGGAGAGCGGCTGCTGGCTGTACACCTGACTGAAGCCAGTGATGATGAGGTTAAAACCCTGGCTCGCTCCGGTTCCGGCCTGATTATATGTTCTGGCAGCATTGCAATTATAGATGGTTTGGTGCCACCTCTTGGTGAATTTTTAAGGCACTCAGATCGGGCCGCCCTGGGAAGTGACCAGGCCTGTGGAAACAATATCAACAACATGTTTAATGAGATGAAATTAACTGCCCTGCTTAATAAATGTAAATATGAAGACCCCAAAATTTTCCCCGCCTGGAAGGTGTTAAGGCTGGCTACAGTTGATGCAGCTAAAGCTTTGGGCCTGGAGGATAAAGCTGGCACTCTGGAAGCAGGCAAAAAAGCTGACCTCATAATGCTGGATCTTAAAAGTCCCGCTCTATCTCCTTTGTGGGAAAAACCTTTAAGAAATCTTGTGCCAAACCTGGTTTATGCAGCCAGCGGAGAGGAAGTTACCGACGTAATGATAGATGGTGATTTTGTAGTTCGGAACGGGGAATTTTTGCCCCGGGATGAAGATGAAATATACAGTGAAGTTGAAAGACAAAAAAATCGTCTCAAAAACAGGCTGGATCCTCAGGAATTTAAATATATTTCCCCACTTTTTAGCTGGCAGCAGGAGGGCAGGTTATAGGAGAGAAAATTATGAGGAAACGGACGGGGTTTTTGCTGTTGATATTAATATTGATTGCCGGGACTGTAATGTTGCTCACCTGGCAGCATTCTTCAGACTCTTCAGTAACAGTTTTCGTGATTGACTCAGGCTTTACGCCCCAGCCCGATTCGGGGGTTCGGGCTCGTGTCCCCGCAGCTTTACCCGGGCACGGTCAGCTTACAGGTAATATCATTGCCAGGAGAGCCAGCGGGGATGTGCGGATAAGAGAGCTGGAACTGGATCTGGGGGGGGAGGATAGGCGCAGCAATTTTTATAAACATCTAATATACATCCACGATTACATTCAGGCCAATCCACAGCGGGATGTAATTATTAATATCAGTCTGGCTTTTGATGATTATCGCAGCCAGGAACAGCGAATGATGGACCGGATAAGCGGATCTGGAGCTCTCATAGTGGCTGCAGCTGGTAACAGCGGCGATGAAAGGAATTTTTATCCGGCCGCCTATAGAGGGGTTTTTAGTGTCACCGGTGCAGATAGCAGGGGAAGATTTTCCTACGCTACCTACGGGGAGCATGTGGATATTGCAGCTTCGGGGCGCGTCAGCCGCCTTCTGCCCCGGGATTTCAGCACATTTTCTCTTACACGCTATGAAATGCAGGGGACATCTTTTTCTGCCCCCCGCGTGGTTGGAGATCTGGCCAGGCTCTCTGCTCTGACCGGTGAGGAGTATACAGCCAGAAGTCTGGCAAAAATCAGCCGGGCAGAGGCTGGAGACATCTCAGATGATCTTTACAGAGAGGGCAAACTTGGAGCCGGTCTTTTTCAGCCCCGTAACGTTGAGAGGCAGGTTATACCGGGTATTTTCTGGCGGCGCCGGCTTATCTATGCCGGTATTATCATTTTTGTTTTCACCTGTCCTTTTTTGATCAGCGATATGAAAAAGTTCTGGCAGCTAAGAAAAATTTATGGGGCTTCAGACGAACGCGAACTCGTCGAAGCTGCGGCTGGAGGACGGACAGAAGTCTGGAACAGAGTGCTGGATAGAATAGATAATGAAAGTATTTTTGCTGAAAAAGATTTCAACAGGCAGCTTTTACTTTCAGGGGAGGCAGAGGGAGAGCTTAGAAATTACTGGCGGGAATTTTCCGGTCAGGAAATTTTCAATCTGGTTTCAGATCTTATCAGAGAAGAGAAAAAGGACCCAGAAAAATTGGCAAAAAAAGTCTGCAGGCTTACCCCGGAAGGTGCAGAGGAAGCTGTCCGGATGGTTGACTGGCAGCAATTGTTTAAACCGGAACCCAAAGCGGGAGAGCTGAGATTTTTGATGGCCCTTATGCTGCGGTTAGAATATTTTACTGAAGCCGGGAAAATTGCCATTGCCTCGCTCCATCCTGAAAATGATCCCTGGTTGATACATTATTCTCTGCGCGTTATTCAGCAAACTGATATGGAAAAATGTAAGAAACAGCTTGCCAGAAAGATCAATCTCCTATCGAAAGAAAATCATCCACTCAATAGCAAGGAAATTGAAAAGATAAAGAGTAAGATAAATTTTTCTGTTGATGAAAATTCACATAATCGAAATTCAACAACTGAAGTGGAGAACCACTAAATATTGTAACCAAAACCAATTTTAAATCTTATACTTTCATCATCGGAGGTCAAATCGGTTATTGCTGCCCGCAGATCAAGATTTTCAGGCAAATCATAAATGAGGCCAAGATCATAATATAATGCCAGCTCCTCAGTTAGCTTCGAAACAGCCAGCGAAAGTTCGCCAGCTATTTTGAGAGATGATATGGGACTGTAATCGGCAGAAATACCGGTGAAAATTGACTCTCCCGGCATGTGTCCTGCTACAGCGGCAAAGTTTTCATGAAATTGATATCTACCACCGAGCCGATGATGAGGATCTCCATACTCTCCAAAAAGAGCGAGATTTCCCCAGACTCCATAGTGACCGCCAATATGAAAGGCATCACCTCTATCGGTATTAAAAACCAGAAGTGCGGATAGATGACCGTGACCGGATTCCACTGTGGTCTCCTGAAGAGCCAGAGCTTCTCGAGCGGTAAAATGCGAGGCAGCCAGCAGGATAGCTATCAGCAAAAGTGCAGCAGGTATATACTTTTTTTCCTTTATCAGCATTGATCAAACCTCCCTGCAAATTTAAGTTATATGGATCTTCTTCATAATCGTTGATGAAATTTACGACATATGCATGTAAAACGATAGCTGCTCACCTCTTATTATAAGAAGCTATGAGGCGAAGTGATACTCGAAATTTTTCGAAGCCTAAGTCAGGTCCATGGCCGAAAACTAAACTCAAGCAGAGGAAAAATTTCATTGTGATCGGAGCCTTATGGCTTTTTCCAACAACTGATGTGGAGAAGAATTACAAAAAGTAAATTTCCCGCAGGAGGTGTCATTATCATGAAAAAATTTAGCAAAAACGGAGTTGAACTCGAATTAGTTCAGGGAGATATTTCCAGTCAGTCAGATGTTGAGGCGGTTGTGAATGCTGCCAATGCCCGCCTTGAAACTGGAGGAGGAGTTGCTGGGGCCATTCACTCGGCTGCCGGTCCTGGGCTTGCTGAAGAGGCCAGGCAGTATGCTCCTATAGAGCCGGGAGAGGCAGTGATTACCGGTGGACATGATCTGCCCAATGATTATGTAATTCATGCTCTCGGTCCTGTATACGGTAGAGATAAACCCGAAGATGAGCTTCTGAGCAGCTGCTACAGGGAAGCTCTCAGACTTGCAGAGGAAAACGGGATTAAAAGTGTTGCTTTTCCAGCAATATCTATGGGAGCTTTTGGCTATCCCGAAAGGCAGGCGGCAAAAGTTGCTCTGGAGACTGTCACTGACCTGATGTCGGATATGAAGACGGTTGAGCGCATTAAATTTGTGCTTTACTCAGAGTCGGATCTAAATCTCTTTGCCGGTGTTATGAAAAAAATAATTTAATCATTTTGTTTAGCCATTAAAGGAGGCTAAAATATGGCCAGAGTGATTGTCCCCCTTGCCCGCGGTCTGGAAGAGATAGAGGCTGTAACAGTAATTGATACTTTAAGAAGGGCGGAAAATGATGTTACAGCAGCCGGTCTTGGTGGCACCAAAATAGAGGGTTCTCACAATATTACTATTCAGGCCGATCAGAGACTGAAAAATGTGAACAGCAGAGTATTTGATGGGGTGGTTTTGCCGGGAGGAATGCCCGGAACGGAAAATCTCAAACGAAACTCCACCGTAATACAGCTCGTAAGAGAATTTGAAGCAACCGATAGGCTGGTTGCTGCTGTTTGCGCCGCCCCCCTGGTTCTCCTTGATGCCGACATACTGGAGGGGAGATCATTTACCAGCTTTCCCTCCTTTGCTGACAGATTTTCCGGCCTGGATTACAGGGAGCAAAAAGTTGTGCGGGATGGTAATCTGATAACTTCCCGCGGTCCCGGCACGGCCCTGAGATTTGCACTGGAAATAGTGGATTATTTAAATGGAAGCGAAAAAAAGGCAGAACTGCAGGAAAAAATGCTGGCAATTTAAATTTGATAGAGCATTTGATAATAGTTATTCAGCATGCGGCGGGCAGAGAATCTATCATGTGTGGTTTTCAGGCTGTACTGCATCATCATAAGCCAGCGCTCTCTATCTTCGTAATAGGTGGGGATTACTTCATTACCCAGCACACTATAAAGTGCATGCAGATCGTGTTCATCCTGTCCTTCTCCAACATAAGCGTCTCCAAACTGCCAGCCATTAATGCCGTGCTGACAGGCTTCCGCCCACCAGCCGTCAAGTGTGCTTAAGTTAAGAACACCATTCATGGCAGCTTTCATTCCGGAGGTCCCGCTTGCCTCCAGAGGTCGGCGGGGATTATTTAGCCAGACATCGCAGCCCCGGGTCATTAAACGGCCAATTTTTATATTGTAGTCCTCAAGAAAAACCACATTTTCAGGATATCTTCGGGAAATTTTGACGATATTGGCTATTATATCTTTTCCTATATTATCTTCTGGATGGGCCTTGCCTGAGAAGACAAGTTGAATTTTATTGTCTTCAATAAGGGGTCTTATAGTTTCCATATCCCAGAAAATCATATCAGGTCTTTTGTAGCTGGCTGCTCTGCGAGCAAAACCTATAAGCAGCCGGTCTTCGTCCAGCTGCTGATTGTTTTCTTCAATTATAAAATCCAGAAATTTTTTCTTGTTTTCCTGATGCAGGCTGGCGATTTTTTCTTTATCGAGCAGGGCATCAAACATGCGCTCATCCACCCAGCTCTGACGGTGAACTCCATTGGTAATGGACATTATGGGAGCTCTATTATCGATGTCTTCCCACATATCTCTGGCCGTAATACCGTGCAGACGTGCAACCCCATTGGCCCGGCAGGATAGCCTGAGGCCCGCCACGGTCATGTTAAAGGGAGCTCCTCCGATCTGCTCCATCTGTTCACGCTTTAGGCCATTAAATGCTCCCATTTCCTCCAGGTTGTCAATGGGATGAGATTCATTTCCCTCCTTGACGGGAGTGTGGGTGGTGAAGGCTATTTTTTCCCTTACATTTTCCCAGGCTTCCTGAAAGGAAATATCATCGCCCATTTCTTCTTTTATCAGTTCAGTGCCGGCCAGAGCGGCATGTCCCTCATTAAAGTGATAGATATCAACTTTCTGGCCCAGGCGTCGAAGGGCCCTGACTCCGCCAATTCCCAGAACTATTTCCTGGGCAATTCGATCGCGGGATGAGCCCACATAGAGGCGTTCGGTGATCCATCTCATGTTGCCATTTTCCTTTAAATTGGCGTCAAGAAGGTATATAGGGTTGTTGTCAAATTTATCGACTTTCCAGATTTTGCATTTTATATCTCTGTCATTCACCGAAACAGTTATATGTTTTCCTGTATCTTCTACGTGCTGATAATTTTGCTCCTCTGAAGCAAAATTGTCATATGGCCTGCCATAATCGTCAATGAGCTGCTTTGTATATCCCTTGCTCCACATTATTCCGATGCCGACCATTGGCAGATCCAGCTCCCTGGCTCCTTTCATTATATCGCCCGCCAGGACTCCAAGTCCTCCGGAGTAAATGCGGAAATTTTCGTGAAGGCCGTATTCCATGCAGAAATAGGCTACGCGGGGCAGCTTCTCCTTATCTTTACTGATTTCTCTTTCCACTCATAATCACCTCAGCTCTGAATTTATTATAGGATCTGACCGTTTTTAGCTCAAAAAAACACGTTGAAAAAAATTATCATATATTTTTCTCGCAACGATTTACTAATAGCTTTTTTAATTATATAATAAAAAGGGATGATAGTAAAATATTATATTTTTTGAATTCATATCTCACTTCAGGGAAAAATATTGAGGAGCTCTCGCGAAGGCAGCACTATTTTTTTGCTGAAGACTAAACTTAAACACAGGAAAAATTTCATCGTGAACGGAGCTTTATGTCTTCAATTTAATAGGATTGGCGGGAGACCATATATCATAGTGCAGACATTTCAATGATGCTGCGCACGCAATAATTAGGTATTATCAAATGCAAGGAGGTTCTATATTGAAGTACGGAGCAGCCTGTGATGGGTATATGACTGAGTTTTCTTTTTGGATAAAAGATGCAGAGGCGGTGAACGTTAAACTTGCTGAAAGAGAAGGGGGGCCAGCAGGTCAAAATATACAGCTCGAGGAATATTCCGCGAATCACTGGCAGGCGTCAATAAAGGAAGATCTGCACGGGCATTATTATTGGCTGGAGATAAAAAGAGAGGATCAATTTTTTAAAACTGTAGATCCCTGGGCGAAAGCTGTCAGCACAAATAGCCAGCGTTCCATCGTGGTTGATTTAAAAAGGACTGATCCGAATGGGTGGAAGAAGGATACCCGCTGTAATATTTCTCACCCCGTGGATGCGGTGATATATGAAGTTCACGTGAGGGATTTTAGCAGTCATCCTCATTCCGGGATGAAAAACAGGAAGAAATATCTGGCCTTTTCGGAGGAAGGGACAACAAATAATTCCGGCCTCAGCACTGGAGTTGATCATCTTAAAGAGCTGGGCGTTACACATGTGCAGCTGATGCCCATTTACGATTTTGCCAGTGTGGATGATACTGACCCCTGGGATTATAACTGGGGTTACGATCCCTACTGTTATAACTCTCCTGAGGGGTCATATGCGTCAGATCCCTCGGATCTATCGAGAATAAGGGAGTTGAAGGAGTTAATAATGTCGCTGCACAGCCGCGGTATTGGAGTGATTATGGACGTGGTTTACAATCACACCTACCACACAAAATATTCTCCGATGAATTTAATTGCCCCTGGATATTTTTATCGCTGGGAGAGCGAGGAAGTGGTGGCAAATGGCTCCGGCGTGGGAAATGAAGTCGCTTCAGAAAAGGAAAAAGTGCGTGAGTTTATACTGCAGTCTATAACCTACTGGGCGGAAGAGTACCATCTGGACGGATTTCGTTTTGACCTCATGGGACTTATAGATAAAGAGACGATGTACAGGGTCAGAGATAAACTTGACAGTATAGATAGGTCCATTATGGTGTATGGAGAACCCTGGTATGCTCTTCCCCCCAATCTAAAAAAGGAGCGGCTTATGCTTAAAGGAGCCCAGCGCAGCAAAAGAATAGGGGTTTTCAATGATGAATTCCGGGAGGCTATCAGAGGAGATAATGACGGGCCTGTGCCCGGATTTGCTGCGGGCAAAAGGGGTCTGGAGCACGAAATTAAAAAGGGAGCTGCAGGTCATATACCATACCGGGAGTCTCTCATGGGTCTGGCTGAT
This sequence comes from uncultured Halanaerobiaceae bacterium, assembly GCA_964630835.1. Classification (GTDB taxonomy): domain Bacteria; phylum Bacillota; class Halanaerobiia; order Halanaerobiales; family Halarsenatibacteraceae; genus Halarsenatibacter. The sequence continues at coordinate 32,057 of CAZVZM010000002.1, forward strand.
GAGCCGGGCGAAAGCATAAACTATGTCAGCTGTCACGACAATCTCACCCTCTGGGATAAGCTAAAAAAGACCTGTCCGGACTGCAGTGAGAAAAAGCTTAAGAGGCTACATAAATTCGCTCATGCGATCATATTTACCTCACAGGGGACTGCATTTATGCACGGTGGTTCAGAGTTTCTTCGCACCAAATTTGGCGATCATAATTCCTATAAGTCAGGAGATAGAGTTAATGCACTAAAATGGAATAGAAAGACCAAATACAGAGGTGTTTTTGATTATTTTGCCGGGCTTTTAGAGCTTCGCCGGAATCATCCCGCCTTTCGGCTTAAAAGTGCGGGAAAGATAAAGGAATCTCTTGCCTTTCTGGAAACTCCTCCAGATACCGTCGGATTTACTCTGGGACCTCATGCGGGGGGAGACGACTGGAAGGAGATAACTGTCATCTACAATTCCTGGGATGATTGGGCCGGAATTGAGCTGGGAAAAAGGAAGAAAAGACACGTGGTTGTGGATGACCGGAAAGCAGGGGAAGAGATTTTGAGGAGTTTCAAAGATGAGGGGATAGATGTGCCTCCCCACAGTGCCATGGTCATGTTTAGCCAGAAATAGACACTTGAGATATTTTTAGATAAAAAGCGGGCGGCCGGAAATACCGGCTGCCCGCTGCGTCATGTGAGAAATTTTTTAGATCTTTGAACCTTTTTCCACGATGAGAGGGAAGCTTGCATCTCCCCTGAGCTCTTTATCGGGGGAAACACGAACGTTTTTATCCAGAATTACATTTTCCAGCGTTACGTTCTCTTTTATCTGGCTTTTCTGCATGATTATTGAGTTTTTGACCGCCGCCCCCTTATCTATCTTTACGCCTCGAAAGAGGACCGAGTTTTCCACTCTCCCGGCTATATCACAGCCATTGGCTGCCAGGACATTTTTTATGTGGGAAACAGGGGTATATCTGGTTGCGGCCTCATCCTTGGGTTTTGTGTAGATGGGACCACTTTCCTTCAATAGCTCGGCAAAAATTTCCGGCTGCAGGAGCTCCATGTTGCGGCGGTAAAATTCGCTCAGAGAGCCTATAATCGCCACATAATTGTGAAAGGGATATCCTCTGACGTCGTATTTGCTCAGCCTTGAGGCTATTCCATTTTTCTCAAAATTCCACTCTCCTCTGGCGACCGATTCATCAATAATTTCCATGAGTAAATCCTTTTTCATAATATATTTTTTTAGTGAAATGCGGGTGTTGCGCCTGGTGTCAGGATTGATTTTCATATCCAGAACTCTATCCTCACTGTCGGTAGTTAAAGTTGTGTAATGAGAATCACGATGAAGAGTTTCCAGATCTTTATAGACCACAGTTATGTCAGCGCCCGAGCGCTGATGAAAATCAAAAACGTCTTCATAATCTAGATTGCATATAACGAAAGGATAGTCAACGATGACATACTCCTGGCGGGAGCGGTGAAGATAATCCATATTGGTATAAAAATTTTCTATGTCACCCTTATAGAGCTTGCTGTTATCGTAGATGTGAGCCGGCGGTAGAAGGAAGAGTCCATCTCTTTTTGTATCCAGACCCCAGGGCTTTCCCGGGCCGATGTGATCCAGAAGTGAGCGAAAACGGCTCTCCAGCAGTATTCCCACATTATTTATGCCAGAATTTACCATGTTGGAGAGGGGGAAATCTATAAGGCGATATCTGCTGAATACGGGGGCAGAAGCAAGGGAACGATGGCCTGTTATTTCTTTTAGAGAAATTCCCTGGGGATTATTATTAATTATTCCCATTACATTATCCATATATGTCCCTCCTTACATTCCTATGGCAGAACCGTGCTCAACTTTTCTGCCATTGGCAATAGTCTCGCCCTGTCCAATCACCGTTACATCAAGCTCTCTCTCTTCGCCCACACCCACGCGGGCATTATCCTTAATGACAGAATTTTGACCGATTATTGCTTTGTTTATATAGGCGCCCTCCTCGACAACAACATTGGGCATTAAAACAGAGTCTTTGATTACAGCATTTCTGCCTATCCGGGAGCCATAGAACAAAACAGAACTGTCAACTTTACCCATTACCCGGGTGCCTTTATTGATCATAGAGTTTGTGACCTCTGCAGTTCCTGCAATATATTGTGGAGGGCGATTTGGATTGACGCTGCAGATAATCCAGTCGCGGTCGTAGAGGTCAAGGCTTTCCCCGCTATTTTTAAGCAGATCCATATGTCCCTGCCAGTAGCTTTTGATAGTGCCCACATCCTTCCAGTATCCGGAAAACTCGTAGGCGTAGAGATGTCTTTCGTCATTTAACAGGGCGGGGATAATGTTTTTGCCAAAATCTCTATCCGACTCCGGATTGGCGGCATCCGCCTCCAAATAATCCCTGAGAAGAGGCCAGTTAAATACATATATGCCCATAGAGGCAAGATTGCTCTTTGCTTCCTCGGGTTTTTCCTGGAAATCCGTTATTCTTCCTTCTTCATTGGTAATCATCACTCCAAAGCGATGAGTTTCCTCCCAGGGCACCTCTCTCACAGCAATGCTTGCTTCAGCGCCATTTTCTCTGTGCTCCTTTATCATCAGAGAGTAATCCATTTTATAGATGTGATCGCCCGAAAGGACGACAACATAATCGGGATCGTAAAGATTTATATACTGGATGTTTTGATAAACAGCATCCGCCGTGCCCTGATACCATCGCCCCCCGGAATCGCTGAGATAGGGAGGAAGGACTGTGACGCCTCCATCCCTTTTATCAAGATCCCATGAGCTGCCGTTGCCGATATAGGAATTCAATACCAGCGGTTCATACTGCGTGAGCACCCCAACCGTATCCAGACCGGAATTCATGCAGTTGCTGAGAGGAAAATCGATCAGCCTGTATTCAGCTCCAAAGGGAACTGCCGGTTTGGCAATGTTTTTTGTCAGCACCCCCAGACGTGTGCCCTTGCCGCCGGCAAGCAGCATAGTAACGACCTGTTTTGAGGACATATAATGCCTCCTTTTAAATTATTTTAGGCTCTCCCTGTTATCAATTTGATAGATTTCGTTTAAGTTCACCAGCATAATATTAATTGTTTTTTCCATCATTATTTAATTTGAGCTTGTTTTGAAAAATCAACTCAATGGCCAAAAACAGGAAGAACCATATTTTATTATTCTATATTATGCTCCTCCTCCGCTCGGGCTGGAGAATTCGAATGATCTGCTTCTACAAATCTGCAGGCGAAAATTCATTTTTGTCCGGTATTTTCAGGGGCGAGATAGAGAGCACCAAGTGGAGGAAGGACAAGATCCAGGGAATTTACACGACCGTGAAATTTTACATTTTCACCATAAAATTTCCTCTGCTGGCAGTAGCCAGAACCTCCAAATTCCTCATCATCGGTATTGAGAAGCACTCGATAATTTGTTTTTTCTGGAACTCCTATGCGGTAATTATCTCTGGGCACGGGTGTAAAGTTATAGACGCATATTACATGTTCTCCGTTTTCTCCCCGGCGTATAAAGCTGAGAACGCTCTGAGAATAATCGTTTGGCTCTATCCAGTTAAAACCATCTTCAGAATGATCCAGCTTCCAGAGGGGCTGGCAGGATTTGTAAAGTTTGTTGATTTCGCTGACAAAATTCTGCGTCTGATGATGTTTTTCGTATTCGAGCAGAAACCAGTCCAGCTCCTGACGATAATTCCATTCGATAAATTGAGCAAATTCTCCCCCCATGAAAAGAAGATTTTTGCCCGGATGAGCCAGCATATATGAATATAGCAGGCGCAAATTGGCAAACTTCTGCCAGTAATCCCCCGGCATTTTGTCCACCAGAGATTGCTTTCCGTGCACCACCTCATCGTGAGAGAGAGGCAGAATGAAATTTTCTGAAAAAGCATACATGAGAGAAAAAGTCATTTTATTGTGTTCCCATTTTCTGAAAATAGGATCAGCCTTCATGTATTCCAGCACATCATTCATCCAGCCCATATTCCACTTGTAATTAAAACCGAGCCCCCCAACATAAGCGGGAGCAGTAACCTGAGGCCAGGATGTGGCTTCTTCCGCCACCATTAGCGCCCCGGGATATTTATCAAAAATTGTCTCGTTCAGTTTGCGCAAAAATTTAATCGCTTCGATATTTTCTCGACCGCCATATTCATTGGGACGCCATTCCTCATCTTCTCGACCATAATCGAGGTAGAGCATGTTACTTACAGCATCAGCTCTTATACCATCTATGTGATATTTTTCAAACCAGAAGCAGGCATTGGAGATTAAAAAGCTCCAGACTTCCGGCTGAGCAAAATCAAAGTTAAGTGTATCCCACTGGGGATTTTCGGCCCGTAAAGAATCTGCACTTTCGAAGAGTTCGGTGCCGTCAAATAGCCTCAGGCCGTGATCGTCTCTGCAGAAATGTCCGGGTACCCAGTCAATGATAACTCCATAACCGGCTTCGTGCATTCTATTGATAAAATACATAAAATCTTCCGGACTTCCGTAACGACTTGTAACTGAGAAATAACCCGTAGTTTGATATCCCCAGGATCCGTCAAAGGGATGCTCGGTTATGGGTAAGAGCTCGACGTGAGTGAAGTTTAAATCATCGAGATATTTTATCAGTTTTTCGGCCAGCACTCTGTAATTGAGATAATCGCCATTTTCATCTCTTTTCCAGGAACCCAGGTGCACCTCATATATTAGCATGGGTTTTTCCATATGATTGATCTGACTTCGCTCCTGCATCCAGCTTCTATCAGTCCAGTTAAAACCGGATAAATCGCTTATTATTGAGGCGGTTTTTGGTTTCTTTTCTGAGAAAAAGCCGTAAGGATCGGCTTTGATCCTTGTTTTGTTTCCTGGACCGATTATATGATATTTATATTTCATGCCGGGTGAAGCTGAAGAAAGAAAAGTTGTCCACAGCCCGCTTTTTTCAATGCGCTCCATGGGATCAGCGGTTTCTGACCAGTTGTTAAAATCACCTGTCACATATACATTTTCTGCATTGGGGGCCCACACGGTAAATCTCGTACCGGCACTTCCATTTTCCTCACCAGGGTGAGCTCCCATAAATTCATAGGATTCATAATGCTCACCGCGATGAAATAGATAACGATCATAATTTGTCGGAAGTTTTGGTTCCACGGCACACCACTCCTTCCTGGCAATTATATAATTCTCTATAGTTTTGCAAAAACCTGCCTAAAAAAATGCCTGATTGCCCTTTTTTAGACAGGAGTTTGCGTTCCTCTGTCTAATTTAATAATGAAGGAGGAGAAATCATGGATAAGATGAAAATACTGCATGTGACTCCGGAAGCATCTCCATTTATCAAAACCGGTGGCCTGGGAGATGTTGCGGGATCCCTGCCGGCTGCCCTCCGGGAGAGAGGACATGATGTCAGATGTGTGCTGCCGGAATACGGTCAGATTCCCGGCAGATACAGGGGGAGATTGGAACATCTACTCCATTTTAACACTCAGGTTGTCTGGCGGGATGAATATGCGGGGATCAACAGGACGGTGCATAATGGCGTTCCTTTTTATTTTGTCGATAATAAAGAAAAATTCTACAGAGATAATCTCTATGATAATCCGGACCGCCACGTGCAGTTCACATTTTTTATTAGAGCAGTTTTGGAAAGCCTGCCTAAACTGGATTATAAGCCTGATATAATACACTGTCATGACTGGCAGACTGCCATTTTGCCTCTGCTTCTTGAAGACAATTATCGCCAGTATGATTTTTACAGGGATATAAAAACTGTATATACCATACATAATCTACGCTATCAGGGGGTTTTTGGAAGCGACATTATCGCCGATACGCTGGGCGTAGACCACGGGCACTGGTACAGCGGAAAGATAAGGCACGATGGGCTGGTAAATTTTATGAAGGCGGGTATAAACTATGCAGACAGGATTACGACTGTCAGCCCCTCCTATGCCAGCGAGATACAGACTCCTGAATATGGAGAAGGTCTGGATTACGCTCTGAGAATGCGCGGTGACGATCTGGCGGGTATTATCAATGGCATTGATTATCAGGAATTTGATCCCGGTGGAGATGAAGAAATATATCGACATTTTGACAGGGAAAGATTTAATGGCAAGGTGACAAATAAAATTAAGCTGCAGAAGGATGTGGGACTGCCCGCCGATAAAAATATACCGCTGGTAGGGATGGTCAGCCGCCTGGTTCCTCAAAAGGGCCTCGATCTTCTCAGAGGCGCAGGAAAAAAAATAAAAAATTTGGGCATGCAGCTTGTCGTGCTGGGCAGCGGTCAGCCCGAGTATGAAAATCTGCTTCGAGATCTTTCCGATGAATATCCGGAAAATATTTCTGCAGAGATAAAATATGATTTTACTCTTGCCCGCCGCATTTACGCGGGAAGTGATTTCTTTCTTATGCCCTCTCGCTTTGAGCCCTGCGGCCTCGGACAGATGATTTCCATGAGATACGGTACAATCCCCATTGTCCGGGAGACAGGAGGCCTTAAAGATACGGTGATTTCCTGGCGAAAAAATAAGAAACAAAGCACCGGTTTTACATTTTCTGATTACAGCAGCGAAGCCATGGTTTCGGCCCTTGAGAGGGCGGCCGAACTGTCCAAAAATATAGAGAAGCTGGAGAAAATGCAGAAAAGAATAATGGAAGAGGATTTTAGCTGGCTGAATTCAGCCAGGAGTTATGAGGAGCTTTACAGGGAGGTTTGCAAATAATGGAGCTGGATGGATCAGAGCTGGGGGACATGAATATTTCGCGGGATGTACTGGGGGCTCTTGCCGGTATCTCTGCATCCGAAGTGGAAGGTGTTGCAGCGTTAAGCGGCGGCTTTGCCGGTGATATTGCTGAGATCTTTGGCAGTGAAGATCCAGCCCGCGGTGTAAATTTAAAAAAAGATGATGAGGGAATAAAAGTAGATATAAATCTGGTGGTAAGTTATGATGTGTTCATACCTGAGGTTGCTCGTCAGGTGCAGGAGAGAGTCACAAAGTCTCTGACAGAGATGGCGGGAGCAGATGTAATAGCTGTTAATGTCCATATTTTGGGGATAAATATTCCTGAGGGAGATGAGGACTGCGAAGAAGCCGGGGGAGATGAGAACTTTAGCAGATGAGGAAGAAAATTTACAATGAAAATTGCCATTAATTTAGGCTGCAGGGTCGAGCAAAATGTTTTTGTACGGGGGATCTGAAGTGAAAGTTTTTAAAATTATGGCCGGGAAAATTTTTCGGCCGCGAGTTATTATACCTCTCATTTTATTTTTGCTGCTTATCGGAGGTGGGATATATTTCTGGCTTCAGCAGAGTTTTCCTGTAGAAGAGGAAGCTGAGAGATTTCTTCAAAGTGATGAAAAGGTAGAGGTCAGTGAAGTTAACGATATAATAAAATTTTCTCCCCGCGGTGAGGATAAGTCGACACACGGCATAATTTTTTATCCGGGAGGTCAGGTTCAGGCCCGATCCTATGCGGTTCTGGCCTATAAACTCTCTGAGGCGGGTTATTCTGTGTTCCTTGTTGATATGCCTTTTCAGCTGGCAATTTTAAACTGGAGCGCTGGATCTGAAATTATAAAGGAGCATGGAGATATAAAGGGCTGGAGTCTGGCCGGCCACTCTCTGGGAGGAGCTATGGCAGCCCGGCTGCTGAGCAGAGAACAGCCGCAGGCTGTGGAAAATATTATATTTCTAGCAGCCTATCCCGCGGAAGAGGATGATATTTCGACTAAAAATGTGAATTCAATCACTATCTATGGGGGCGAGGACGGGATACTGGATAAGGAAAGATTGAAAGAGAGGGAAGATTTGCTTCCGGCTGGCTATGAGATAGCAAAGATTGAAGGCGGCAATCACGCTGGTTTCGCTCATTACGGAGAACAGGGAGGTGATGGGGAAGCTGATATGACAGGTCTGGAACAGATTGAGATGACTGCGGCAAAGATACTGGAATTTATGTCACAGGAGGAGTAGAAAGTCTGACGGCAATATTTTAATAGGGATGGATATTTGGACTTTAAACATCATAAATTTGTCAGCTGCTTAAATTTAGGTTCTTAGGTTCTTATAATAAAACATACAAAACTGCAGGGGGTATAATAATGAGTGTTGAAACAAAATCCACAGATGTTCTTGTTATCGGTTCTGGTCCAGGTGGCTATGTAGCTGCTATAAGAGCAGGTCAGCTTGATATGGATGCTGCAGTTGTAGAAATGGAAGATATCGGGGGCACATGTCTTAACAGAGGTTGCATACCTTCAAAGGCCCTTATTAAGGCCACAACTCTCGCATACAGGGCGGAGAATGCTGAGAGAATGGGCATCCAGGCTGAGGTGAGTATTGATTATCAAAGACTTGCCCGCTGGAAAGACCGGGTTGTAAGAAGACTAACAAAGGGAATAAGCACACTATTTAAAGGAAACGGAGTTAGAGAGGTTCATGGTAGAGCCGAATTTGTCAGCGATAGTAAAGTGCGGATTCTGGATGAGGAAGGTGACATAAAAGAATATATAGAATTTGATAATGCCATTGTTGCTACCGGCTCGGTTCCTACCGCTATTCCCGGTTTCTCTTTTGATGCGGATCCAATTCTGGATTCTAGAGATGTTCTAAATAAGACCGAAGTTCCCGATTCAATGGTGATCATCGGCGGTGGATATATCAGCTTTGAAACTGCGGATGTTCTGGCGAAATCCGGCTGCGATGTAAAACTGGTCGGTCGGCCACCTCACGGTCTCCGGGGTTATGACAAAGATCTTGTGAAGCCGGTTCTCGATAAAGGAAAAGAGATAGGAATAGATTTTCATTTTGGCATGGAAGCAAGAGAATGGTGGGAAAATGAGGATGGAACAGTGACGGTATCTGCTTTTCCGGTAGAGGATGAAGATGACAATGAACTCCGGGAATATACCGGAGAGGAAGTTATGGTGGCGATTGGCCGCACCCCCAGGACTGATACCGCCAATCTGGAAGCTGCCGGAGTTAAAACAGATGACTGGGGACAGATAGAGGTTAATGATCGTCTTGAGACAAATGTTGATGGGATATACGCCATTGGTGATGTTCTGGGAGAGCCGATGCTCGCCCACCGCGCTTCTCATCAGGGAATTATTGCTGCTGAAGTTATTGCGGGCATGGATTCTTCGATGGATTATGAGACCGTTCCGGCAGCAGTGTTTTCCGATCCTGAAATAGCAGTTGTAGGTCTTTCGGAGGAAGAGGCCGAGGAGGCCGGCATTAATCCGGTCGTCGGTAAATTTCCTTTCCGGGCTTCCGGACGTGCTGTTGCGCAGGGGGACCGGGATGGTTTCGTAAGAGTGATAGCCGATGAGGATGAACGAATAATTGGCGGGCAGGTTGTAGGCCCTGAGGCTTCAGAGCTCATAGCCGAAATAACTCTGGCAATTGAAAACGAAGCAACTATGGAAGATGTGGCCGACACCATCCATACGCATCCAACTCTTTCTGAAGCAGTCATGGAAGCCTGCGAAGCAGGGCTGGGACGGCCGATCCATATTTTAAAGAGAAGGAAATAGGTTTATTTTTAAGGATTTGATTTATTGAATTTGCTATTTCCGTTATAAAGTGATACATTTTAATTGGGAATTATTTAAAAAACAGAAGAGTTTCTGAAGACTTAATGATTTTTGGATGGATTTAATCATTGATTAAAAAATTATTAACCGGGAGGGAAAAAAATGGCTGAATACCATGAACCGCTGGAAGATTTACCCCAGGAAGCTATCGAATACCACCGAATAATTCAGAGCGTTATCGAGGAGCTGGAAGCTGTTAACTGGTACAATCAAAGAGCGGCAGCAACAGATGATGAGACAGTTCGCGGTATAGTGGCTCACAATCGCGATGAGGAGATCGAGCACGCCTGTATGGGACTGGAATGGCTGCGCAGAAATAGTGAGGTCTGGGATGAATATCTCAGAGAATTTCTTTTCACCGAGGAGGAAATAACGGAAATAGAGGATCACGGAGAAGAAGAGGAAGAAAATGAAAAGATGTCCGGGGAGGGTTCTCTGGATATAGGGGACCTGGACTAAAAATATCACATCAGGAGGTAAAATAAAATGGCTGATATTCTCAATCGCTCACAGGCTCCAATAGCAGATGAGATCTGGGATTTTCTGGACGAAGAGGCCCGCGAAGTTCTGGAAAAGCGGTTGAATGGCCGAAGGGTTGTCGATGTTAATGGTCCTCTCGGACTGGATGCAGCTGCGATCAATACCGGACGCTGTCAGGATTTAAAGGGAGCTTACAGGTGCAGGGAGTCAATCCCCTTTGTTGAGATCGAGGTGCCTGTAACAGTGCCCAGAGCGGAGCTGGAAGCCTTTGCCCGCGGAGCTGAAGATGCAGAGAGCGATCCTGTGCGGGAAGCAGCCGAACATGCTGCAGAGCTGGAGAATAGAGCTATATTTGCAGGACTCGAGGAAGCTGATATTGAGGGAATAATCTCTTCCAGCGAACACGAAGAGATATCCGTCGAGGATGACAGATCTTCCTTTTACAGTGCCGTCTGGGAAGCCCGACGCACCCTCGATCTGGAGAATGTTCCCGGCCCCTATCAGCTGGTGCTGGGAGACAGGCATTATCATCTGCTGAATGAGCTGGAGACAGCCTGCTATCCCCTCTATAAAAAGCTTGAAGATCTCCTGGGGACAGAAATAATCTATCTCCCGGAGCTTGAAGATAGAGGAGTAATGCTGGCTCCCGGAGATGATTTTGAGCTCTTTTTGGGTCAGGATATGTCTCTGGGTTATAAGGACAGCGACAGAGAAAACATTGAACTCTTCCTGTTTGAGACTTTCACCTTCAGGGTCAATGCTCCGGAAGCTGCAGTGGTCCTGTCCTAGGAATACTTAAGAACAGTATAGAAAATATTCTCTCTCAGACAACAGATTACCGGCGGGGTTTAAATCCCGCCGGATTTCATCTCTTAATATCATTCAAAGTCATTTCTATCCTTTTAAGACAACCAGCGGGTTAAACCGGGCGGCAGGATAGGCCAGCTGGCTCTCCGTGAGGGAGGAGATGACTCTGGTTATATCCTTGTAGGCCAGCGGCGATTCATCGAGGATATTTTCGCCGCTTGATGAGAGACTTTTTATCTCTCCCATGCTCCTGCGGTGCCGCTGCCGGGATATTTCCTTTTTGGCTTTAGTCCTGCTCATTTTGCGTCCGGCCCCGTGGGCCGCTGATTCCAGCGCTACCGCGGTGTATTCGCTGTCAAGGGATTCAACGAGAAAACTGGAAGTTCCCATTGAGCCCGGTATGAGAGCATGCCCTCCAGCAGCAAGGTGGGTTGCTCCCTTGCGATGTATCAGCACCTTCTGTTTGCTGCCATCGATCATATGCTCCTCCCACCGGGCTATATTGTGGGTGTGATCATAAAACAGCTCAAGACCGCTGTGGGGAAACAGTTCCTTCCAGGTCTTTTCCAGTTCACGCATGAGCAGCTCTCTATTAGCATAGGCAAAGTTAGCCGCGCAGCCCATGGCCTTAAGATAATTTTTTCCCTCATCGCTATCGCCGGGAAAATAGGCTAGATTTTTGCGGGGAAAAGAGAGATTGTATTTGGAGGCCGTGTTTTTGGCCAGACTGGAATAATCTTTGCAGATCTGGTGGCCAAAACCGCGGGAGCCGGTGTGAAGCATGATCAGGAGGTCTCCTTCCGAAAAGGGCAGATCCTCCTCCGCTGTTGCTGCCACCTGCAGCTCCAGAAAGTGATTGCCCGATCCCAGGCTGTTCAGCTGATCGATCCCGCGTCCTATAGCTTCACTTGAGGCACAGGCGGGATCAGCCGGAGAAAAATTTCCCCCGTCCTCGCAATTTTTGCCGGCCGTAGTCGGGACCAGTCCCATATCGACAAGCGCTGATATTCCCCAGCCGAGGATATCTTTAAATTCCCTGCGACTAAATTTTAAGCTGGACCCTTCGCCGAGTCCTGCGGGCACTGATGCTGAGAGCGTCTGAAGTATCTCATCCTCTCTGCCCTTTATTTCATCTGCCTTCATCCCTGTGGTTATCAATCTGACCCCGCAGTTGATATCAAAGCCCACCGCTCCCGGGGAAATGGGTCCTTCCGGAGCGCTTGCCATGACGCCGCCGATAGGAAGGCCATATCCCTGATGGAGGTCAGGCATTCCCACCACCGATTTTACACCGGGCAGGGTGGCAGCTGAGAGCAGCTGATTTAAAGCGGTATCTTCAATTTCTTCATATATTTCGGCGGAGGCAAAGAGTTTGACATCGCATTTCATGTCCTTTTCTGCCGGGAAATTGTAGTAAATTTCCATGAATAAAACCCCCTCAAAAAATTAGCCTGCTGCTTTTATTTTATCATGTATATATCTTTTTCACCAATTTGCCCCCCTGCTTTAATTTTGGTTTTGCTTCCAAACCGTTGTTGTGAAAAGAAGCAAAGAAGCAATGTATGCTGTAAAGTCACAGCTACTCATTCTTTTTTATAGGAAGCTTTGAAGCTGGCTGACACTGGAAATTTTTCGAAGCCCAAACCAGGTCCATGGCAGAAAACTAAACTTGATCGTCGATACATTGGGGATCATAACTTTGATATTTTGCCGACATCGACTTTATGCAGTGCAATCATGAATGAGTTCTATAAAAGTGGGAAAATGTCTTAAATGCAGGTGTTCTTAAACAAAATCCAACAACTGATGTGGAGAAGAACCAAAAATATAAGCTCATGGGAAATATGCTGAAAATAGAAGTTGTAAAGTCAGAGGGTGAGATTAATTGAATTCAACAGTTAGAAAAAAAGAGCTTACAATTATTTTTGGCACCCGGCCGGAAGCGATAAAACTGGCTCCTGTGATCAGGAAAATTGAAGAAGAAGATTATTTTACCTCCCGAATTATTCTCACTGGCCAGCATAGAGAGATGCTTAAACAGATGTTAGATAATTTTTCCCTGACGCCGAATATAAATTTGAATTTGATGAGAAAAGAACAGTCTCTAAACGGTCTGACATCCAGAGCAGTAGAAAAACTGGGCGAAGCAGTAGAAGAGCAGGGCCCGGATATGATAGTTGTTCACGGAGATACGACCAGCACCCTCACGGGAGCTCTTACAGCTTATTACAGACAGGTGCCGGTAGCTCATGTTGAGGCGGGTTTGCGCTCCTATGATAAGTATTCTCCCTTTCCTGAGGAGATGAATAGACGAATGACAGACGTGCTGGCTGATCTGCATTTTGCTCCCACATCTAAAAACAAAGAAAATTTGCTGCAGGAAAACGTCCGTGAGAATAATATTTATATTACCGGGAATACGGTGATTGATGCAGCCCTCATGACTGTCTCCGATAATTTTACCTTCGCTTCCCCTCTGGAAAATATTCTTAAAGAAGCCGGGAATGGCTTCAAAAAAGATATCATACTCTTAACCGCCCATAGAAGGGAAAATCTGGGCGAGGATATGGAAGAAATTTTTGAAGCTGTGAAAAGGATTACCGAGCAATTTAAGGATCATAAAATTATTTTTCCGGTTCATCTAAATCCGGCAGTCCGCAGAGCAGCAGGCGAGAAGCTGGGTGAACTTACAAATGTCCATCTGATCGAGCCTTTAAATTACGACAATTTTATAAATCTGATGGCCCGCTCTAAACTCGTGCTCACCGATTCGGGTGGTATTCAGGAGGAGGCTCCCGCGTTTGATGTGCCTGTCGTGCTTCTCAGAGAAAAAACTGAGAGGCCTGAAGCGATAGAGGCCGGCACTGTAGTGAAAGCCGGCACGAGTAAGGAGGAGATTGTGCGGGTTACAGAAAGATTTTTGCAGGACGAAGATTTTTATTCCCGAACGGCTGCCACCCCCAATCCTTACGGAGATGGCAGGGCGGGCGAGCGAATTGTTAGCTGCCTTCTCTCCTATTTTGGTTGCAGCGAGGAGAGAGTAGAGGAATTCCAGATTTAAGGAAGAAGTTTTATTTGTGCTTTTGATATAGATGTGTTATAATTCTGTGATGGAAGGATGGAAAGGGATTAAAGTTAGATATAATAATAATTAATAATTTTATTTATCAAAATTAATTTCCCGCGATTTTTATTTAATTTTTTTTAGATAAACTTTTGTATCCTCAAGGGGGGGTTAAGATGTCCGGTTTCAGAAAAGAAGATAACAATGAAGATGGATATGATTATACTTATTGGGAAATGATCAGCAAATTTTATAATTCTCATCTGAAAAATTACCGCAAAAAATTTATGCTTGTTCAGGTGATGCATGCAGTAGCTGCGGTCCTCTTATTGATACCACCTATACTGATGAGAGAGATTATTGATGAGGCCATTCCTGACCAGAATATGAGTCAGCTGGCTATGCTGGTGGGCATTGCATTTGCAGTGCTGGCTTTGAGAGCGCTGGTGCGCAAATTCACCATCTTTCAGGGACACCGAATTGCTCAGGAATGCGTGCGAGATATGCGCAATGATCTCTACCAGCATTATCAGCGCATGTCCATGAAGTTTCACGATCAGAAAAAGACTGGAGAATTGATGTCCAGGATAATAGATGATTTAAATCGCCTGCAGGAATTTGTCCACCACGGCCCTGAGGCTGTGATTAACTCTCTGGTTTTGATCGGTGGTACTATAGTAATTATGTTCTCGATGAGCATGTCGCTTACGCTGGTTACTCTGCTTTTTGTGCCAGCGCTGGTTATATTTTCCCGTTATCTCATTAAAAAGATGCACCACGCCTTCAGGAGAACAAGGAAAGCCAAGGCGGATATGAGTGACAGGCTTGAGGATAATCTCGCCGGAATCAAGGTTATCAAGGCCTTTGTCAGTGAAGGTAATGAAATGGAGCGATTTCGTTCTACGACTCAGCAGCATACGGATTACAGGCTGGAAGCGATAAATTACATCAGCTATCTGTTCCCCGGCTCGAGACTTCTTAACGGTATTGGAGAGCTTACTGTTTTGGGCTTTGGCGGATATTTGACTGCAATAGGAACTTTAACGGTAGGCACGATCGTTTCCTTCTATGCTTATCTTCAACAGTTCAGGGCCCCCATCCTGAGGATGGTGCGGATGTCAGAAAATCTGAGCCGGTTCTTTGCCAGCACAGAAAGATATTACAGGCATATGGAGAAAACACCTGAAATAGTCACAGAAATTGGTGATGAGCCTGAAGCACCTGCTGTTGAGGGTAAAGTTGAATTTGATAGCGTTCATTTCAGCTATGAAGAGGAGGAAACAGTTCTCAAAGGAGTCTCATTTAAGGCAGAACCTCAGCAGACAGTTGCTTTAGTAGGCCCCAGCGGAGCCGGTAAGACTACAATTGTGCGGCTTATGCCGAGATTATATGAGCTGGATTCCGGGTCGATATACATTGATGACCGCAATATAAATGATTTTTCCGTGCGCGAGCTTCGCGATGTTTTTGCCATGGTGATGCAGGATGATTATCTGTTTTCCGACAGCGTGGCCGAAAATATCGGGTACGGGAAACCCGGGGCAGATGAAGAAGAAATAGTGGAAGCAGCCAAAGCGGCTAATGCCCATGACTTTATAGTCAATGATCTGCCCGATGGGTATGATACCCAGGTGGGACAGAGAGGTCTGAGGTTGTCAGGAGGCCAGAGGCAGAGAGTATCTATTGCCAGGGCATTTCTGAAAAGTCCACAGATACTGATACTGGATGAGGCTACATCTTCGGTCGACCTGGAAACGGAAAAATTAATTCAGGATGCCATCGACAGATTGACCGAGCACCGCACCACCTTTGTCATAGCTCACAGGCTGGCCACCATAGTTGATGCCGATGAGATCCTCTTTGTTGAGGATGGTGAGATTAAAGAACGCGGAGATCACCAGCATCTGGTTGCGCGCGGCGGAGATTACTATAAGTTTTATCAGATGCAGTTTGAGGAGTCAGAGGCAATTTAGTAAGTTTCCGGGTGGAGTTCTTTTCAGATCATTGTTTCAAAAATATCATAGGGAGTTTGATCAGGGCGGGTAACTCCCGCCCTCTACTTATCCGGGGGGTATGTGAGGATGAGCGATAAATTCAGGAAAAAAAGAGAAAAGATGATTGAAAGGCAGCTGATAAAAAGGGGTATAGAGGATGAGGAAATTCTGGAAGCGTTTCGCAGTGTCCCCCGTCATGAATTTGTTCCCCGGGAACGAAAAAAACAGGCCTATCAGGACAGGCCTTTACCTATTGGCGAAAATCAGACTATTAGCCAGCCCTATATAGTTGCCTACATGATGGATAAACTTCAACCGTCCGAAAATGATAGAGTGCTGGAGGTGGGCAGCGGATGTGGTTATGTTCTGGCGCTTCTTTCGCATATTGTGGGAGAAGTTTATGGAGTTGAACGCAGAAGCAGCCTTGTTAAGATGAGCCGAAAAATCCTGGCGCGGCTGGATTACGACATTGAGGTAAAACATGGTGACGGGAGTAAAGGCTGGCCCCGGCATGCCCCTTTTGATGGGATTATGGTGAGCGCTGCTGCTGCCAGC
The DNA here is from genome assembly GCA_964630835.1 of uncultured Halanaerobiaceae bacterium. Lineage (GTDB taxonomy): Bacteria > Bacillota > Halanaerobiia > Halanaerobiales > Halarsenatibacteraceae > Halarsenatibacter. Next base: position 48,545 of record CAZVZM010000002.1, read on the forward strand.
ATACCGGATGATCTGCGAAACCAGCTTGCTATTCCGGGCAGAATGATATTACCGGTGGGAGAAAAGATGTTCTTTCAGCAGCTTGTTTTAGTTACCCGCCGCCGGGAGGATAAATTTGGCGAGAGGAAACTGGAGCCCGTGAGGTTTGTTCCTCTGGTGGAGGGCAGGGAGTAGCTTTATTTATTCTTGCTTCTATCAATCAGCTAAAGTCATAGCTCCTTAACACTTTTTATGGAAAGTTATAAATTTTATAGGAAGTGCAGAGGAAAAATTTCACTGTGAACAGAGCCATATAGCTTCCAGGAACCAGGCACAGAAAGAAATGCTTTAGTTTTCAAGCGCAATCTTTATTCTGTTTCCAGGTCTTATATGCCTTAAATTTATCCGGCTCCTGTAGGCCAATATTTTTACATTTTCCCTGGCTGCTCTGCTCAGAACACTGGCAAAATCGGGATCTATTTCTTTGCAGGGTGTAAAAATATCGGCATCATTTCTTCCCAGCAGAAATAAGATCATTCCCTTTTTGTTGTTTTCGCTGCTCCATTCGATTAATTCCCTTACATGTCTGCGTCCTCTTTCGGTAGGAGCATCGGGAAAGTATGCAGTGCTATTTTGGACGAGAGTAACGCTTTTCACCTCAAGTAAAAGCTTTTCGCCAGATTTTTCCAGCAAAAAATCAAATCTGGAGTTTTGCCAGCTGTACTCTCTTTGCTCTATATTCCACGGAATAAGTTCCGGGAACTCATCATTCTTCATGCCCTGAAATACTACATCGTTTGCCCTGTGAGAATTTATGGAAATGAGTTCTCCAGAGGATCTGGCAAGGACAGCGGTCCCGGTGGTTTTGCGATCTTTTCTTCCGGCAGGCTTATAAAAAATAGTGCGTCCCTGTTTTACTATCAGGGGCAGGCGGCCGGAGTCAGCCAGATAAATTTTTCTCACCTCACCGGTTTTACAGCAGCGGCATTTAAGAACAAAACGGTTTGGTCTGGATATAATCTTTGCTTTGTTAAGTGGGCGGGGAACTTTAATGTGAGTGATGGTTATCGCCTCCTTTACTGTAGTCTGGATCCTGCAGATATGTATTTCATGTTTTTTGGCTGTATTCCTTCTTCTCAGGGAGAGAAAGGTGGTAATGGCCCATGATTATGGAAGATGAAAGAAAAAAATTGATAAAATTCGGTCGCAAAATGCTTAATTCCGGTCTAACTGCGGGAACCGGGGGCAATTTGAGCATTTTTGATCACCATGAGGATCTGCTGGCGATAACTCCCAGCGGAATACCCTATGAAAAAATGCAGACCGGGGATACTGTTATTACTGACATAAACGGCAATACAATTGCAGGAACTGCGAAACCCTCCAGCGAGTTATCCCTTCACATCGAAATCTATAGAAATCGCAGAGATATAAATGCTGTAATACATACTCACTCCCCTTTTGCCGTTACCGTATCATGCCTTGAAGAGGAGATCCCTCCTGTGCATTATTTGGTTGCAGATGCAGGCGGAGAAATAGTCCCCTGTGCGGGTTACGCCCGTTTTGGCAGCAGAGATCTTGCTAAAAAAGTTTCAGAGACTCTGGGAGATAAATATCAGGCCGCACTCATGGCCCATCATGGCCTCATAGCCTGCGGACAGGATATCGAGGGAGCTTACAGTACGGCTGAGAATATCGAATTTGTCGCTGAGATTTACTGGCGAATTTGCGCTGTTGGAGAGCCGAAAACCCTTGATTCGGAGAGGATGCAGGATGTAATCTCCGCCTTTTCAGATTACGGTCAGAGAGAGGACTTTGACTGATTGAGAGGTGGAGCCCTGTAAATTAACAATAAAAGGAGGGATGGCTATCAGAGCGCTTGTCTTTCAAAATGGAGAAATGAAGCTTAAAGAGGTAGAGCCTCCTCTTCCTGATAAAGGTGAGGTGCTAATAAATGTTGAGCTGGCCGGAATATGCAATACTGATCTGGAGATATTGTCCGGGATGATTGACTTCACAGGCATACCGGGTCATGAATTTGTTGGCAGAGTTGTCGAGGACAGCGGTGGTTCCCTCGAAGATGAAATAGTGGTGGGGGAGATCAATATTCCCTGCCATGAATGTGAACGCTGTCTGCGCTGTGATTACATACATTGTCAGAACATTAAAACTCTTGGCATGAGAGGTCATGATGGTGTATTTGCGGAGTACGCAGTTCTCCCCCGGGAAAATGTCCACCCTGTTCCGTCCGGTGTGGGCAAAAGGGAAGCTGTCTTTGTCGAACCTATTGCAGCTGCTGTGGAGATAGTAGAGCAGTATCACATAAAACCCTCAGAGGAGATAGTTGTTCTGGGAGATGGCAAACTGGGCCAGGTAACTGCGCGGGCTCTTAACGCGCTCGGTTATGAGGTTGCTATGGTGGGCCGGCATCAAAGTAAGCTCGCTGCCCTTTCCTGTCCTGGTATCTCCACTTATCTGGAAAAGGATTTTTCCCGGGACTCTGATGTTCCGGTTGTGGTGGAGGCGACCGGAAGCAGCGGTGGATTGGAGGCCGCTATTGATATAGTAGCACCCAGGGGAAAAATCATATTTAAAACCACCACCTCCGAGGAATATAAAATAAATCTGGCTTCTCTGGCAATAGATGAGGTAAAAATTTTGGGCTCTCGCTGCGGACCCTTTGAGCCGGCTCTCAAACTTTTAAAGCAAAATGATCTTCGTCTGGAGGAGATTATTACTGCGGAGTACCCATTAGATGAGGCTGAGGAGGCATTTGAAATAGTTCGGGAAAAAGACTCGCTCAAGGTGCTTTTGAAGCCCTGAAATAGCAGTTTTTCTCCAGAACCAAAAACCTGTGCTCCCCCTGCGAGAGTTCCTCCCTGAGCTTAAATTCAGCCGGCACCTCCTGAGCCGGAGAAAAGATTTTTGGGCCTGGATCTGACCCAGGCTTCAAAAAATTCGAGTATGCTTCGCCTTATAGCTTCATTTAAATTCACAGCTTTTCAAGCCTTATTATATTCGGGCAGGAATACGGTTGCTGAAGCAGAATACTGTATATAAGGTTAAAGAAAGTTTTCACTATTCAGGGAAGGAGTGAATAGGTGGGCATGAGAATAAAAAATCATCCAGTACTTGATTTCGATCGCGGCGAGAAATTGACTTTTTATTACAACGGGCAGAAAATTGAAGCTTTTGAGGGGGAAACTATTGCTGCAGCCCTGCATGCCGCCGGTATTAGGGAGCTCAAGAAAAGCCTGCATCATGAGCGGCCGCGGGGATTTTTTTGTGCTATAGGTAATTGTTCATCGTGTCTTATGATCGTTGATGGGGAGCCAAACGTAAAAACCTGTGTGACCGAAGTTGAGGAAGGCATGAGGGTTGAGGAACAGAAAGGAAAGGGTGATCTGAGTGCAGACATGTGAGCTGGCTGTTATTGGCGGAGGACCTGCCGGGCTGGCTGCGGCTCTGAAGGCAGCTGAGATGGGTATGCAGGATATAGTGCTGCTGGAAAGGGACGATTTTTTGGGCGGGCAGCTTGTAAAGCAGACACACAAGTTTTTCGGCGCCCGGCAGGAGTATGCTGGCATGAGAGGAATTGAGATTGCAGAGATGTTTAGAGAGAAAATAGAAGAAGAAAGTGTCATACAGGTCAAAACAGATGCTGTTGTTCAGGGTTTTTACGAGGACGATGTTTTAACCTATACCCGGGGGAAGAGTTTCAGGCAGCTGGCTCCGGAGAAGATTATTCTGGCCACAGGAGCTTCAGAAAAGATGCTTGCTTTTCCCGGCAATGATCTGCCCGGGATATACGGAGCCGGGGCAGTACAGACTCTCATGAATGTATACGGGATTGTGCCCGGAAGGAAAATTTTGATGGTGGGGGGAGGCAATATTGGATTAATTGTAGCGTATCAGCTCCTGCAGGCGGGAGTTGATGTGGCTGCTGTCATTGAAGCTGAGGCTGAAATAGGTGGTTATGCTGTGCATGCCTCCAAGATCAGACGCTGTGATGTCCCCATTATGACCGGCTACTCAATAAAAAAAGCCCTGGGTGAGAGAGAGGTTGGGACAGCTGTCATCCATGAGCTAAATGAAGAATGGGAGCCTGTATCCGGAACTGAAGAGGAGCTTGAGGTGGACACTATATGCCTGGCTGTGGGGCTTTCACCGCTGATAGATCTGGCCGTGCAGGCCGGATGTAACATGGCTTACATACCGGAATTTGGCGGAGATGTGCCCTGGCGAGACGATCAGATGCAGACGAGCCACAGTGATGTTTTAGTGGCCGGAGATGCAGCCGGAGTGGAGGAGGCTACTGCCGCCATTCTTGAGGGGGAGCTGGCGGCCTGTGCTGCTGTTAAGGACAGCCGGGGCAGCGGAAGCTCCCTCCAGGCTGAGATGGATGAGATTAGAAATAAGCTCCAGCGGCTCAGGAGAGGGCCTGTTGGTGATGATATTCGCAGGGGACTTAATAAATTGAGGAGGTATGATGATGCTGGAGCGGACAGGTATTCCTGCCAAAAAAGAGCTTGATGAGATTACCCCATCGCCTGAAAGGTTGAAAGAGGGGCCGGTAGCCATCTTCGAATGTTACCGTGAGATCCCCTGTGATCCCTGCTATTATTCGTGCCCCGTGGAGGCGGTGGAGGAGTTTGTGGACATAAATGATCTTCCGGAAGTGGATTTCGAAAAGTGCACCGGCTGCGGGCAGTGTATAGCCGCCTGTCCGGGTCTTGCAGTTTTTGTCGTCGATTTTACCCACGGTGAAGAAAGGGGATTGATTGGCCTTCCGTATGAATTTACTCCTCTTCCGGATGAGGGAGAGACGGTAACAGCTTTAAATCACGCGGGAGAGGAACTGGGAAGTGCTGTCGTTCATAGAGTTCGAAAAAATCAGGAAACCCCGGTTGTCTGGCTGGAAATTGAAAAAGATTATCTGCTCCAGGTAAGGCATTTTTTTAGAGCTGAGGAGGAAACTGAAAGATGAAAAATGAAGAGGAAGTAATAATTTGTCGCTGTGAGGACATAAGTCTTGCCGAGCTGCGTGCGGTTATCGAAGAGGGATATCATACGATTGAGGAGATAAAAAGGCAGACAAGACTCAGCATGGGTCCCTGCCGGGGCAGCACATGTCTCGAATTGATCGATTCAATTCTGGCCGGGTACCGCGGCTGCAGACGGAAGGATATTAAAATGCCCACCAACCGTCCTCCGCTCGAGGGGATAAAGCTGGGAATTTTAGCGGGTGATAGCCATGAGTAAAACAGCTGAAGCTGTCGTAATAGGAGGCGGAGTGGTAGGGCTGGCCGTGGCCTACAATCTGGCCCGTAGAGGAATGAATGACGTTATGCTCCTGGAGAGGTCGTATCCGGGCAGCGGAGCTACAGGCCGCTGTGGAGCCGGGATAAGGCAGCAGTGGGGCACAGAGATGAACTGCCGCCTCGCCCGGGGGAGCATGGAGATATTTGAAAATATGTCTGAGAGATTAAAGGTGGATGTGGATATAGATTTAAAGCAGAGAGGTTATCTGCTGCTGGCTTTTTCCGAAGCTGAGATGGAGCAGTTTCGAAAAAATATTGAGCTGCAGAACAGCCTCGATATCCCCTCGCGCAAGGTTACTCCGGAGGAAGCAAAGGAAATAGTTCCTCACCTGAATAAAGATGGCATCATAGGAGGGGCTTTCTGTCCGACTGACGGACATGCTGATCCCTTCAGGGTCGTTGAAGCTTACGTTAAAGCATCCGAAAGGCTGGGAGTGGAGATACTTACCCACACAGAAGCTCTGGACATTGAACTTCAGGGAGGAGAAATTTCCGGGGTGCACTCAGAAAAGGGTTTTATCAGCACTCCCAGAGTTATAAATGCGGCTGGAGGATATTCCCGCCAGATTGCCGATATGGTGAATCTCGATCTGCCTGTAAAATCTGAAAGGCATGAAATTTTGGTTACAGAGAGAGTTGAGCCCATGCAGGATCCGATGGTCATGTCATTCTCATACAATATTTACTGTCAGCAGACTCCTAAAGGTCCATTTTTGATGGGATTTGGTGATCCCGATGAGCCCGACAGTTTGAATATTAATTCGAGCTGGCAGTTTCTGGAGGAGATGGCAGAAAAGGCGGTAAATCTCCTGCCTCCCCTGAAAGGTCTGCGGGTGGTAAGGCAGTGGGCCGGACTTTACAATATTACTCCCGATCGTCAGCCGATTATAGCTGAAGCGGAAAAAGTTTCCGGCTTTTACATGGCAATAGGTTTTAGCGGTCATGGATTTATGATTGCTCCCATGACGGCCATAATTCTGGCGGATATGATAACCGGGAGGGAGCCGGAGATGGAGCTGGACCTTGACTTGAAGAGATTTGAACGAGGAGACCTTATCCTTGAACCCTCGGTGGTATAGTTTTATAGTTCTCACCATAACAACCTGAAAAAATGTTGTATATACTGAAAAAATAGCTGCTTAATAAGTTTGATTTTGGTTCTTCTCCGCAACCGTGGTGAAATTTACGACATATGCCTGTAAAGTGATAACTGCTCATCTCCTATTAAAGGAAGCTATGAGGCGAAGTGATATTCGAAATTTTTCGAAGCCCGGGTCAGGTCTATGGCCGAAAACTAAACTGAAGCAGAGGAAAAATTTCATTGTGAGCGGAGCCTCATAGCTTCCTCCAGCAACTGATGTGGAGAAGAACTTTATTTTTTATTTGATGAAAGACTTCGCCACGATATCCAGTATATTTACCGCTGGGGTTGACTTCTATGCAACAGCTTTCTCGTTTTTAGTCGCATTGCGACCATCCGCAGCTGCGACAGACCACGCAGCCTCCATCGCTTTCTAAAGAGCTATCGCATTCAGGACAGGTTCTGTCCTGCATTATAACTCCCCGCACTCCCTCAGATGAATCATTTTCATCGCTTTTACCAGCTGCCCGGGCTGCCTTCTTCTTCACTATCTCTGAATTGTGAAGGATTTCGCCGGGTTTGAATTTCCCCTCTTCCATCTCTTCGGCAAAATCTTCCAGGGCACGGCCGATGGCATCCGGACAGGAGAGATTACATACATCCTGGCTGATCATTGCGGCCTCACAGCGGATTCCTTTCAGCTGCTCTGAGATTTCTTCCAGGGCCACCCCGCTGCGCAGAGCCAGTGAGGCAAGACGACTTATCGCCTCTGATTGAGCGTGACAGCCGCCTCCCTTTCCTGTGGTGGTGAATACCTCACAGATGCCTACGTCATCAGCATTTATAGTAATATAGAGCTTACCGCATCCTATTTTGGTTTTCTCCGTTGTACCTACCGTCGTGCTGGGACGGGGCCTTTTTGTCAGCCCGTCAGATCTGGCAGCTTTTTTCTTACTTTCATCGGTGGAGAGCACCTGTTCGGATCTGCTGCCATCGCGATATATTGTCACGCCTTTGCAGCCCAGTTCATAGGCCAGCTCATAAACTTCCCTGACATCTTCGGGATCTGCCTCATTGCGAAAATTGACGGTTTTGCTGACGGCATTGTCTACATATTTCTGAAATGCAGCCTGAGTTTTTACATGCCATTTGGGGCTGATATCATGAGCGGTGACAAAAATATCTTTAAAATCTTGCGGGATTTCAGATATGTTCTGAATTGAGCTCTGTCCGGCCAGCTTATCAATAAGGTCATCGGTGAGGATACCTTTGCTTCGGGCCATCTCTTCAAAAACCGGGTGAACTTCAATAAATGTATCGTCAAGCACATTTCTCTCATAACATAGAGCAAATATGGGTTCAATACCGCTGCTTGTGTCGGCAATTATGCTAATTGATCCTGTAGGAGCTATGGTAGTGGTCGTTGCATTTCGATAGGGCTTATCATAAATGCTCTCCGAAAAATTGGGGAAGGGACCTCTTTTTTCAGCCAGACGATGAGATTCATCTCGGGCAGTATTTCTAATAAATTTCATGACCTCTTCAGCCCTTTTCACGGCCTCCTGACTGTCATAAGGTATGCCCAGCTGCAAAAGCATATCGCTATAGCCCATAACTCCCAGGCCTATTTTTCTATTTCCTCTCACCATTTCTTCAATTTCTTCCAGGGGAAATTCGTTCATGTCAATTACATTGTCAAGAAATCTAACAGCAGTGCGGGTGGTTTTTTCCAGCTTTTCGAAATCCAGTTCGGCGGTGCCGGGTTCTCCCTGCACCATTTTTGATAGATTTATGGATCCCAGGTTGCATGCTTCGTAGGGGAGCAGCGGCTGTTCACCGCAGGGATTTGTGCTTTCAATATCCCCGAGAGCCGGTGTGGGGTTATCCTCATTTATTCTATCGAGAAAAATTATTCCCGGCTCGCCATTTATGTGAGCCATTTCCACTATAAGATTGAATATTTCCCGGGCGTTTTCCCTGTCCACTTCTTTTTCAGTGCGGGGATTAATAAGGGAATAGTCTTCATTATTCTTCACAGCCTGCATAAATTCCTCGGTGAGGGCGACTGAAATGTTAAAGTTGGTTAAGCTATCTTCATCCTCTTTGCAGGTGATAAATTCCCTGATATCAGGATGGTCCACCCTGAGCACACCCATGTTTGCTCCCCGTCTCTTCCCCCCCTGTTTGACTGTATCAGTAGCTGCATCAAATACGCGAATGAAAGAAACAGGACCGCTGGCAACTCCGCCGGTGGAGCGTACTCTATCATTTTTGGGGCGGAGCCGGGAAAAGCTAAAACCGGTTCCTCCACCGCTCTTATGGATAAGGGCGGAATTTTTAATAGCTTCAAAAATTCCTTCCATGCTGTCTTCAACCGGCAGCACAAAGCAGGCACTCAGCTGCTGGAGATCATTATCTGCATTCATAAGCGTGGGAGAATTGGGAAGAAATTCCAGTGAGGTCATAACATCATAAAACTCCTGAGCGGCCGGCTCGACCGGTTCATCATAGAGCTCATTGGCGCCCGCTATGTTTTGGGCAACGCGATAGAACATCTCCTCGGGAGTTTCAACAACTTCTCCCTGAGAATTTTTCTTAAGATAGCGGGCCTGCAGTATTTTTCTGGCATTATCGCTCAACTCAACTTTTTCTCTGCGCTCCATCTGGTTCTCACTCCTCAAATTAATTAATTTGTAGTGCGGTTTAATTTTGGTACATCTTATTTTATCAATATCATCAGGACCTCTGCAACGGTCTTGAAAAGAAATAATTAAATAAATTGGTTCTTTTCCAGATCAGCTGATAAATTTTGTTTAAGCTCATTAATGCTTATTCCTTGAAGTTATGAGGAGAAAATATTTAAACTCCAGGTATTTTGGCTTCCTCTATAGTTTTCCGGGCCAGTATTTTGGCCGGGTCATATATGGTTGCAGTTTCTCCCGTTTTATCAAGATTGAGCAGGGGGAGTTCAGTGCAGCCCGCGATAATTGCCCGGGCTCCCCGATTTTCCAGGCTTCGGATCGTTTCTTCGATTAATTTTTTGCCTTCCTCGTCGGGGCCTCTTTCTTTAATTTCGTATATTGCCTGCATTATTTTCTGCAGATATTTTTCTTCAGGAATTAAAGGAGTTAAGCCCCGGTCTTTCAGCGCCTCCTGATAAAGCTTAACTGCAATAGTTCCTTTCGTTGCCATTATCCCCACAGGGGATTCAGGAGATAAATTTGCGGCAGCGCGGGCAGCTGTGAGATCGATCATATTTAAAAAAGGTATGTTTGTTTCACTCTTTAAATCGGGGAGAAAGTAGTGGGCTGTATTGCATGGCATTATAAGCAGATCAGCGCCGGCTGCCTCGAGGTTTTGTGCCATTTCCACCAGGTGCGGCAGAGGATCCCTGCCGCCTCCCAGGATTGCCTCCGTCCGATCGGGAACATCTGGATTATTATCTATGATTATATGCAGGTGTTCCTGGTCGGACTCTGCGGGGGTGAGATCAACAATTTTTCTGAATAAATCAACAGTTGCAGCCGGACCCATTCCTCCCATGATCCCAACCGTTTTGTCCACTTCTAAATACCTCCAGTTAATTGAGATTTGATTTTTTATAAGACCTTTTCTGATATTCTCGCTCATTAAAATAGCTGTCGGCCCGGGCAGGAAAAACGCATGCTGCATATAATAAAGTAATTGAGAGGTGTAGAAAAAATGATTAATAGACAATGATTTGGGAGGTAAAAATATGTTAACGGACAGCTTTAATTTTAATGAGGTGCTGGAGATGGCTAAAGATATTGAACAGAAAGGCAGAGAGTATTACGAAAGACAGGCAGAAAAAACTGACGATAAAAAAGCCCGGGAATTATTTCAGCGACTTGCATGCGATGAAGAGGATCACTATAACCGCTTTTCAGAGATTCAGAGACAGTTTCAGGAGAAAACAGGCGATAAACCGGATTATATTTCCGATAAACAGGTCAGTTTATATCTGGAAGCTCTGGTTGAATTCACAGTGTTTCCTGCAGACGAGGCCTCTCAGGAAAAGATCGAGAACCTTGAAGATGTAATCAATATGGCCATAAGGGCCGAGAAGGACTCCATTTTGTTATATAATGAAATGAAGGAGTACAACAGAGGAAAAACACAGGATGTCATCGAAAAGTTGATAGAGGAAGAAAAGGAGCACCTGGTTGAGCTGCTCAAACTGGAGTCCGAATTATAGGATGTCTCAAAGCGAGCCGGACGAAGAGTTTATGGAAGAACGCTGTAAAAAGGAATCGCTTCCAGATAATCCAGACAATACAGATAAGGGTCATTATACCTACATCGTTATGTGCAGTGACAACACACTCTATACTGGCTACACTGTCGATCTGAGCCGGCGTCTAAGAGAGCATAATTCCGGCAGTGGTGCGCGCTATACCCGGGGACGCACCCCTGTTAAACTGGTGTACAGCGAGTCCTTTTCCACGCAATCAGAAGCTCAGAAAAGAGAACACGAAATCAAACAGATGTCCCGTCAGGAAAAAGCGTCTCTAGCTGTTTCTGAGGGAAATCTCCCAGAGGGCGAGGTTCGGGCTCAAGAGTAACGTCAAATTTTCTTTTTACTTCCTTTTGAACTATTTTCATCAGCTTGAGAACTTCGCTGGCTTTAGCCCTGCCTCTGTTGATGATAAAACCGGCATGTTTTTTGGAGACGCAGGCATCCCCCACACATCTCCCCTTTAAACCGGCAGCATCAATGAGGCGCCCGGCATAATCATCTTCAGGCCTCTTAAAGGTGCTGCCGGCGCTGGGATACGTAAGAGGCTGTTTAAACCAGCGTTTACTCTCCAGCTCGGCTGTGCGGTGCAATATCTTATTTCTATTTCCCTTTTCCAGTTCCAGATCTACCTCCAGAGCCAGCAGTTCCGAGTCCTGAAGGAGGCTGCTGCGATAATCCAGGTTTAAATCATTTTTTGATAATGTTTTCATGGTTTCTGAGTCATAGTCGAAGGCTTTCACCCTCTTTACAACATCCTTCATCTCTCCCCCGTAGGCTCCAGCATTCATAAATATAGCCCCTCCCAGGGTGCCGGGAATTCCGCTGGCAAATTCCAGTCCGCTCAACTCGTGCCAGGCGGCAACTTCTGCCAGCCCGGCCAGAGAAATTCCGGCCTGGGCGGTTACGCTGCAGCCTTTCACTGTAACATTTTTTAACCGGCGCAGGGAAATCACCACCCCTCTCACGCCGCTGTCGGCAGCTATGACATTGCTTCCCGCTCCCATGACGTGGTAATTAATCCCGGCTCTATTGAGAAGGCCAACAAGGCTGACCAGAGAGGAATCTGTCAGAGGGAAAATAAAATAGTCTGCCGGTCCTCCAACCCTGAGACTTGTATGCCTCATCAGAGGTTCTTTCCTGAAAAGTTCTATTTCTTTCTGCTGCTGCAATTCTTCATATAAATTTTCATGTTCAATTTTTTTCATGCCTGGCTCGCCTCCGAAATTTTACTGGCTGGAATATTTATCCGGGGAAATCGTCTGCTTTTCCACATTATTTAAGGCTTTCTCGATCATATCCTTTACAGGCAGTTCTTCTTCAAGGGCTTCAGTTTTCTCTAGCCGGGGCCTTGTGATGGGATTGTCCGGAATAAAAAGGGTGCAGCAGTCCTCATGCGGGCGCGTGGAGATTGAATAGGTATTTAACTCCCGGGCAAGACTGATAATATCCTGTTTATCGTCGGTGAGCAGCGGTCTCAGCAGCGGTAGAGATGCTGCGGCGGAAATCGTCCTTATGCTGACAAGCGTCTGACTGGCTACCTGCCCGATGCTGTCACCGGTTACGAGACCGGAAGCATTTATATTTTTTCCCAGCCGGGAAGCAATTCTCATCATCATGCGCCTGAGCAGTGTTATAGCATAGGAGCGGGGGCAGTCCGACCAGATTTTCTTCTGGATATCAGTAATATTGACTGTATAAAGTTCCGTATCTCCATTGTATCTGGCAAGTTTGCGGGTGTGATCCCTAACCTTTTGAAGTGCCTTTTCTCCAGTATAAGGGGGGGTATGAAAGTGCAAATTTGAGATTTCCACACCTCGCCGCATCACTTTCCAACCGGCCACAGGACTGTCTATACCTCCGGAGAGGAGAAGGAGAGCCTTTTCAGAGGAGCCGGCCGGGAGGCCGCCGGATCCAGGATATCTTTTCGTGAAGACAAAAATTCCGTTTTCTCTCACATCGTATTCCAGCATCAATTCCGGATCATGCACATCCACGCTCAGATTATAATCCGTTTTATCATCGAAGTGCTTCAATACTCTGGCACCGATTTTCTTATTTATTTCCATGCTGTTAATGGGGTATTCTTTGTTGGCCCGGTTTGTTTTCACTTTAAAAGTGAGGGTTGAATCCTGTTCAGGAGAATTTTTACGAATCAGTTCTATACCCTTTTCAGTCATCAGATTTAAATCTGCATCTGCAGGGAGTTGAACTGCGGGGCTAAAAGAAACGATACCCGGGGTAAACTTCAAAGCCCTTATCATATTTTCGCTGAGGCTTTCAAGGTTTTCTTGAGGCTGTATAAATATTCTTCCGTAGGTTGTTTGCAGATTAAATTTAAGATAGGGGGAGAGGCGCCTTTCAATATCGTCAAGCAGAGCCTGTTGGAACTGAGAAAAATTTCTCCCCTTCAAGCCCAGCTCGCCGTATCGAATTATAATGTTATTATACACTGCATTTGCCTCCTTTGCCGGTCCGGTTTTCCGGGGATCATTTAAGCAGAAAATCTCTCTCCTCAGCGCATACTGCCATAAATCTATCGATTTCTTTTTTGCAGTTAAATCTGCCCAGACTTATTCTTAAAGCTCCTTCCAGGAGTTCAGGGGATAAATTTATCGCTTCCAGAATACGACTGTTTTCATTGCGATGGGAATGACAGGCAGAACCGGTGGAAATATATATATCCCTATGACTGAGGGCATTGACCATAACTTCCCCTTTAACCCCGGGAAGAGAAAAATTTATAAGATGGGGAGCTGCCCACTCTGCTGGTGGGCTATTAATGCGGGCGGAGGGCAGTTTTTTTCTCAGCTTCTGCAAAAAATATTCTCTCAACTCCTGAAGTCTGTCATTTTTTTCGCCCGAATTGAGGAGGGGAAGTTCTTTTAAGGCGACCCCAAGCCCGGCAATACCGGGGACATTTTCAGTGCCGCTGCGCAGCCCATTTTCCTGGTCACCGCCCCTTAAGAGGGGCTCAATAATTCCAGAGTCATTTATATAGAGGAAGCCGATTCCCTTGGGAGCATGAATTTTATGGCCGCTAAAGCTGGCCAGGTCAGCCTGCCATAAATCGGGGCTGCAGCCGATCTTACCAAGGGCCTGAACGGCATCAACGTGCAGAAGTGGAGCATTTGTTTGCTCCTTAATAACCTTTCCAATTTTTTTGAGTGGCTGGATGGCACCTGTTTCGTTGTTGACGGCCATGATGCTTGCGAGTATTGTATTAGGGCGCAAAGCCTCCTTGATGCTTTGGGGAGCAATAGTTCCATCATCCCGGGGGGATACAAAAGATACCTCAAATCCCTGGCGCGATAGGTGTTGCAGGGGGCGATATACAGATGGATGTTCTATTTCGGTTGAAATTATATGTCGGCCCCGATGATTGTTCCTGGCCGCAGCACCCATAATGGCCATATTATTGGCCTCGGTGCCACCGGAGGTGAAGATGATCTGTTCGGGCAAAGCAGCTGTGACTTCTGCTGCCTGCCGCCGACAGGATTTGACGAGCTCATCGGCTTTAACACCCTGCTGGTGTAAAGAAGAGGGATTGCCATAAGATTTTAGGAGGGCATTTTTTACTTCCTCCGCCGCCCGGGGAAGACAGCGGGTGGTGGCGCTATTATCAAGATAAATTTCTTCCACAGGGATTTTCCTCCTGCATGAATTTTTTCTCTAAATTCATTATCGAACTTCATTATATCACAGGCTGAGACGTAATGTAAGAGTTTAAATGTTTTCGGGACTCATAAAAATTCCCGCCGCGGCCGCGGCGGGGAAAATTTGAAGATGATTCTGCCTGAAGAAAAAAACCGGCTTTGGAGACTATTTCTGTGCTGGACAGTAAAATAACTTATCAAATCTGGTTAAATTATAGCTCGACGAAACAAATGCAGAGGTATACTGGAAGCTATGAAGCTTCGTTCACATGAAATTTTTTCTGACCCGGGGACACTATTTTTTGGCCATGGACCTGACTTAGACTTCGAAAAATTTCGAGTATCACTTTCATAGCTTCCTATAATAAGAGGTGAGCAGTTATCGCTTTACAGGCATATGTCGTAAATTTCACCAGCAATTTCAAATTTAGCTCAAGCAAAATTAAACAGTTATAAATAGGCAGAGCCGATATTAAATGTTGTAGTCTGCAAAGTTAGCCTGGAAGGTCTCCACTAACTCCTCCATCTGCTCGATATAACCGGTCATCTCTTTTATTTTTTCCGAATAATCATCGACGCTGGCGCTCATCTGCTGGGCCGAAGCGGAGTTTTCTTCGGCTATAGCGGCAAGGGAGTTTAGATTTTCAATTACCTCTTTCACCTTTTGAGTTTCACTGTTCAGATTTTCAACTATTTCCATGATCTGTTGTGAGGTTTGCTCTATGTTATCGCTGGCCTGCCTGTTGGCTTCTGTCACGTCGGTGAGTGCTTTATTGCTTTTTTCCAGATTTTCAAACTGGGCACTTATCCCGTTCACAAGGCTCTGCACTTCTTCTGTAAATTGCTGTAGATTGTCCTGTATTCTTTCCCCTGCCTGGCGTGAATCTTCAGCCAGGTCCCTGATTTCATCGGCAACTACCGTAAAGCCCTGACTGTTTTCCTGAGACCGGGCTGCTTCGATGGAGGCGTTGAGAGAGAGAAGATTTGTCTGGCTGGCTATTTCCGATACAGTTTCGACTATTTCCATGATATCTTCAATTTGATTGGCCAGCTCTCTCCCCTGTTCATTGACATTGGCAAAGGAATCCCTTATGTCGGCAATCATTTCATTGACCTCTGCTACCTGCTCTGCAGAGTTTTGAATGCTATTAACGGCGTTTTCCAGCAGCTCTTTGCTTTCGTTGCCGGCAGAAACGAGCTCTTCAATTTGTGCCACATTTTGATCGACGATGTAAGCAGAGTCTTCAGTTTCTTCAGCCTGCTCCTGCGCCCCGTGAGCAACATCGTCCACGACCCGTGAGATATTATCGGAGACGGAGTTCATCTCCTCGGCAACCTCCACAAAATCAGCCGTAAAGCTGGACATATCGTCAGTACCGCCTTTGAGGAAAAGAATATCCTCGCGTATCTCCTCTTTTATATCCTGAAGCTCTTCAAATACTGTTTCAAATTCATCTCCGGTATTTATGCTGGTGGCTTCTTCCAGGTTTAGCTTTTTGATGCGGTCAAGCTCTCCTTGCAAAAATCCCAGGGGCTTGAGCAGCCCGGAATGAAGCGCGTAAATGAGGAAAGCATTGACAAACCCGAGTGCTGGGGGGAACCACAGTGCCTCATAAGCGCCTGAAAATCCTAAAATAGCGGTTGTTGTGATGAAAACCCCGAGAGCTATCTTGCTGCTCAGACTTTTAAAAATTCCCAGAGAGAGAAAGCGATTGAGGAAAAAAGATTTTCGGGTTCTAAAGTCCCGGGCGAAGATTACATCTACCACCAGTTCTTTTTGATTGCCCGTCTCCGAACGCGATATCTCCTTCACTTCCATTTCTTCATCAAAAAATTCTCGGCTGCCGGCTAAAAGTCCCAGGAAATAGTCAAAAAGCCCCCGGGAAGATCGATAGGTTAGCCTTAAAATATTGTCATCAGTAACCTCAGGGATGATACGGGGGGGATTGGCTCCTTCAATCATATCTGTGAGTTGTTTGTGAACGGTATCCATCATCTCCAAAAAATTTTTCAACTGCCTGCCTTCAAAGTAACTGGGAAACCAGTCAGCAAAGGAGTTAATATTTTCTTCTCCGATACTTCTCCATATCTCCTTTTCGCTTAACCCCTCTTTTTCAGCCACCGATTTTACAAGATCAAAGGCTTCATCCTCGGGAATATCCATAAGGGGAGTGATGATTAACCCTTCGCTTAAGCTGGAATTCTGTTTTGCCTCTTCGACTGTTTTCTCACCGTAAAGTTTCTTTAAAGATTTTATCCATATGTTTAACAGCGTTCCCTTCAATTTTTGTTTGCCCCCTTTCATGAGGGATTTATATTTTTCGTTTTTCTCCACATCAGTTGTTGGAGGAAGCCATGAGGCTCCGCTCACAATGAAATTTTTCCCGGGAGCAGCCATCGCTCTAAAGGCATATGTCGTAAATTTCGACAAACATTCCTGACTTTGTTCATCTTAATTACTTATATTATATACCAGTGCGGTAATATCCTTTTTTGAGAGATAGAAATGTAAGCGAGTTTTATTTTCTGTTGCAACTGGGCTCTCTTAAAGATATAATTAAGTAAAGAATTACAGAAAGTGGAGGAATAAATTATGGAATTATTTGATACCCATGCCCATCTTGACTTTTCCCGTTTCGGTGAGGATCGGGAAAAAGTAATGGAGAGAGCTTTAGAGGCGGGAGTTAAATATATAGTCAATGCGGGAGCGGATATAAGCTCGAGCAAGCATGCAATTAAAATTGCAAAGTCTTATCGCGGTATCTTTGCCTCCGCCGGGATGCATCCGCATGAAGCCTCCAGGTATGATCTTGACACAGCTTCTGAGTTAAAAAGCCTGACCGAGGAAAAGGAGGTTGTTGCCATAGGAGAAACGGGGCTGGATTTTCATTATGATAACTCTCCCCGGGAAGATCAGCGCCAGGCTTTCCGCAGTCAGCTAAGGATCGCCCGGGGACTGGAGATGCCGGTAATAATTCATTCTCGCGAGGCAGAAGAAGATACCTTGGAGATTCTCGATGATGAATGGAACGCCCCGGAAAAAGCAGTGGTTCACTGTTTCTCCAGCAGCTCCGATATGGCAGAGGAGTTAATTTCCCGGGGATATTTACTCGGTTTTACCGGGCTTATCACCTTTGGGGGACTTGATTGGCTCCGTTCGATTGTTTCACGTGTTCCCCTGGATAAGATATTGATAGAGACTGACTCTCCCTATATGTCACCTGAGCCTAAAAGGGGCGAAAGAAATGAGCCCGCCAGGGTGAAATTTGTGGCAGAAGAGGTGGCATCATGCCACGATATAGATTTAAACGAGGCAGCCCGCATTACTACCAGAAACGGACTGCGCCTGTTTTCAATTTCGGAAGATAAATATCTGCGGAAAACCGAATAATTACGGGCAGGTGAGCAAAATTGTTTGACACATCAACGCTGGGTAAATTTCTTGTGGGAACGGGAATAATGTTTGTTTTGCTGGGTTTTTTGCTCATGGCTGTGGATACTGGAGCTGGCTGGCCGGGAAATTTACCGGGGGATATAAGGATAGAAGGGGAAAACTACTCCATTTACATTCCCCTGGCCACCATGCTTTTGTTGAGTGTGGTTCTCTCCCTGCTGCTGCGTATAATAGGCTGGTTTTTATAGAGAGAAAAATGTGAGGTTTTGTAAACGTGAAATTTTTTTCTGCTCAGCCCGACATCTTCTGAACCCGGGACATTTTATTCTTAATTTAACAATTATTAACGGAAAAAATCTAAATTTAGTCTGGACCGCTGTCTCAAAAGTATTATAAATATATATAAATAACCTGACGTCAGGGAGGTAAAATTGTCTTCCAACACTAATTATAATTAAATGAGGGCAATTCATTATGAGGGCACTTAAATCCTTTCAAATATATTATACAGGGCATTTTTCCGGATCAGTCGATGAATTTTGTTTGAGTCACTTTCATAGTTTTTATTACCGGAAATTATAATGGAAGCTAAGAGGCTCCGTTCACAATGAAATTTTTCTTCTTTTATAATTTTGAGATTGTTGTCCGCAAACTGGGGGTGCTGCCTCATGAAATTTTTCATTATAAATCCCGGTTCAACTTCAACTGAGGTTGCAGTTTTTCATAAAGATGAGGAAAGATGGCAGCAGGTTATCGAGCATTCCAGAGAAGATTTGGCTGAGTTTGATGCGGTTATTGATCAACTTGACTGGCGGGAGAGATTGATCAGAGAAGAGCTTAAAAAATCGGGTTTTACTCCCTCTGATTTTGAGGCTATTGTTGCCAGAGGGGGCCTGGTTGCTCCCATACCAGGGGGCACCTACCGTATAAATGAGGAAATGAAGGAGGATCTCTTAAGCTGCAATTATGGAGAACACGCCTCAAATCTGGCGGGTGTCATTGCTCTGAGAATAGCAGAGGAGATGGATATACCTGCTTATACCGTGAACCCTGTGGCGGTGGATGAATTCATTGATGTGGCAAGGATTTCCGGGCTCGCGGAGCTGCCCCGAAAATGTCAGTCTCATGCTCTAAATCTCAAGGGGGTTGCTCATCGCTGTGCAGCCGGGCTGGGAGAGAAATTGAGCGATATAAATTTGATAGGCTCTCATCTGGGCGGAGGGATATCCATTGCATCGCTTAAAGGGGGCAGGATAGTCGATGTTAACAATGCCAACCAGGGTGGACCTTTTTCCCCTGAGAGAACAGGGACTCTGCCCGCTATGGATTTGGTTGATTATATTTTCGAAGAAAATCCGGAAAAATCGGAGCTCAAGAAAATGCTGGTGGGCGGTGGAGGTTTAACAGCGTATCTGGGGACTTCCGATGCCCGGAAAGTAGAAAACATGATATCTGCTGGCGATAAAGAGGCTGAGAAAATTTATCAGGCCATGATCTATCAGATTGCCAGGGAAATTGGAAGAATGTCGACTGTCCTATCCGGCGATGTGGATGCGATATTTATTACTGGTGGGCTTGCTAATTCTCAATATATTACTGAAGAGCTTAAAGAAAAGGTGGAAAAAATTGCCCCGGTCCATATTTTTCCCGGATCAGATGAAGCCAGAAATCTGGCAGATGGAGCATTAAGAGTTCTTCAGGGAGAAGAAAAAGCCAAAAATTACAGCGAATCCCGCCTGGATACAGGAGTTTGATGAAATGAACTCTGGAAGGGACTTCAGGAACTATGCCTTAAATCATGAGGTGAAAAAATGACTGGACCGGATGAACTAAGCAGCAGTCTGGAAGAGATAATAAATAAGACTGTTTCCTATCTGCAGGAGAGCAAAAGCGATGTATTTTCTATTGCCGAATCCTCCCGCCAGGAGCTTAAAAATATTAAAAGCGAACTGGAAATGGTTGAGGAGGACATTAAAGAGGTTATCGATGAACTCGATCGGCAGGAGAGGATTAACAGGCAGGCCAGAAGAAGACTCATGGAGGTCAGCAGGGATTTTGAGGAATATTCGGAGGAAGAGGTAAAAGAGGTTTATGAAAAGGCGGAAGAATCCTCGGTGGAAATTGCCGTTCTGAGAGAAAAAGAGCAGCAGCTTCAGAACCGCAGGAGAAAACTGGAAGAAAAATACCAGCATGTAAAGAAAACCCTGGAGCGCTCGGAGAGTCTGATAAATCGCCTGAGCATGATGAGAGATTTTATCGAGGGCAGGCTTGCTGATATAACTGATTATTTTGAGGATATGCAGGACAGAGAAAAATTTGTTATGAGGATTATTCAGACCCAGGAAGAGGAGAGAAAAAGGGTGGCAAGGGAGATACATGACGGGCCGGCTCAGACCCTGGCCAACCTTGTTATGCGGGTTGAGGTAGCTCAAAATTTGCTTCACAAAGATCTGGAAAAGGCGGATGAAGAACTGCAGGAGCTGAAAAAAATGATCCGGGGCTCTGTAAAGGATGTGAGAAAAATAATTTATGACCTGCGCCCCATGAGCCTGGATGACCTTGGACTTTTACCCACGCTCCGCAAGTATATTGAAGATTTTAATGAGGAGACAGAAATCGATATTGATTTTGAAGTGCTCAAAGAGGCGAAAGACCTGAGTTCTTCTCATGAAATAACGATATTTCGCCTCGTGCAGGAGGCTCTAAACAATATGCGCAAACACTCCCGCGCTAACAGTGGCAAAGTCCGGCTGGAGTTTGCGGAGGAAAATATAAATATTTTGATTTCTGATGATGGGGTCGGTTTTAGTCCAGAGGCAGATCAGGGTAATAGTTACGGCATAACCAGCATGAAGGAGAGATGTAACCTGCTGGATGGGGACTTCAAAATAGATTCCTGCAATGATGGGGGGACAAGAATAAGCATAAAACTGCCACTATCTTTCAGAAAGGATGATAGCGATGGCTGAAAATATCAATGTTCTGGTGGCCGATGATCACAAGCTGGTTAGAGAAGGAATATGCAAACTCCTTAATATTTTTTCCGGAGTCGAAGTTGTCGGGCAGGCTGAGGATGGGCTTGAGGCAGTGTCTTTAGTGAGGGATTACTTTCCCGATCTGGTGCTTCTGGATTTAAACATGCCCCGAATGAATGGTATAGACGCGATTCATAAAATCAAAGAGATCAGCCCCCAGATCAAAGTAATAATTTTGACAATACACGACGATGAAGAATACGTCTATAAAGTTACTTCTGCTGGAGCAGAGGGTTTTATACAGAAGGATATTACGTCTGAGGAGCTGGAGGAAGCTATTCATGAGGTAATGAATGGAGGAACTGTTTTTCCGCGCACGATCTCCCCAGATGTGCCAGATGATGATGGAGATGTGCCTGATTACCGCGAACTTTTGAGCGATCGTGAATACGAGGTGCTTACTTTACTGGCCAGGGGAATGAGCAACAGAGAAATAGCTGAGGAGCTTTTCATCAGCGAAAAAACAGTAAAGAATCATGTGAGCAATGTTCTGCGCAAGCTGGATGTAAACGATAGAACTCAGGCTGTAATAACAGCGTTAAAACAGGGGCTGGTTTCTCTCAGTTAAAACTTCTTTAAAGGTATTCAACCTGCCCGAAGCAATTAAAAATAATTTTCTGACTTTTCCACTTCCCTTGACCTGACTGGCCGTGAGGGCGTATAATTAAGGGTGGAAGAAAATATGTCGATCAGGTTTTATAGGAAAAGCTGGAGGAGATTGCGTGTCTGAAAAAGAAGAAAGAGAAGAAAAAGAAGAGAAAATAACAACGCCATCTGCTGTCAGAAAAATATTGAAAAGATTTAATATATCCAGCGAGCGCTCGATGGGCCAGCATTTCCTGGTTGACGAAGGGGTGCTGAATACACTGATGTCGGCAGCAGATCTTGCCGCCGATGATAGAGTGATAGAAATAGGTCCCGGTCTCGGAGCTTTGACAGGGGCGGTGCTGGAGGAAGTACCGCAGGGAGAGCTGCTGGCAGTGGAAAAGGACAGAAGGCTTTATGATATTTTGAATGAACTTTTTGGGGCCCGGGAAAACCTGGAGTTGATCTGTGAAGATGCTCTGGAGGTTGACTGGGATTTGCTGCTGGGAGAAAAAGGGTATAGCCATAATGATTACACACTCATGGCCAATCTTCCTTACTATATTACAAGCCCTCTCATCAGAAAATTTCTTGAAATCGATCTGGCTCCTGATCAAATGATACTCATGGTACAGAAGGCGGTGGCGGAAAGAATCACCGCCGCTCCCGGAAACAAAAGTTATGGTATATTAAGTGTGGCCGTGCAATTTTACTGCTATCCTGAAATTATAGACTTTGTGCCTCCGCAATCCTTTTTGCCAGCTCCGGAAGTTAAATCAGCCATCATAAGGCTGAAATTAAGCCGGAGTCCCCGCTTTAAGCCTGAAAGCAGGGAGACTTTTTTTGCTGTGCTGAGAGCGATGTTTCAACAGCGGAGGAAGATGCTGCGCAATTCGCTCAGTCAGGCAGCTGAGATGGATTTGAGCAAAGAGGAGACAAAAAAAGCACTGGCAGAGGCAGGGATAGAAAGCAGTCTGCGGGGAGAGAAGCTCTTTATTTCGGAAATAGTTGAGCTGAGCGATGCTGTCAGCAAAATAACAGCCGGGAACGGTGATTAATATGGAATTTATCAGCCCGACCGATGGGAGAATGACTCTCAAAGAGACCTACAAAACAATAATGAAGTTTATTGAGCAGCACCCTGAGAACAGTTATAAATTAATTATAGGAACTGATTCTCAACCCGGGGGTGACAACTGCTCCTATGTTACTGCTATTGTCATTTACAGGAAGGGTCGGGGAGGCAGGTTTTTTTATCACCGGGATAAATCTCCCAATAAATGTGGAATGAAGCAGAGAATATATTATGAGGTTTCCCGCAGCCTGGATATAGCCAGCAAGCTTACAGGTTTTCTGGCTGAGGAAGAGGATCTTGATGAGGATATCGAGATAGAAATTCATGTGGATGTTGGAGAAAAAGGTCCCACCAGCGCTATCATCAAGGAAGTAGTGGGTATGGTTGTGGGCAGCGGTTACGATGCTTTCATAAAACCGCAGGCTTATGCTGCCTCAACTGTTGCTGACAAATACACCCGCTAACTATACCTCAAAAATGTTAAATTTTTAATGTGAGGGGAGTATAACAGGTTGGATTTAACTTCGATGCTGGTCGGTCTTTTTGGAGGCCTTGCCATTTTTATATACGGAATGAAACAGATGAGCGAGGGCCTGCAAAAGGTGGCCGGCAAAAGATTGCGCCACCTGCTGGCTTCGCTGACCGGGCGTCCCCTTAAATCAATTTTTGTGGGCACCGGTGTTACTGCCCTGGTTCAAAGCAGCAGTGCCACAACAGTTATGGTGATAGGTTTCGTCAACGCCGGATTAATGACCCTGGGTCAGTCTATCGGGGTAATTATTGGGGCCAACATCGGCACAACGATTACCGCTCAGCTCATATCCTTTCGCCTGGAAGATTACGCTTTCCACGCCATAATCATTGGAGTCTTCATATTTCTTTTTGCCAGCGACAGAAGAAAACAGTATCTGGGTCAGTGCCTTCTGGGGTTTGGCCTTCTTTTCCTGGGTTTAAGGACTATGAGTGAAATGATGGAACCCCTGAGGGATTCGGCCTTTTTTGTTGAATTGATGGGAACCTTTGGCACCTATCCTATTCTGGGTCTGCTGATAGGAGCTTTTGTAACAATAGCCGTGCAGAGCAGCACGGCTTCCTTCGGCATAATGATAGGCCTGGCCGGAGCGGGTGTGCTGGACTATCAGATTGCGATCCCCATAATCCTCGGGACAAATGTTGGCACCACGGTGACAGCTGCCCTCTCCAGCATTGGAGCAAATATTACCGCCAAAAGAGCTGGAGCTGCTCATTTTATGTTTAATGTGCTGGGTTCGGTGATTTTCCTGGTTCTAATTTACATAATCCCCGGCTTTACGGCCGGCCTGGAGGCGATAATTTCGAGGTTTTCTCTGATAGCCGGACAGCAGCCGTCCCTGGAGAGGATGCTGGCCAATACCCACACCTTATTTAATATCATAAATGCTCTTATCTGGCTCCCTTTTATGGGGGTGCTGGAACGAGGAGTTAAGCGATTAATACCGGGAGAGGATATGACAATAAAGCGGGGCTTAAGCTTCGTCGATAAAAGGATGTACAGCACCCCCGGCATGGCCATGGATCAGGTTAAGCAGGAAGTTCTGCGCATGCAGGAAATAAGCAGGGATATGGTGGAGGAAGCCATGGATGCCCTTATCAGAGCTGATTCGGATCTGGCAGAGCAGGTTATAAGGAAAGAGGAGATAATAAACGAAATTGAGGAGGACCTTCTTCACTTTTTGGCCGACCTCCCGGGAGAAAATCTTTCCGAGGAAGATTTGAGACTTAGAGATTATTACATATCCCTTGTCGATGCTATTGAAAACATAGCCGATGATGCCGATGATCTGGCTGATCTTGCCATATATCTTCGGGAAAATAAAATAGAATTTTCCGATGAAGCAATTAATACTTTAGAAGAATTGAAGGGTAATATAATTGAACTGCTCGATAAATCCATAGAAATGGTGGATGAGGACGACTACGACCTGGTTCCCGATCTCATAAAGGGAGAAAAAGATATGGATGGATGGCAGCTGGAGTACCGCAACGATCATCTGGAGAGGCTTAAAGATGGTATATGTGAGCCCTCAGCTGGAATCATCTATCTGGAAGCAATTGAGGATGTCGAACATCTAACCGATCACCTGGCTGATATGGCCCATACACTCATGGAAAGATAAAATGTTTCTCCCCTTAGGTTTGGTTTCCTGCCTCAGAATAGTGCTGTTTTAGCGAGGGCTCCTGCCTGAGCTTACGTTCAGCACCGCACACCCTGAGCCGGGGACACTACTTTGGGGCCATGGACCGAAATTATAATATGTATTTTTGAGAAATAGAGGTTTTTCCATGGACAGGATTTCTCGCAGCAAAACCGGTAAAAATATTATATACATTAGCCTGGCTGCCAATATTTTTCTGGCAGTCTTTAAAATAATTCTGGGCATTTTTGCCGCCAGTGCAGCCCTGGTAGCTGACGGTTTTCATTCTTTTGCTGATATTATTACCACCCTGGGAGTGCTGGCGGCAATACTGGTGTCAAAACAGCCACCGGATGAAGATCATCATTATGGCCATGGACAGGCTGAACCCCTGGCTGCTATGGGCCTGGGACTGATTTTGCTGGGCACAGCATTTTTTCTGGGGCGAGATATGCTCTCCCGGCTTATAGCTGAAGAAATTGTTTTGCCGGGAAATATTGCTCTGATAGGAATAATAGTATCTCTGGGGATTAAAGAGACTCTCTATCGCTATGTGATGAAGGTGGGCGAAAAAATTGACAGTTCCGCCCTCAGGGCTGATGCCTGGCATCATCGCAGCGATGCCATCTCTTCCCTGGCGGCGGGGGCAGGAATACTGGGAGCTCGCCTGGGCTTACCTCTGCTTGATCCTCTGGCCGGATTTGTGGTGGCTCTTTTGATTTTTAGGGTATCCTATAAAATATTTAAAGGGGCCCTCAGCAGACTGCTGGGAAAGGGTCCCTCACCCGCAAAGATAAAGAACATCGAAAGTGCAATCGGAGAGGTGGAGGGAGTAATTGAAGTAGGGGAAGTCAAAGGTCTTTATCATGGTCCTCATCTGTACCTCGATGTTAAGGTTGCAGTTGAGGGGGAGATTTCAGTTTCTGAGGGGCATGAAATTGCCGTAAAGGTGCGCAAAAAAGTGGAGAGACTGTATGAAGAAGCCGAGGAAGTTTTAGTTCATGTGGATCCGGCCGAATTCGAGGAGGGCTGAAGATGGATAGAGAGACATTTCGTCAGTTTGGCCATGAGATGGTGGACTGGATAGCTGACTATTTCAAAGATGTGGAAAATTATCAGGTGAAATCCGAAGTGAGTCCCGGTGACATCAGGAAAAAACTGCCTGAAGCTCCTCCCGAGCAGGGCGAGAATATGGAGGAGATATGGCAGGACTTTCAGGATATTATACTCCCCGGGATTACCCACTGGCAGCACCCGGGATGGTTTGGCTATTTCCCGGCCAATAACAGCCCGGCTTCGGTGCTGGGCGAGCTTCTCTCGGCTGGCCTGGGTATTCAGGGAATGGTCTGGGCTACCTCGCCGGCAGCAGAAGAACTTGAAGAGGTGGTGCTCACCTGGCTTAGAAAAATGCTGGGCCTGCCCGATAATTTCAGGGGGGTTATTCAGGATACAGCATCTACCGCCACCCTCTGTTCTCTACTGACAGCCCGTGAAGCTGTCACAGACTATAAAAGCAGCAGCGAGGGTGTCCCGGGCGATTTAAGGGTATATGCTTCCAGGCAGGCTCACTCAAGCGTTGAAAAAGGGGTCAGACTGGCAGGATTTGGCAGCAAAAATCTTGTTCAGGTGGAAAACGACAGCGAGTATGCTATGATACCGTCCAAACTCCGCGAAGCAATTCAAAGGGACCGACGGGAGGGATTAAAACCTGCCTGCGTTGTTGCCACAGCGGGGACTACCTCCTCCGCCGCCATCGATCCCCTGAAGGAGATAGGAGAAATTTGCACTGAGGAAGAGATCTGGCTGCATGTGGATGGAGCTTATGCCGGCACCGCTGCTATTCTTGAGGAAAAAAAAGATATGCTGGCGGGGGTAGAGCACATCGATACCTTTGTATTTAATCCCCATAAATGGATGATGACCAATTTTGACTGCTCTGCCTATTTTGTTAAAGATCCCGAAGCACTGATTAAGACTATGTCCGCAGATCCGGAGTATCTTAAAACAGCTCAGGATGATGAGGTCAATAACTACCGCAACTGGGGAATTCAGCTGGGAAGACGCTTCAGGGCCCTCAAACTGTGGTTTGTACTGAGGGATTACGGAGTTCAGGGACTCCAGGAAATTATTAAAAATCACATTGATCTGGCCCGTGATTTTGGAAACTGGATCAAAAAAAGCAAAAATTTTGAGCTGATGGCTCCTGTTAATTTGAGCCTGGTCTGTTTTCGCTGGAACGATGCTTCTAGCAGCCAGGAGGAGCTTGACAGAAAAAATCAACTTCTGCTCAAGAAAATAAATGACTCGGGGGAGATTTTTCTCACCCACACCAGGCTTGATGGCAGATATACAATTAGATTTGTAGTGGGGCAGCGCACAACAGAGGCCCGGCATGTAAGGAGAGCTCAGGAAATTATTGAGCGCGAAGCAGAAAAGTTATAAATCCTGGATTTTCTCCATAACCGTTTATGAAATTTACGAAATATTCACGGGGAGGCAGGCGATTGATGAACAATTTATACGATATGCATGTGCACTCCACATTTTCTCATGATGGCGAGGACAGGCCTGAAAACCTTTTAAATCAGGCGGGAGAGCTGGGGCTGGCCGGTGTATGTTTTTCCGAGCACGGAGATTACAGGCCGGATCTGGATACAGCCGGTTATTTTTCCTGCAGACACTTTTCCTCATATATGAGCAGGTTAAAGAAAAATAAATCCGGCAGTGATCCTGAAATCATGCTGGGTCTGGAATTTTCTGAGCCCCATATTTATCGGGAGGATTTTTCCCGCATATGTGAACTGCAGCTGGATATGATTTCAGGAGCCATCCACTGGATAGAGGGGGTATTTGTAGGAGAGGATATATTGCTAAAACGTCTATCCCCCGATGAAATATGCAGGCGCTATCTGGAGAAGGTTATGGCCATGGTGCAGTTTTCCGGATTTGATGTTTTATCGCATCTATGTTTTCCCTCCCGCTATCACAGCCAGAGTAGATATCCTCAAAACCTCCTGGATGAAGTATTGAAAAAGACAATTAATAATGACATTGTGCTTGAGATAAATACAGCCGCAGCTGATAAGCCCGTATCAGCCAATTTTTTCCCTTCCCCCCGGGTGCTAAAAAGATATAAGGAGTTTGGCGGCAGCAGAGTGGTGCTGGGTTCGGACGCTCACTCCAGCGAAGAGGTGGGAAGATCCTTTCGGGAGGCGGCTGACTGTGTGAGAGAACTCGGACTTGAAATCGGGTATTTCCAAAATCGCGAATATCGCAGCATTTCTGAGGAGGCAAAAAAGATATGAGCAAATCGATTTCCCTATTTATATCCGTGGACATGGAGGGAGCGGCAGCAGTGGTTGCCGGAGATGAGGTAAAAGAGGGTGAAACTGATTTTGAACAGAGCCGCAGATTGGTTACAGAGGAGACAAATGCCGCCGTCAAAGCTGCCTTTGATGCCGGCGTGGATGAAGTTCTGGTGAAGGATGCTCATGCTACGGCTCGAAACATAATGCCGGAGGAACTGGATGGCAGGGCTCAGCTTTACAGGGGCTGGTCGGGGAGGCCAGCAGGTATGATGGATGGTCTGGAAGAAAATTTTAATATGGCTGCTTTTGTAGGCTATCATGCGGGAGCCGGAACGGAGGATTCGGTTCTGGCACACACGTATTCCGGTAAATTTAGCAGAATTGTCGTCAATGATATTTTGATGAGCGAGGCGCTTTTAAATGCACTATACGCCGATTATATAGGAGTTCCTGTGGGCTTTATTTCTGGCGATGAAAAGACCTGTGAGCAGGCGGGCCGTCATTTTTCATATCTTGAGACTGCGGCGGTAAAATGGGGGGACGGTGAAGGTGTGAGAAGCCTTTCCCCGCTGAAAGCCAGAGAGAAAATTTCCCGGGGCATAAAATCAGCTGTAAACAGTTTGGATAGAGTCTCCGGCCCGGTAATTTCTCCTCCCTTTGATACAGAAGTGAAATTTAAGAGAAGGAGCAGGGCGGTCAGGGCTGGCTGTTATCCCGGGGCCGATAAAAGGGACACTTACAGCGTGGAAATCTCATGTAAAAACGCCCTTGAGCTGCTGACATTTATTCATTTTGTCAGCTGATTATTGGACGCGGATCCGGAAGGTTAAACCTGTCATTGCAAAATTGAAGCCTATTTTAAATAATTTTTTGATTGCTCCCTTTTTTTCCGGGGAGCAGTCTCTATTTTATACTCCCTTCAATTTTTTACCGGAGGGATTGCCGGATCATATTAAGGTCATAGGATCTTTTAAGAAGGAATTTTGAAGGAATTTTGCCTGGCAGACTAGAACATTATATAAAGCAGAAGCTCATAATATATTGACTGCCGCAATCAGGCCGGAAAAAGAGGAAGGAGGCAGCTGGAATTGGCTGAAGGTTATTCCCGACGGGGATTTAGAGCTTATGTGCTCCTTATACTTTCTGCTTCCCTGCTAACGGGTCTTAACTCAATTTTGGGAGGGAATCCACAATTTTTTACTTTCCTGTTTGAATTTTCCCGGCCTGTGAATACACTTGTGGAGATGCTTATTCTCTTCTTTGTCTATGGTCTGCTCGGACTTTTCGGCTGTAAGCTGGCTGGAGAGGTGGGACTTCCTTCTATGTGGCGAGCTAAGTATCCGGGTTTTGAAGATTATTATGAACCCGGGCTTTTAGGTCTGGCCGCTGCCGGTATGATAATTGGACTTGAGATGGTCTTTTCCTCTCTGCCCGGGCCGGGAATGCTGCCGGTTCCGGATTTGCCCATGTCTATATTTGATCTTTTGATAGGGGCTGTAGCCGACGAGGTGATTTACAGGCTGTTTTTACTTCCTTTTTTAATATATATTCTGGTTAAGCTCTGGAGAAAAATGGGAGGGAAAGGTTTAAGCCGCCGGCAGCATCTGGAAAAAAAGCTCTTCTGGCCGGCTGCTGTATTGACAGGAGTAATTTATACAGCTTTTCATCTCCTTGATATTTTTATGATGCTGGATACATCTGTAATGGATGGTATTCTCCTGCCGCTGAGCCTGAGGCTTTTGATAATGAATCTGCTCCTGGCTCTTTTTGCAGCATGGCAGTATAGAAAAAAGGGTTTTCTTGCAGCTGTATTTTTCAAGGTCTGTTTTGGAGTGGGCTGGTATGTGATCTGGGGTGGCTTTTTGACCTGAGATTACCTTCCCGGCTCCTTTAATGAACGCCCTAATTGTGAATTTTTTAATATCCCGGCTCAGGCAAATTAAAATATTTAACTAACTCAGGACTTGCCGGGTCAAGCACAGGATCAGTTAGAAGTTTCGGGGAGTAGAGCTATAAAAGGGACAGCAAGGGGCGAGAGCCGTGAATATCACTCAGCTGAGCAGAAAACTAAAAAATCTTTCTGAAGTCACCCACTACCGGGAATTACCCGGCCAGAAAGGTGAATACGTGGACTTTCCCGATTTTCTCAATTCTTCTCTGGTGTCTGCCCTTCAGAGAAGAGGGATTGATAGACTTTATACTCATCAGGGATCGGCATTAAAAAAAGCCGGGGAATCTGAAAATTTGGTGGTGGTTACACCTACAGCTTCCGGTAAGACCCTGTGCTACAATCTTCCTGTTCTGGACAGCATATTAAAAAAGGAGTCCAGTCGGGCTCTGTATCTTTTTCCCACCAAGGCTCTTTCCCAGGACCAGCTGGATGAGCTGCATGGGCTTGCAGGTGAACTTCCGGAGGAGATTAAGACCTTTACCTACGATGGAGATACAAGGCCTGAAGTGCGCAGAAGCATCAGGAAGGCCGCCCATATTGTCATAACCAATCCCGATATGCTCCATACAGGAATTTTGCCCCATCACACGAAGTGGGTGAAGCTGTTTGAGAATCTGGATTATATTATTCTGGACGAAATACACACCTACAGGGGTGTCTTTGGCAGCCATGTGGCAAACGTTATGCGCAGGCTAAAAAGGATTGCTGAATTTTACGGCAGCAACCCCCGGTTTTTGTGTTCCTCTGCGACAATTGCCAACCCGGGAGAGCTGGCTTCAAATTTGACAGGCGAGGATGTGGAAGTCATTGAGGAGAGCGGAGCTCCGGAGGGGCCGCGGGATTTTATTTTTTACAATCCTCCCGTGGTAAATAAGGAGCTGGGAGTAAGGCGAAGCTACATAAAGGAGGCCAGAAATCTGGCCAGAAGGCTGCTCAAAAATGAAATTTCCACCATTGTATTTGCCCGCAGTCGCCTCAATACAGAGCTGATTTTATCCTACCTTCAGGAGGAGCTGCCCGCCTCTCTGCGTGTGGCCGGCTACAGAGGAGGATACCTGCCTGATGAGAGGCGCAATATCGAAGAAGGATTGAGAGAAGGTAAGATTAAGGGGGTTGTCAGCACCAATGCCCTTGAGCTGGGCATAGACATCGGTCAGCTGGAGGCCTGTGTTATCGCCGGTTATCCCGGAGCAGTATCAAGCGTCTGGCAGCAGGCAGGCCGGGCAGGCCGCGGCCAGGAGAGGTCGCTAACTGTACTGGTTGCCTCTTCCAGTCCTATGGATCAGTTTATGGTAAAAAATCCGGAGTATTTTTTCCAGCAGCCGCCGGAGAGCGGATTGATAAATCCGGATAATCTGTTAATTTTGCTTTCGCATCTAAAATGTGCTGCCTTTGAGCTGCCCTTTGAGGAAGGAGAAAAATTTGGGATCGAAGCCACGGAGGAGATGCTGTCCTATCTGGAAGAAGAGCGGGTTTTGAGATATCGAGATGGACGGTGGCACTGGATGGCGGATAAGTATCCTGCTGAGGATATCAGTCTGCGCAGTGCTTCCAGCGATGATTTTGCAGTTATCGATGTCACCGACAATCGACACCAGGTTATAGGCAGAGTGGACTATCACAGCGCTCCTACCACCATTCATGAGAAAGCCATTTATCTGCACGGTGCCAGCCAGTATCAGGTGCAGGAGCTGGACTTTGATGACCGAAGGGCGCTGGTTGAAGAGGTGGATGTTAACTACTACACTGATGCCTCTCTGGCTGTAGACCTTTCCGTTCTTGAGGAATTTGAAGAGAAAAGAGAGGGAGAAATTGTCCGCTGTCACGGCGAGGTCTCCGTTACCGCTCAGGCTACAATGTTTAAAAAGGTGAAATTTAACACCCATGAAAATGTCGGTTATGGGGATATAAATCTGCCCGAACAGGAGATCCACACGACTGCATACTGGTTCACTCTGCCGTCGGAGCTTAAAGAAAAACTGGGCAGAGATGCGCTGGAAAATGGCATGATTGGGGCGGCCAATCTGTTCGTCAATATTGCTCCTCTATTTTTGCTGTGCGACCCCGGAGATATTAAGGATGCCATTCAGATACGCTCCCCTCACACGGGAAAGCCTACCCTCTTTTTCTATGATGCCTATCCGGGAGGAATTGGTTTAAGCGAAAAACTTTTCAGCGTACATGATAATCTTGTTAAAAGAGCTGCCCGGCATTTAGAGGACTGCAGCTGCGAACAGGGCTGTCCTTCCTGTGTCGGTCCGGGCTCAGAGGTAGGGCTTAAGGCCAGAGAGGATGCCGGCCTTATCCTGGCAATGCTGGCTTTCGGGAGGGATTAAGATTGGATATAAAGAGCAGGCTTGACAGTCTCAGACAAAAAAAGTCAGCCGCGGGTAACGGGACTGAAAGCTCCGGGAGGGGAAAAGATGAGATTAAGAGTTCAGCAACCTCCGGCGATCCGGAGCATTTTGTGAAGAGGAAGGTGCTGGATACCGGGCATCAGCATGGGAGATACAGCCCTGGTGAGATCTCTCTTTCTTTTCTGCAGGAAGCCGCCTTTCTTCTCAACAGGGAGAGAGGAGTAGAGTGCGAAGAAGTCCTGTTTTTGGACACTGAAACTACCGGGCTTGCAGGGGGAGCAGGCACCTGTGTCTTTCTGGTGGGACTGGGCTATTTTTCCGGGAAGGATTTTGTCATAGAGCAGCATCTCATGAGGGATTTTGAAGAAGAATATCCCCTGCTAAAATCTGTAGCCGATCGCCTGGATGAGCGTCCTCTGCCCGTAACATTCAACGGCAAAACATTTGATATTCCCCTTTTGAAAAGCAGGTTTACCCTGCAGAGGCTATCCTTTCCGAAGCTTAAAGGTCATATTGATCTGCTTCACCCCTGCCGCAGATTGTGGAATCACCTTCCTTCCTGCAGCCTGACCGAGCTGGAAAAGGAGCTTCTGGATTTTCGGCGCGGCGATGATATTTCGGGGGGAGAGGTGCCGCGGTATTATCGGGCCTATCTGGAAAACAAAGACTGGAAGCTTTTAAAACCCATTCTTTCGCACAATTTTTTTGATGTTATTTCGCTTCTGGGACTGATTGAGCATCTGGAGAGGTCTGTCAGACTGGAAAATGGAGAGGAAAGATCAGCCTATGAATTATTTAACCTGGGTAAGCAGCTGGAGAAAGAAAAGAAACTCGATAAAAGTATTCGCTGCTATGAAAAGGCTCTTGCAGGGGCAGACAGCCGGCGACTTCAAGAGAAAATCGAGGAGCGGTTGACCTGGCAGTATAAGAGAAGCGAGGATTATCAGGAGGCTCAGGCCATATGGAAGCAGATGAAGCAGGAAAATAGGGGAGGCATATTTCCCTATGTTGAGCTGGCTAAATTTTACGAACATCAAAAGAAAGATCACTCCCGGGCTTTAAAAGTGTGCATGCAGGCTCTTAAATACCTGAAGGATAAGCGGGCGGTCATCTCTGACTGGAAGGAAAAAAAGAGCGAACTGCAGCACCGAAGAGAGCGCCTGGAGGAAAAAACGCCGGAAGGAGAAGGAAGATTGTTTCAGGAGAGAATTAAATGATTCTGTTCGAAATCAATATAAACTGACAAATGACCCGAAATTGGCAGATGACATAAAGTGACCTTAAATTGGATAAGGCAGGCCCTGTGGAGGAGAGGTGATGGGGAGGATCGAAGATGCTGTTATGGATACTGAGGACTGTAAGCTTTATATTTTTAGGCTATCTGCTATATTTTAGCCAGGAACTTGGACGCTATATAATCGGCAGAAGTGTCGGGGTGCCGGAAGGCAAAATTAAGATTGAGATGTTTCAATTTCCCCAGAGAACGGCCATATATGATGGTGAGCGGTGGATACTGTCAAACAGAGAGGACTTTCTCAGAGCCTATTCCCGCTATGATCCCTTCTGGAGCAGCGGCTTTATGTTTGCATGTTCAGGGCTGTTTGCAGAATCGGTAGTTGTGGCGGCGCTGGCCTTACTATTTTCCCTGGCCGGCTGGTGGGAGGTTGCTTTTGCCGCCGTTGTTATTTCTCTGGGACTGGGCCTGGTGCAGATTGTTTACAGCGTTTACATCAGCTGGCGGAGTGAGAAGATCAAAGGAGATTATACGATAATATATGTGCTCGATGCCGGTCGGGCCGCCGCCTATGTGGCAGCACACTTTATCCTTCGGGGAATACTCCTTATATTTATTTAAACAATTTCGGTCCCATAATTAAATATGCTTTGGATATGTTTCATAATTCTCCGGGTGTTCTCCCGGGGGGCATCCACCATTCTTTTGTTGATGATAAGGGAGAGCATACCCTGATATACAAATCTTATGCGTTCATCTATTTCCGGCGCTATATCTTCTGAAATATGCCCCTCTTCAATTACCGGCTGCATGGCCATGGAGGTTCGGGCCGGGAGCTCGGTAGTTCTCAACATGGGTATATACTCGGGAGGGGACTGATTGAGGTCCTCGGGAAAGATGCGAAAATAATTTTCCAGGAGATTGCCCGGTCTTCCTCCTATATCATCTGCAAAAATGGCGTAATAAATTTTGGGTTTGGAAAATGAGTGGAAGCAAAAACATTCCCACATGAGAATAAGCTTTTCCAGTTCGTTTTCTGCATCCTCTATATACTCGGGCATTTCTTCTATGTATTCTTTCATAAATCTGGCTGCAGCAAAAAATATGAGCTGATTGGAGTTATCAAAATAATTGTATATGGTTGCGCTGTTATAGCCCGCTATTTTGGCTACTTCGCGGATGGTGACGTTTTCGATTCCTTCCTCTTCAATTATAGTGGCCGCGGCGTCGATAAAAACTTTGATGGTTCTTATTTTTTTGACATTTTTTTCTTCAAACTCTATCATGAAATTCCTCCTCCTGAGTTAACTGGCTGTTATTTTATAATCACGATTAACAAAATGTTATAATAAGAATACTATAAAATGATTTTTTTTGCAAGGATTTGAGAGGAAAGAAGTAAAATTTAAGGACATCCCGGTCTGAATACACTGGAATTATTATATGAGAGGAGAGGAAAAATTTCATTGTGAACAGAGCCTCATAAATTTGTTAGATTGTCGGGATGCAAAATTTTAAACGAGGTGATGAAAATGAAGAGAGAGAAACCGGGAAGAAAAAAAAGCGGTCCAAAAGCGAAAAAAAGGAAAAAGAGAGCAGTTTCCAGACGTCCGTCGGCTCGAAGAGACAGAGAGCAAAAAAAGCCTAAAACAGCCTATTTCTGCATGGAATATGGCCTTGATGAGAACTTCCCTATATATTCGGGAGGGCTGGGTATTCTCGCCGGGGATGTGCTTAAGTCTGCAAAAGATGAGGATTATCCCATCGTGGGTCTGGGGCTGCTGTGGAGACAGGGCTATACCAGACAGAAAATCAATGATGAGGGTTATCCCGTCGATAGTTATCCTCGCAACGATCATATTTATGATCTGGTGGAGGATACAGAAAAAGAAGTAGTGGTAAAGATCAGAGGGGAAAAGGTTTACTGCCAAATATACAAAACGGATAAATATGATAACGCAGAGCTCTATCTGCTGGATACAAATCATCCGGAGAATGAGGGCGGCAATAAGTGGATTACCGGTCAGCTCTACGGGTGGTTTAGCGAGGAGAGAATAGCTCAGGAGATAGTTCTTGGCATCGGAGGAGTAAGGGCGTTGAGAAAACTCAATATTGATGTGGATGTATATCATTTTAACGAAGGTCACGCTGCGCTGGCGGGCACCGAGCTGATCGGGGAAAAAAGGCAGAGGGGAATGGATTTTTCTGAAGCTCTGGAAAAAACGAGAGAGGAAGTTGTTTTTACCACTCACACGCCGGTTGAGCAGGGTAACGAGGAGCACTCCCTTAAAACGCTGGAATATATGGGAGCATTTAACGAATTAAGCCTGGATGAAATGGTTCAGATAGGGGGAGCTCCTTTCAATATGACTGTGGCCGGCCTGAGATTGTCCAGTAAGGCAAATGGTGTTTCCGAACTGCATGGACAGACAGCCAGGGATATGTGGGAGGATGTGAGCGATAGAGCGCCTATAGTATCCATCACTAATGGCGTCCACCAGGACAGCTGGGTGGATGATAGAATTATCAAAGCTGCCAGCAATGATGAAAAAAAGCTGTTTTCTATTCATCAGGATATCAAGGCTGAGCTGCTGGAATTTATTGAGAAAAGAAAGGGAAATGCTCCGGATCTCGATAAATTATTGATCGGGTTTGCCCGCAGGGCCGCCCCCTATAAGAGGGCCCCCCTGATTTTTACCGATGAGGAAAAAATAGGGCCCTATCTGGAAAAGGGTAAAATCCAGATCGTCTTTGCCGGCAAAGCACATCCTCTTGATGATAAAGGTAAAGATATCGTGGCCAGACTGGTGGAGATGAGCGAAAAATACGAGGACAGCGTATTTTTCCTGGAAAATTACGATATGGAGATCGGCCGCCTTTTAACCAGAGGAGTGGATGTCTGGCTCAACAATCCCAGAAGACCCCTTGAAGCCAGCGGCACCTCCGGCATGAAGGCGGCGATGAATGGTATCCCCAATCTTAGTATTCTGGATGGCTGGTGGCCCGAGGCTTGCGAACATGGAGTTAATGGCTGGCAGTTTGGAGAGGGAGTTGAAAAAGAAACGCCTGAAGAGCAGGACAGACATGATCTTAAAGCTTTATACAGAGTGCTTTTAAATGAGGTTTTACCCACTTACTATGAGAACAGGCAAGAATGGCAGGATATCATGAAGGCCAGCATCGAATCGGTCTATGATGAATTCAGCGGAGCCGGTATGATAGAGAATTATTACGAGAAACTCTATGCGCGCAGATCCCGGAAACAGGCGGAAAGAGTCAATATTCTTTGAATAATGTCCCGGTTTAAGATATAATGATAGCGAAAATGATAAGCAGCAGACAGAATGATTGGAAACGGTTTTGAGGAGATTTTCAACCAATAACTAAAAGAATGGAGCTGCTGCCAGTGGAAAATCAAAAAAAAGAAAGAAAAAGACTTTACAGATCCCGCAGCGATAAAGTTATTGGAGGAGTCTGCGGGGGCATAGCCAGCTATTTTAGCGTGGACCCAATATTAATCAGGCTGTTTTTTATCCTTATGTTTTTTGCAGAAGGCGCGGGGATTCTCGCTTATATTATAGCCTGGATAATCATTCCTCTGCAGCCATCAACCGTCGATGAGGTTGAACCTGACTTTGAAATAAAAGATGAAACTGCAGAAGATGAAACTGAAAAAGCCGAAAGAGAGGAAAGAAAAGAAGAGGCGGAAAAAGGGCGAACGCCTGAAAGCCGCCGGAAAAGCAGGGGAAGTTCCAGGCAGAGGTATCTGGGTATTTTTCTGCTCATTGCAGGCCTGTTTTTTCTTGTGGATATCTGGTTTCCCCGGCTTTCTTTTCGACCCCTATGGCCGATAATATTTATTATCATCGGGGTGGTTTTGCTCGTCAGGGGGGTGGATTTTGATGGGGGATAGTCGTCATAACCGCGCCGATATTACCTTTGGCATTATTTTGGTCAGCCTTGGCGTTCTATTTTTGCTCAATACTTTTGATCTTCTCGGTTTTAATATCTGGACTCTGCTGGTGCGCGGATGGCCGCTGTTTTTAATCCTAATTGGTTTAAATATTCTGTTTCGCGGTACGAGACTCTGGTGGATTACTCCACTTCTTATAATAATAATATTTATCGGTCTTCTTTTTCCCACAGCTCGCAATCCGATCTACTGGAATCTTGTGGGGCATCCCGGCAGGCGGGTTGAAAGTCAGACAGAGAGACTGAGCGCTCAGATGATGTTTGATCCGGGGATTGAAAAACTGGATGTAAACATGCAGGTTGATGCAGGAACAATCGATATTCGTTCGCTCCTGGAGGAGGATAACGGCGAGGAAAAATTATATGATCTCGCTTTTGAATACCAGGAGGTAGAGCCGGACATAGAATATAATTTTGACAGCGAAGCTGGCGAGGGCACTCTTGATGTTCATCAGAGGCAGAGGTTTGAGCTGGAGAGAGTGGATATAATAAATCATGCTTTTTTAGCTCTCCATGGTGAAATCCCTCTCAAACTTTCCATCAAAGCGGGGGCGGGCCACTATGATCTTGACCTCCGGGATTTACAGGTTGACAATCTCGACATCAGGTCAGGAGTGAGTGATTTAACCATTCATTTTAACAATTACAGCAGCGAGGTCAATATAAATTCGGGGGCTTCCAATATCAAATTTTATCTTCCCCGGGATACAGGAGTAAAAATTAATACTGAAAATGTTGTTAGCGAGGATAATTTTGAAGAATTTGGCCTGGAGGAAATTGACGCCAGCACCTTTAAATCGGAAGATTTTGAGTCCCGGGATGAAAAAATAAGAATTTTCATTTCCAGTCCTGCCAGCAATATTAATCTGGAACATTACTGATAGGCCGTATCCAGACCTTAAAGAGGTTTTATCAGGCAAGACTTTGTGAGTTTTTTCATATCATCGATCTCCAGGAGGGCAAAAACCGATGAGTAATGATATGGTGGCGGTAGTGAAAACTGAGCCGGACCGGGGGGCTGAGCTAAAAAATGTCAATATACCCGAGCCATCTTCAACCGAGATCCTGGTCGAGGTAAAAAATACTTCCATTTGTGGGAGCGATTATCATATATATTCCTGGAATAAATGGGCCCAAAATAACATTGAAATTCCTCATATAATGGGCCATGAGCTGGCTGGAGAAGTTGTTGACATGGGAGATAGAGTTACCCGTTTTGAAGAAGGAGATTATATTTCGGCTGAGACTCACATAAACTGTCAGGAGTGTTATCAGTGCCGGACTGATAGGGAGCATATATGTCAGAATATGAAGATTCTTGGGGTTCATACTGACGGAGTATTTGCAGAATATGCTGTAGTTGAGGAAAGACTCGCTTCGAAGAATCCTCCGGAAATCCCACAGCCTCTTGCCTCTCTGCAGGAGCCGCTGGGAAACGCCATAGACTCAATTAGAGCCGGTTCAGTGGAGGGTAAAAATATTTTAATTACCGGAGCGGGCCCGGCCGGACTTATGTCCATAGCAGTGGCCAGAGCCTTCGGAGCTGCAACAATAACGGTAACAGAACCGATGGATTACAGACAGGAGCTGGCTCTGGAAGTGGGAGCAGATCATGCAATATCACCGGAAAAAGATGTTTCCGGGCTTGTAGATGATATAACTGACGGTGATGGAGTGGATTTTGTTGCAGAAATGTCCGGAGTGGAAGACGCCATAAGGCAGGGGCTTAAACAGCTGACGGAAGGCGGTAAGATGGCTATTCTGGGACTGCCGGAGGGAGAGGTGACATTGAATCTGACCGACGATGTTATATTTAAGGGAGTTGAAATCGAAGGCATTACGGGCAGAAAAATGTATGAAACCTGGTATATTGCCCGCAGGCTGCTCCGTAACAATCTGCTCGATTTGGAAAAGGTGGTTACACATAAATTTCCTCTGGAGGAATACGATAAGGGTATGAAATTGATGGAAGAGGGCAGGTGCGGGAAGATAGTTCTTTCAACTTAAAGGAGGGTCGGATTTATGAATGAAGCATTTGAAGAACATCTAAAGAATACTATCGATGAACTTCACGAAGAGGGGCTTTACAATCATATTCGAACTCTGGAGAGTCCGCAGGGAGCCTGGGTGGAAATCGATGGCAGCGAAAAGCTAAATTTTTGCTCCAATAACTATCTGGGGCTGGCAAATCACCCCGAGCTTGTTAAGGCCGCCCAGAAGGCAGTTGATAAATACGGTGTGGGTCCGGGAGCTGTGAGAACTATTGCGGGGACCATGGAACTGCATGAGGAGCTGGAGGAAAAACTGGCGGATTTTAAGAAGGCGGAAGCCACGCTCACATTTCAATCCGGCTTTAATGCAAACCTGGCCATAATCCCGGCCATTGCAGGCGAGGAAGATGTCATTATAAGCGATGAATTAAATCACGCCAGTATAATAGACGGCTGCCGCCTGTCCCGGGCCAATCTGCGGGTATATGATCACGCAGATATGGTTTCTCTTCAGGAGGAACTCGAGAATGCTTCAGGCCGTCACAAAATAATCGTTACCGATGGTGTTTTCAGCATGGACGGAGATATCGCCCCCCTGCCCGGGATTGTAGAGCTGGCAAAGGAGTTTGATGCAGTGGTAATGGTGGATGATGCTCATGGAGAAGGAGTTCTCGGCAGTCACGGGCGAGGAATTGTAGATCATTTTGAACTGCATGGAGAGGTTGATATAGAGGTAGGCACCTTCTCAAAGGCATTCGGCACGGTGGGAGGTTCCGTTGCCGGCAGCGAGGTGATGATAGAATTTTTGGAGCAGAGGGGAAGACCCTTCCTTTTCAGCTCCGCTGTGACTCCCGCGGATCTGGCCGCCACTATTCGAGCTGTAGAGCTACTGGCAGAGGATAACGAACTGGTGGAAAAACTCTGGAACAATGCTGAGACCTTCCAGAAAAATATGAAGGAGGCAGGTTTTGATGTGGGCAAGACCGAAACCCCCATTACGCCAGTTATGATCGGAGATGCAAAGACGGCGAGCAAATTTAGCGATAGATTATTTGAGGAAGGGATTTTTGCTCAGTCCATAGGTTATCCCACCGTACCCCGGGGTAAAGCCCGAATCAGGGTTATGATTTCTGCATCTCACGGACAGGATGATTTAGAATTTGCCCTGGATAAGTTCAAAAAGGTAGGACGGGAACTGGAAATAGTTGAATAAAATCTAAAAAAGCAGCTATCAATCCCCCGCTCTTTCCGGCGGGGGATTTAAGATTTAATGGATATGAATTTTTTGTCCCGGCCTATTTATTTCAGGAACGCGAGTGCTGCCTGTATCGATTTTGCCCTTAAATCGTGATACTATGTCGAAATTATTTTGCCAGTGAATGGGAATAAATACTGAAGGATTGATTGTTTTTATGAAATGCTCCCCGGCCAGATAAAAACTCTCTTCCAGTCTGGGATCAACGGGAACAAATGCCAGATCTATTCTGTATTTTTCTAGCTGATTTACCGCATCCTTGAATTCTTTTTCCTCCTGCTTTCTTTCAGCTGCTGAAAAGCTTTTCCAGTCCCACCAGTTGAGATCGCCGGCGTGAAAAATTCCGGCATTGCCCTCTCTGATCATAAAAGAAACACCCTCATCGGTGCTGGGATGGGCGTTCAATTTGATATTATGCAGGTTCAGTGCATCACCAGGTTTCATATAATAAATATCTATATCATCCGATCCCGGTATGCTTCTTTTAGTTTTTAGATCGTGGCTGAGAATGTACCTGACGGCCGGCAGCCTGTCCGACCAGCTGAAGATTTCGGAGTTAAAGTGATCGCCGTGACCGTGACTTACATAGATATAGGTATTTTCAGCTGAGATTTCTTCCTGCCATACTCCGGGAAAATCCTTCCCTTCTTGTCTGTAAAAGTCGAAGATGTGCAGCGATTTTGTCCTGTGATTGAAGACAGCGGTGCCGCTGTGATAGATATACCAGGCTGTAAGTTCGGCTTTATTTTTATTCATTTAAATCCCTCCCGGTTAAATTATAGCAGCCAGAAATTGCTCTGGCAAAAATAATTTATTTATCCGGCTTTAGCCGGTAATTTTATATTGTTTCTTCTCCACATCATTTTCTGGGGGAAGCTATGAGGCTTCGCTCACAATGAAATTTTTCCTCCGCTTCAGTTTAGTTTTCGGACCGGGCTTTGAAAAATTTCGAGTATCACTTCGCCTCATAGCTTCCTATAATAAGAGGTGAGCAGAGAAGATCCTTTATATTTAACTATCCATGGTATTAGTGTTATAATGTTATTGTGCAAATTTTTGATTGTACCATGGTACAAAAAATGAACCTCCAAACAAATTTGAAATGAGGGAGCATTATGAGCGGTGACGGTAGAATAGAAGAAGTGCAGGAGATGGCTCCGGCCAAAATAAATCTTTCCCTCGATGTCACGGGAAAGCTTGACAATGGCTATCACAGCATTGAGAGTATAATGCAGACCGTTGACCTCTGTGATGAACTTTCAGTAAAAAAAATAGAAGCCGGGATAAAGATTTGTATTCGGGGGAAGAGAGAAGTTCCCGATGACGAAAATAATCTCGCCTGGCAGGCGGCGAAATTGATGAAGGAAAACTTTGCTTCTATCTCTTCCGGAGTTGAGATACACCTCAGGAAAAACATTCCGGTTTCTGCGGGCCTGGCCGGAGGCAGCAGCGATGCTGCAGCGGTCCTCCGTGCTTTAAACCGCCTTTTTTCTCTCGGTCTTACCCGGGAAAAACTTGAGCAGCTGGGTGTAGAGCTGGGAGCTGATGTTCCCTTTTGCATTAGGGGAGGGACAGCTTTAGCCCGGGGCCGGGGAGAAAAGCTGACATTTTACCCCGGATCTATAGAGCAAAAACTTATCCTTCTAAATCCCGAGCTCAAAGTTTCCACTGCCAGGATTTTCTCTCAGCTCAAACCCGCTCTGATAGAGGAAAGCAGTATTTCTGCGGATAGCTTGATTGAAAACAGCATTTCGACCGGAAATAAAATTACCTGGCAGGAGGGCTGGGAGAATATTCTTGAACGGGTCACCACACGACTTTATCCCGGGATGAAGGACCTCAGGGATAGAATAAAAAATCATGATCCTGCGCCGGTTCACGTTCAGATGACCGGGAGCGGTCCTACATTCATGATTTTTCATGAAAGCGAGAGGGAGATGAGGGAATTTGCAGAAACCTGGCCGGGAGGTGAAGAGCTCATTTTAACCCGTTTTATTTCAGGGGCGAAAGTTTGTCCTTCTGCCGGGCTCTGAGGCAGGCTAAAAGCCAGGTAATCATTTTTGTCATAGTTTCTGCCCCCTTTTCTGGATCTTTTGACACTACGAATTTTAATGCAGGAGGTAAGTTATGAATGCAGGCTGGAAAAATATCTTCGGAGCGCTTACAAAATACTGTTTTAAATAATATAACCCACCATCGAGAGGATGTGCTGGTCAACTCAGGCCTGGGGGAGGACAGCGCCGTAATTGATTTTGGTGAAGAAGTCCTGGCGATCTCCTCCGACCCCATAACGGGAGCCGGAGAAAAAGCAGGTTATCTGGCCGTGCACGTGGCCTGTAATGATCTGGCGGCAACCGGAGCAGAACCCATAGGCATACAGGTTATACTTCTTTTGCCTCCG
The DNA here is from genome assembly GCA_964630835.1 of uncultured Halanaerobiaceae bacterium. Taxonomy (GTDB): domain Bacteria; phylum Bacillota; class Halanaerobiia; order Halanaerobiales; family Halarsenatibacteraceae; genus Halarsenatibacter. Next base: position 91,569 of record CAZVZM010000002.1, read on the forward strand.
GGATCAACCGATGAAAAAATCAGCGCTCTCATGAGTGAAATTGACAAAACAGCCTCCGGTCTCAGCGTTCAGGTGCTGGGCGGGCATACTGAAATAATTGATGATGTGAGCCGCAGTTTGATAGCGGTAACTGCCATAGGTAAAGCCGGGCGAGACCGGTATGTTCCCACCGGAGGAGCCCGGGCAGGCGATGATATCGTTCTGACAAAAGGGGTGGGCCTGGAGGGTGCCTTTATTCTGGCCAGTGACTTTGAGGAGTACCTTATTTCCCGGGGAGTGAGCCGGGAAACGATCAGAGCTGCCCGCAATTATCAAAATCACATCAGTGTGCTTCAAGAGGGGTTGATAGCTGCGGATTTTGGAGTAAATTCGATGCATGATGTTACCGAGGGAGGTCTTTATGGAGCACTCACTGAGATGAGCCAGGCGGCCAGAAAAGGATTTGTTTTAAATAAATCTCCCCAATTAGTTCCCGACCCGGTAAAGGAGATTACCGCCCGGCTTAATATGGATCCCTTTGGATTGATCTCTTCGGGAAGCATGGTTATTTCCACGGATTCGGCTGAGGATTTAATTGAGCTGCTGGAGGAGAACGATATTTCCGCATATGTTGCCGGCAATATAATTCCGGAAGGAAGATTTATAAAGGAAACCGGGAGAAGATATGAATTGAGCTGGCAGGGCGAAGATGAGTTATGGAATTTTCTTGAAAAAATATAAAAAATTACTTGACTTACCTCCTTTTACCAATTATAATAGAGGTATCTCTTCAAAAAGGGGGTAATCAGGGTGAAAATTTCGGATGTGAGGATTTTTCCGGTGGCCAGCGGAGGGAATGTGAAGGCTTTTGCATCGGTGACTTTTGACGAGAGCTTCGTTGTTAGAAGTATCAGGGTGACGGAAGGAAAGAATGGATTATTTGCCTCCATGCCATCGCGAGAATGGAAGGGTAACTATTATGATGTCTGTTTTCCTCTTACAAATTCTCTGAGGGAGAAGATCCAGGAGGAGGTCCTGGCAGCTTTTCATCAGGCCGGCGAAAAGACCGGTTGATCTCCGAAAGATTTGAGAATAATATTTTATAATATGCCGGGAATATCCGTTGTTCAATCCTTATGATCGGGATGCGGATTTCCCGGCATAATCCTGTTTGACAAACTTTATATCTTTCTGATATACTTCATACGATTACTACTTTGGATATGGAGGGATTGACAGGATGGATATAATGGCCATCGTTCTTGCGGCGGGAAAGGGCACCAGGATGAAATCCGGCCGCAATAAAATGCTTCACGATATCTCCGGTATGGCGATGCTTGAACATACTTTAGATACTGCCGAAAATGTAGCAGATAGAGTTGTTTGCGTGGTTGGCCACCAGGCTGAAAGAGTTAAAGAGGCCATCTCCGGGCGGGAGAAGGTCGACTTTGTCAGGCAGGAGGAGCAGCTGGGCACCGGACATGCTGTAAAGCAGGCAGAAAGTTATATTTCCGGAACCGGCGATCATTTTCTCGTGATGTATGGCGATACTCCTCTCCTGAAATCTGAGACTCTTGAGACCCTGCTTGACAGTCACCGCTCTAAAGAGGCGGGGATGAGCCTTCTGACGGCCGAGGTGGAAGATCCCCGCGGATACGGAAGGATCCTGAGAGATGAAAGGGGAAATATTGAAAGAATTGTAGAGGACAGCGATGCTGGCGAAGAAATTTCTTCCATAAATGAGATAAACGCCGGTGTATATATTTTTGAAGGCGGGCATCTCAGAGATGTTCTTGCCGGCCTGGAAAATGATAATATTCAGGGGGAGTATTATTTAACTGATGCTCCGGAAATTATTTATGAGGAAACTTCCATTGCATCCTCCCGGCCTGAAAGTATAGAGGAAATACTGGGAGTAAATACGCGCAGTGATCTGGCCCGGGCGGAGGAGATAATGCAAAAACGAGTAAAGAAATATCACATGAATAAAGGAGTTACATTAAAGGATCCGGACAGGATTTACATAGAAAAAAATGTCGAAATTGGTCGAGATGTGACAATATGGCCCGGAGCGGTTATAAGAGAAGGAACCCGGATAGGCCGGCAGTGCTGCATTGGGCCGAACTGTCAGCTTAAAGGAGCTGAACTGGCGGAGGGGGTAAATGTAAAACAGGGCAGTTTTATCATACAGAGCAGTGTAGGTGCTAATACGGACGTTGGTCCATATGCTCATCTCCGCCCGGGCAATGAGATAGCTGAAAGCTGCCGTATCGGCAATTTTGTGGAGATAAAAAAATCTCAGGTTGGAAAAGCAAGCAAGGTTCCTCATCTGAGCTATGTGGGGGATGGAATTATAGGCGAAGGCTGTAATATTGGAGCTGGCACTATCTTTGCCAATTATGACGGAGAGAAAAAACATAGAACTGAGCTTGAAGACGGGGTTTTCGTTGGCAGCAATACAACCCTGGTGGCTCCTCTCAAACTGGGCAGAAAGGCCCGGACGGGGGCGGGTTCTGTTGTTACAAAAGATGTGAAGGCAAAGACAACTGTGCTGGGAGTTCCAGCCAGATTTCACTGCAAAAATGAATAGATAGCAGCTGATTATTCGAAAAGCCTGGTTAAATTGTTTGGGAATTGCAGGAATTCCGCTGCAGCACTGACAATTTGATAAGTGAATATATAAGAAAATATAAATAAATGATTAATCATCAGCTTTAAGGAGGCCTGGGCAAAAATGCCTGCATATGGGGAAAAGATGAAAATATTTACCGGGAACTGCCACCCGCAGCTGGCTGAGGACATCTGCCGATATCTGGGGACTGAGCTCGTCAGCTCAGAAATTGGACGCTTTCAGGATGGGGAAATATCCGTTAAAATTGAGGAGACGGTCAGGGGAGCGGATGTATTTGTAATTCAGCCCACAAGTCCGCCCGTAAATGAGAACATTATGGAGCTTCTGGTAATGATAGATGCGCTTCGCCGGGCCTCGGCCCGGAGGATAACCGCTGTAGTTCCCTATTATGGATATGCCCGACAGGATCGAAAGGCGCAGGCACGAGATCCCATTACGGCAAAGCTGGTGGCAAATTTGCTTTACACCGCAGGAGCCCGGAGAGTGTTATCAATGGATATGCATGCTCCGCAGATCCAGGGCTTTTTTGATATACCCGTTGATCACCTTTTTTCTGCCAATATTATGGTGGATTATTTTGAGGGGAAAGATATTGATAATCTTATGGCAGTTGCTCCTGATGTTGGTTCAGTTCGCAGGGTGAGATCATTTGCCCAGAAATTGAACATTCCTCTCGCCATAATTGATAAAAGACGTCCCAGGCCCAATGTTTCCGAAGTTATGAACATCATAGGAGAAGTGGATGGGCGAAATGTGATTCTCTATGATGATATAATTGATACTGCCGGAACTATGACGGGGGCAGCTGAAGCTCTTGCTAAAAAGGGTGCGGAAAAGGTTTTTGCCTGCGGCACTCACGCTTTATTTTCGGGACCGGCGGTTGATAGGCTTTCTAATTCTCCCATTGAGGAAGTTATTGTGACCAATACAATACCTCAGGATGATACAGCAGATGAACTGGACAATCTCACGGTCCTATCGGTAGCCCCCCTGCTGGGCGAGGCCATAGACAGGATTTTCAAAGATGTGTCTGTGAGTGTGTTATTTAAATAACGCCCTTTTAAATTCCTTTTAAAATGAGGTTTTTAAGTTCTTTTCCACATCAGTTATAGAGCATTCATGGAAGCTATGAGCATTCGCTTACAATGAAATTTTTCTCTGCTTCAGTTTAGTTTTCGGCCATGGACCTGACTCAGGCTTCGGAGAAATTTCAAGTATCACTTCGCCTCATAGCTTCCTATAATAAAAGGAGAGTAACTATCGCTTTACAGGCATATGCTGTAAATTTTATCAGCGGTTATGGAGAAGATCCATAAAATTTTTCCTCTGTCTGACCTTGCTCCCCGGGCGGGAGGATGTTATAATATAGTTTGTGGATAAAATGTCGGCTTTTAATTTTTTGACAGCACAATTTAAAAAGTTCCAGGGAAGAATATATAACCTGAAAAATTAAAATAATATTCGGGTGAGGAGTGAAGATCATGCAAAAAGTCGAACTGAATGTATCTGCCAGAGAGGAAACTGGCAAAGGAAATGCACGAAAATTAAGAAGAGCGGGTAAGATCCCCGGGGTTGTCTATGGTCCCGAGCGGGATCCACTGCCCCTGACTGTTGATCCCCACGAAGTATGGGAACTTCTGGGAGAGAACGCAATTGTGGAACTGAAAATTTTTGACGGTGATGAGGAAGTTGAGACCGAAACTACAATGATCAAGGATTACCAGGAGCATGTCATAAAAGATATGCTTTTGCACGTTGATTTTCAGGCTATCTCGATGGATGAAAAGATTACTGTAACTGTACCCACCGAACTTACCGGAACTTCCATTGGAGTTAAAGAGGGAGGAGTTTTACAGCAGCTGATGAGAGAGGTTGAGGTTGAATGCCTTCCAGAGGATATTCCCGAATCCCTCGAGGTTGATATCAGCGAGCTGGATGTGGGAGATTCCTTCCAGATCAGTGATCTCGAGGAGAAAGAAGAATATGACATTCTTCACGATTCCGATGATGTTCTGGTCACAGTTGTTCCTCCCAGCGAAGAAGTTACTGAAGAGGAAGAAACTCTCGTCGATGTGGAAACTCTGGAGCCGGAAGTTATTGGAGAAGAAGAAGAGGAAGTGGAAGAGGAGTTTGCAGAAGAGGGCGAAGAAATTCCCGAGGAGCAGGAATTCTCGGAGGAGTAACCCCTACCAACACTTCAGTTTCCCAGAGCGTAACCTCACATTCAGGGGTTGCGCCTTTTCCTTTTCCTGTTAGTTTTGGATATTTTTAAAACCGATGAAATTTTCCCTCTGCTTCGGCCACCAGTACAGATTAAGATGCTTAACTTTTAATGTCAGTCCCGGTGGTGAATATAAATGAAAATGGTTGTCGGCCTGGGTAATCCGGGTGAAAAATATAAAAACACGCGGCATAATTCAGGCTTTAAAGTTATAAAGAGTCTGGCTTTAAAGCATGGATGCAGTCCGGAAAAAAAATCATCCGCCCTTGTAGCTGAGTGCAGGATTGAGGGGGCCAGGACGGGTCTGGTTCAGCCCCTGAAGCTTATGAACAGAAGCGGCCGGGTTGTGGGAAAGCTGGCCAGGAATTATCAGCTTTCCTCAGAGGATTTTTTAATTGTTCACGATGATATGGACTTAGAACTGGGACGAATTAAGCTAAAGAAATCGGGCAGCAGCGGTGGACATAGGGGTGTGGAGTCCATTATAAAAGCTCTGGAAACCGCGGATTTTTCCCGCCTGAGAGTTGGGATCGGTCGCCCTCCGGCCGGCGTAAGGCCTTCGGATTACGTCCTGACTGAATTTTCCGAAAAGGAGCTTGAAGAGGTGGTAAACCCTGCCATTGACAGAGCTGTAAAAGCCGCCGAGCTGTGGCGGAGTGAGAGCTGTGAAGCTGCAATGAATCGTTTTAATCAGAGTTGAGCGGAGGAAAATAATATGATCAGTTTTTCCAGCACAAAATCAGAAAAGATTAAAGAGCTCAGCGAGGCCGCCAAAGAGCGTCAAAATATTCAGATTACAGGTCTCTGGCAGTCGCGTCTTCCCTTTGTTATATCCAGAATTATCCAGGATATTGAAAGGGACATTTTTATTGTTGCCCGCGATGATTACCGGGCCGGGGAAATATATGAGGATCTGGTGCGCCTGCTACCGGAGGAGAAGGTTTTGCTTTTTCCCCGGATAGATGTGAGACCTCATGAAGAAATTCCCGCTGATCACAGAAAAGAGGAGAAGAGGCTGCAGGTATTTCATAGATTTAGATTTCGCGACAAATCCAGGCTGGCAGTTGCTTCTGTGGCTGCTCTGCAGAGAAAGCTTCCGCCGGCCTGGCGCTGGAGAGAACTGGAGTTTGAGCTGATAGCGGGAAAAGAATACAGCATAGATGATATAACCGGGAACCTCATAAGCATGGGGTATAAAAGACAGGATATGGTTGGCGGCCGCGGCGAGTTTAGCGTTCGAGGTGGAATAATCGATATTTTTCCTCCCGGATACGACCTTCCCTGCCGCCTGGAATTCTTTGGTGATGAACTGGAGTCCATCCGCACATTTTCCCTGGATGACCAGCGCTCACGCAATGAGATCAATTCAGTCTCTTTTACTCCTGCTTCAGAAATTGTGCTTCCCGGGGATTTTTCCAGCAGGATAAATGCCGTCAGCAGAGCTTTAGAGAAGAGAAAAGATGAGATAAAAAATGATTACCCGGATGCCGCCGATAATCTGCAGGCTAAAATAGATAAGCTGGAATCCGCCGGTCGGGAGAACAGGGATCTAACGGTTTTGAGAGAATACCTGCCCTTTTTCTACGATAAACTGGATACCGTTCCGGATTATCTTCCCGGCAGCACAACTTTTTTGCTGGATAATCCCACCAGGATAGAAAAGCATTACAGACAGGAATTTGAGGAGCTTTCCGATGAGTTTACCTCCCTTCTGGAAAAAGGCGAGGTTCTTCCCTACTATCTGGATAATTATTTGAAGCCGGAGGAGATGAATCAAAAATTATACGGTCAGCATTATATAGAAAGTATTTCCGAACTGGAAAGGGGAGGCAAACTTAAGAGCATTGAGTTTTCAGGCAGAAGTGTCGAGCCCTATCACGGCCGGTATGATATGCTGGCGGAAAAAATTGAGGAGCTGCGAGACGATGATTATACCGTTATCCTGGGCCTGAGCGCTGCTGAGAGAAGAGATGAGCTTAAGGAGAGTTTGAGCGAACGTTTTTCCGTAAAAGAGGTGGAAAAAATTGACCTCCACGATATTCGCCGGGAAGTTTTAATAGTCCCTTTCACCCTGGGAGAGGGCTTCCGGCTGGACGACCTCGGAGTTGCATTTTTTAGCGAGAAGGAGATACTGGGAGAAAAGAAAAGGGAGAAAAAGAAAATTCAGGACCTTGAGGATACGGAAAAAGTTTCCACCTTTTCTGAACTCTCTCCCGGCGATTACGTGGTGCATGAAAATCACGGCATTGGCAGGTATCTGGGCCTTGAGCCTCTCTCGATTCAGGATCAGCAGAAGGATTATCTATTGATTGAATACGCCGATGAAGATAAGTTATATGTGCCCACCGAGCAGATACAGCTTGTCCAGAAGTATATCGGCGGAGAGGGGGCCGAGCCCAATCTATATCGCCTGGGAGGCAACCGCTGGCAGAAGGTAAAGGAGAGAGTCAAAAACTCTGTTAAGGAGCTGGCCGTCGACCTGATAGAGCTATATGCTGCCCGGGAGACGATGCAGGGCTATGCCTTCAGCGAGGATACGGAGTGGCAGAAAGAATTTGAAGATGCCTTTCCCTTTGAGGAGACCGAAGATCAAAAAGAAGCAATAGCGGATGTGAAAAAGGATATGGAGAGTCCCCATCCCATGGACAGGCTTCTCTGTGGAGATGTGGGATACGGCAAGACGGAAGTTGCGATAAGGGCGGCCTTTAAGGCTGCGGTGGATGGCAAGCAGACGGCCGTGCTGGTGCCCACAACTATTCTGGCACAGCAGCATTACAACACTTTTCGTGAGAGAATTGATGAGTTTCCCATAAATGTAGCTGTTCTGTCGCGTTTTCGCACTCCGGGAGAGCAAAAGATCATCAGGAAGAAGCTGACCGAGGGCAAGATAGATATAATCATAGGCACCCACAGACTCCTTTCCGAAGATGTGGAATTTTCCGACCTCGGACTTTTAGTTATAGACGAGGAGCAGAGATTTGGGGTTTCTCACAAGGAGAAGCTCAAGGACCTCAAAAAGAATATCGATGTGCTCACCATGACAGCTACCCCCATTCCCCGCACCCTTCATATGGCTTTAACCGGTGTGAGAGATATGAGCGTAATAGAAACTCCGCCGGAAAATCGCTATCCTATACGCACCTATGTAAAAGAATACGAGGAGAATATGGTCAGGGATGCCATCAGGCGGGAACTTTCCCGCCAGGGACAGGTATACTTTGTCCATAATAGAATCGAAGATATTGAGAAACAGGCAAAAACCGTACAGGAAGCAGTGCCGGAGGCCGAGGTGGCCGTGGCTCACGGTCAGATGTCGGAGAATCACCTGGAAAAGATCATGATGGATTTTTACAATCACGAGTTTGATGTGCTGGTCTGCACAACAATTATAGAAAATGGCCTGGATATAAGCAATGTTAACTCCATCATAATCAACCGGGCGGATAAAATGGGGCTTGCTCAGCTTTATCAGCTGCGGGGCAGGGTGGGCAGAACCGACAGGATTGCCTATGCTTACCTGCTTTATGATCCAGATAAGGTGCTCTCCCAGGCGGCAGAAAAGAGGCTTCAGGCCATCAGAGAGTTTACCGAGCTGGGCTCCGGCTTTAAGATAGCCATGAGGGATATGGAAATTAGAGGGGCCGGCAATCTTTTGGGGGCCGAGCAGTCCGGACACATAGCCAGCGTTGGATACTCGCTTTACTGTAAGCTGCTGGAGAGAGCCGTCAATGAGTTAAAGGGTGATGCAGAGAGGGAAGAAGTCGATGTGGAGGTCAATCTGGATCTCGATGCCTACATTCCCGATGAATACATTGAGGACTCCCCCCAAAAAGTCGATATATATAAGCGCATGATGAAGTCTAAGTCGGAGGATGAAATTGCGGAGATATCCACTGAGCTGAGAGATCGTTTTGGCCCGCCTTCGCAGGAGGTCAAAAACCTGCTTTCCATCGGCAGGATAAAAATGAGAGCAGCCCGCCTTCATATCAATCTCATCCAGGAAAAGGACAGGGAAATCGTCTGCCATTTTACCGATCAAGAAAAAGTGGACAGCGAAGCCGTAATGAAGCTGATAAAAAAATATCGCAGGCAGCTGAAAGTAAGATCCGGTCGTGAGCCCAGATTGAGCGTTAAAAAGAATGGAGCAGAGCAGTCTCAGGTGAACTTTCTTATACAGATAATGGATGACTTTCTGGAGTTTCAGGGCGAGGAAAGTTTTTTTAAAAGGGAGAAAGTCGGTGATGGCAGTGGCCGATAAGCCGGCGGCGCGCTCTTTTGTAAAAGGAGCGGCTATTTTAAGCGCTGCCGGAATAGCCTCCCGGGTCATGGGGCTTGTTTACCGGGTGGTTTTGATAAGGATGATAGGAGCTGAGGGGATGGGAATCTATCAGATGGCCTATCCTCTATACACCATAATGCTGGTGGTTTCGCGCTCGGGGATACCTGTTACACTGGCGAAGATGATCGCTGACAGAATGGCCCGCGAGGAAAATAGAGAGGCCTATCAGGTATTTACCATGGCCAGGGTTATGAGTGTGGTAATAGGAGCATTATTTACTCTGGCCATGGTTATCCTGGCCGGACCTCTAATAAATCTTTTGCGCCTGGATCCCAGAGCGTATTATGCTATTCTGGCAATTTCACCGGCTGTTTTCATCGTGTCGATAATGGCTACATACAGAGGTTTTTTTCAGGGTATGCAGGATATGAAGCCCACTGCCGCCTCCCAGATTGTGGAGCAGCTTGTCAGGACCATCACGATGATAGCCCTGGCCTATTTTTTGCTCCCCCTGGGTCTGGAATTTGCCGCTGCCGGAGCTTCATTTGGGGCTGTCACAGGCGCTCTTGCCGGACTTGCCCTTCTGCTTTTCATCTATTTTCGCCAGCGTAAAAAAATTTTTTCCTTCTTTTCAGCCAAAAGCTCCGAAGGATCCGGCGGTGATGAAAGCCCCGGAGAAGATTTAAAGAAGGGGAGCATAAAGACGGGGAGCAGAAAGAAGATCCTGGGAGAGTTTGCCCGCCTGGGTATTCCCATAACTTTTGGAGCTCTTGTGAGGCCCCTTATGAATTTTGTGGACTGGATTTTCGTGCCCCAGCGCTTGCAGGCTGCCGGTTTTGCCATGGAGGAAGCCACCACCGCCTACGGCCTCATGACAAACGTGGCTTTGCCATTAATAAATTTTCCGGCAATCCTCACCGTCTCCCTGGCGACCAGCCTGGTCCCGGCCATCTCTGAAGCCCACTCCCTTGAAGATCCCGGCCTGGTGGGGGAGAGAAGCTTTACAGCCTTAAGGCTTACGGTGATGCTGGGAATACCTGCAGCGGTGGGCATGGCTGTTCTGGCCCATCCGCTCTCGGCTGTGGTTTTTGCCGAGCCCGATGCGGCTTCAATTTTGCTCGTTATGGCCTGGGCGGCTGTTTTTGTAACTCTGCAGCAGACCACGTCTGCCATCCTTCAGGGCATAGGACGAACGGATATCCCGGCCCGCAATCTGGCCGCCGGTGCGGTTGTAAACGCTGGATTAAATTTCTGGCTTACGGGTCTTCCCCTCTTTAACATTCACGGTGCAGCTGCCGCCACGGTGGCCGGCTTTGCCGCCGCAGCTGTGCTGAACTTCATATCGGTGGCCCGGCGGGTGAAGGATCTTGGCGGCCTGGGATATTCGGCATTAAGGGCGGCTGCAGGCTCGGCGATCATGGGAGCGCTTGTAGTTTTTATTCATAGAATTTTGCTGAGGGGGCTGGGAGATGTAATTCCTCTGGCCGAGCTGGCGGCGCTTCTTGTGGCTGTGGCCGCCGGAGTGGTAATCTATCTCGCCCTGATGATCATATCGGGAGCGGTGGTAAAAGACGATATTTTGATGATACCGGGAGTGGGCGAGGACCTAACAGCACTTTTGACGAAATGGGGGATATTGAATGACAAACTCTGAAAAACATGATGAAGGTGATGAATCCAGAGCAGAAGAGCATGGAGTAAAAGAGCGCAGAGAAGAGAAAAACAAAGAAGAGAATTACAAAGAAAATTCAGGGCAGGAGATAAAGCGCCTTCTGGAAATAATGACCACCCTGAGAGGAGAGGATGGCTGTCCCTGGGATAAAAAACAGACCATCCAATCCCTCCGCCCCTATGTTATAGAGGAGTCCTATGAAGTTGTGGAGGCGATTGAGCGGGAAGATAGAAATATGCTCAGGGAGGAGCTGGGAGACCTGCTGCTTCAGGTCATCTTCCAGGCTCATATTGCCCGGGAGGAGGGGGATTTTAATTTTGCGGAGGTGGTGAGGGACCTGAATGAAAAGATCATCCGCAGACATCCCCATGTTTTTTCGGATGCCCGGGCTGACAATCCCGAGGAGGTAAGGAAGACCTGGCGGCGCATAAAGAGAGAGGAAAAGAAAGTCAATGAAAAGAATTTTTTTGATAATGAGAAAAAGGAAATCAGTGATGAAATTGGTGATGGATCCATTCTTTCCGACTTTTCCCGGAGCCAGCCAGCTCTGCTGCAGGCCAGAGAAATCCAGGAAAAGGCTGCGGAAGCGGGTTTTGACTGGGATAACATTGAACCGGTGCTGGATAAGGTGGAGGAAGAGGTGGCCGAGCTCCGCGAGGCTGTAGAAAATAACAGCCCCCGGGAGGTTTTGGAGGGAGAGCTGGGTGATAGTCTCTTTGCCCTGGTCAATCTGGCCCGTTTTCTCTCGCTTGACCCCGAGCTGGCCCTTGTTTCCTGCTTAAATCGCTTCAGGGAAAGATTCGAATATATCGAGAGGAGGGCTAATGAGAGCAGCGAGGGTCTTAAGAGCTACTCTTTGAAGCAGCTGGATGAGTGGTGGGAAGAGGCAAAATCCAAATTTGAGAGGGAGAAATAAATGCTGGATACTATTTTATATTATATCGGTTCAAAAAACAAAGAGAGAGAAAGCAAAAATAGGGAAGATAAAAACAGGGAAGAGATAAACCTGAAAGCTTACATCAATTCAAAGGTGAGTATATTTTCGGAAGACAATGAAAAAATGAGAGGTGAGCAAAAGCCTTCAGCATTTCATTTTAATAAATTGAATTTCACCGGGGCAAGTCTCCCTGCCATAGTTTTAATTTTAGCCTTTATATTTACTTTATCTATTTCTCTTATTTCATCTGCCCCTCCGGCTTTGGCCGTAGATGTGTCCGCTCCCGCTGCCATTTTGGTGGAGGCGGAGACCGGGCAGGTGCTCTACGAAAAGAATGCCGATAAAGAACATGCTCCCGCCAGCATCACCAAAATAATGACCATGCTTTTGACCATGGAGGCTGTAAATGCCGGAGAGCTTGAGCTGGATCAGAAGGTGATCGTGAGCGAAAACGCTTCTTCCATGGGGGGTTCTCAGATCTATCTTGCAGAGGGGGAGGAGCTGACTGTGAGAGAACTTCTGCAGGCTACCAGCATAGCTTCGGCCAATGATGCTAGCATGGCACTGGCGGAGGCGGTGGCAGGGAGCAGGGAAGCTTTTGAAAGCAGAATGAATGAGCGGGCTGCTGATCTGGGAATGGAAAACACAAATTTTTCCTCACCGACCGGTCTGCCCGTAGAAAACCACTACACAACTGCCAGAGATACTGCCAGAATGTCCCGGGAGTTAATTCAGTATCCCCGGATAAGGGAATGGAGTCAGATCTGGACGAAAAACCTGGAGCTTTCGGACCGCGAGGCAATGCTGGTCAACACCAACAGGCTTATTCTCTCCTATCCCGATCTGGATGGCATCAAAACCGGGTTTACCAGGGAAGCTGGCTTCAATCTGGCTGCCAGCGCCGAGCGCGGCGGCATGAGGTTGATATCGGTTGTGCTGGGGGCGGAGAACGAGAATGAGAGACAGCGGTGCACAAAGAACTTGCTTGAGTACGGATTTGATAATTACAGAAGAGAAAAAATATTGTCTGAAGGGGAAACTCTGGAAGGTATCAATATAGAGGGAAGCAGACCGGGTGAGGTTAGCGTTGAGACTGACACCGCCCTCTATGCTGTGATGGACACTGGAGAGGAGCAGGAGACGGGATACGAAATAACATTGAAGGATGAATTTGAATTTCCTATTGCAGCGGGAGAGATGGTCGGAAAGGCCAAAAGCCTGGTCGATGATGAGATAGTGCACGAGGTCAAAATTAAGGCTGTAGAGGACATAAAAGAGGCGGGGATTTTTCACAGGATACTGAGAACAATAATCGGCTGGTTCGCCGGCCTGCTGGGCTAAAGCGGCATTGATTATTTTTTTAAATTGTACGAAATCTATTTTTCCCTTTACAGACCCCTCATGATTTGTTATACTACTTGAGGCAGGATGAGAGATGACGGATTGTTTGCGGTTGATTGCCGGCAATTCATGGATATCGGCATTTTTGTAGATCTTGATTTCGCTCCATATAACCCTTTACAAGATGACAGCTATCTGCTATAATATGTAGTGCACAAGTGAGAGATATAAAATTTCCGGTGGCAATAGCGGAGGGGCAACACCTGTTCCCATTCCGAACACAGAAGTTAAGTCCTCCAGCGCCTATGGTACTGCGAGGGAGACCTCGTGGGAGAGTAGGTCGCTGCCGGAACTTATTTTGATGGGGTGTAGCCAAGTGGTAAGGCACTGGGTTTTGGTCCCAGGACGCGCAGGTTCGAATCCTGCCGCCCCA
>CAZVZM010000003.1:0-65867 GCA_964630835.1 uncultured Halanaerobiaceae bacterium
TCTGGAAAATAATAATCTCCGGCACATCAAACAGACTGTTTTTGACGATCAAATTAGCGAATTTTTTTGAATGCTTAACATCCCGGCACCCCGGGATAGTTCTGGTCCTTATAAAAAATCCCTTTAAAATTTACATTAAATTAACACTCAAATAAGCAGGAATCCCGCGGTCAATCATTAAATTAGTTTATGGGAGAAACTCCTTTTCTATTCTTCCCATCATTTTTTGAGATTTTATCCAGCTAAGTTAAATAGTATCTCTATTAACACAACTTAAAAGGGGGAATTTATTCAATGAAGAAGTTTAGCTTTATCCTGGTTCTGGCTCTGGCAGTAACTCTAACCTTTACCATGGGAGTCTCTGCTGATGACGCCGAACCAGCAGATGTTGGAGATGAGGTGCCAGAACAGCTAGTTCTGGGCATGGTGCCTTCTCGTGAAGCCGGCGTTATGATAGAATCCATCGATCCTCTCACAGAGTTACTGGAAGAGGAGCTGGATATGCCGGTAGAGGGTACAGTTTTAACCAGCTTCACCGGTGTGATCGAAGCTATGGGTACCGGCCGGGTTGATGTCGGTATATTTGGCCCCTTTGCTCTTATTCTGGGAGAGGAAAGACACGATCTGGAAATCATCCTTAATTCAATCCGATTTGGCGCGGACCATTATCTTGCTCAGTTTTACACCCATGAAGATACAGGCATAGAAGCTATGGAGGATCTGGAGGGAGCATCAATGGCATTTGTGGATCCCGCCTCCACCGCCGGATATCTATTCCCGTATGTACATATGCTGGATCACGGGATAGATCCGGATGAAGATTTAGAGGATTATATCTTTGCCGGCGCTCACGATGCGGCAGTCATAGCAGTTTACAATCAGGAAACAGATGTGGGAGTAAGTTTTGATGATGCCCGTGAGGATATTGAGGATGAATATCCCGACGTCATGGAAAAAGTGAATGTCTTTGAATACACCGCTGAAATTCCCAATGACGGCGTCGCCGTAAGAAGAGAACTTGATCCTGAGCTTGTCAGTGATATTCAGCAGGCCTTTATAAATGTAGGAGAAACTGAAAAAGGAGGGGAGCTGCTGGATACTCTTTACAATGTCTCCGGATATGTGCCGGCCGGTCCGGAAAGATATGAAGTGGTGCGCAGAACTTATCAAGAAATGCAGGAGTATATAGACTTTTAAAACAGACATAAAAGAGGGAGACGGAAAATTTCAGAAACGACCCAGGTTTCGTGTGAGTTAATTTATCAATCAAATAAATTTAGAAACAGGGGGGAGGTAGCCTTGATGCTATCTCCCCTCCCTGATTATGCTGTCAAGGAGTTGATCCATATTATAGAATGTGAAGGACTCAGCGTTGTGTATCCCGGTGGTATTGAGGCGTTAGACGGAGTAGATCTGGAAATTGAAGATGGTGATTTCGTTGTTATTGTGGGCCTCAGCGGAGCCGGCAAATCCACCCTCCTGCGCACCATGAACAGGCTGGTTGAACCAACTGAAGGCCAGATTAAAATTGACGGCGAAATCATAAATGATTACAGCAAAAAAGAGTTAAAGGAGCTTCGCAGCAAGGTGGGCATGATCTTTCAAAATTTTAATCTAGTTAAGAGATCCACCGTTATCAGAAATGTCCTGGCCGGGAGGCTGCACGATGTTTCCACCTGGAGGACACTGCTCGGTATATTTCCGGAGGAAGATATTGAAGCCGCCCTGTCAGCTCTGGATAGAGTGGGTATTAAAGAGAAGGCAAAGGCCAGAGCCGATGAGCTTTCGGGTGGGCAGCAGCAGAGAGTCGGCATTGCCCGCGCCCTGGCTCAGGAGCCGAAGATACTTCTTGCCGATGAACCGGTAGCATCCCTTGATCCTCCCACCTCTCATGCTGTGATGCAGGATCTGAAGAGAATCAATGAAGAGGATGGAATAACAACTCTGGTTAATCTTCATTTTATCGACCTCGCTCAGGAATACGGCGAAAAAATAATCGGATTGCGCGAGGGCAAGCTTGTCTACCAGGGACCGGCTTCGGAAGTTACCGAGGAAAAATTTGAAGATATTTATGGCCGCTCCATCACTGCCGACGATCAGCTCAATGCAGGTGGTGAAAATATATGATGGGCACCGGCTCTGACAAAACTGCCTCCCGCCTTACTCTGCTCAAAGGCAAGATAAAAAGTATAATCGGTATTGCCATAGTGGCAGCCGTATATATATGGAGCGCCCGGGGTGTGGATTTTAGTCTTATTGAGATAATTGGTGAGCTCCCCAGCTTTTTTGGCCTGCTCTGGGAGATGGTCCCTCCCAACTGGGCCTACTCCGTCAGGCTTATTGATCCCCTGATAGAGACCTTCCAGACTGCAGTTGCCGGCACCACACTGGGGACGCTTCTTGCCATACCCCTGATACTGCTTTCGGCCAATAATGTCAATAATAACACTCCCCTGTATTTTATCTCCAAAGGATTTATGAATCTGGTGCGTACCATACCCCCCCTGCTCTACGCAGCCATTCTGGTAGCCGGAGTGGGTCTGGGCGCTTTTGCCGGCATGCTCGCTCTCACCTTCTTTTCTATGGCGGTAAATGCAAAACTTACCAGTGAAAGCTTAGAGGCCATCGATTACGGTCCCATCGAGGCATTAGAGGCTGCCGGCAGCAACAAACTGGAGATGATCCGCTATGCCGTTATGCCCCAGATTTTACCCACCTTTGCCAGCTATACACTCTATGTTTTTGAAATTAATATAAGGGCGTCTACTGTGCTGGGTCTTGTAGGAGCCGGCGGCATAGGAGTGAATCTGGACAGCTCGCTCAATTTGTTTCGCTATCAAAACGCTTCCATGGTAATTTTAGCCACTTTTGTCATAGTGGTTTTAATAGATTACCTGAGCAATAAGCTGAGGGAGGAGTTAATTTGAAACCCCCCAGGGATAAAAAGAGTAAAAAGAGTTTAAGAAGCTTTGAAAAAACGTCCATGAAGTGGTATGTCGGTTATTTCATAGTTCTGGTTTTATTTATCTGGTCCATTATAGGCATGGAAATTGATCCCGAGCGCATAAGTGTGGGGCTGCCCAGGATGGGATACATAATTGCAGATATGGTGCCTCCGGAAACTGCTGAACTGGAGAATTCAGTCATTGGCATGCTGGAAACAATTCAAATTGCTGTAATTGGCACCACCATTGCCGCCATACTGTCAATCCCGGTGGGTTTTATGGCGGCCCGAAATATCGGTGTGCCCGGTCCAATTACCGTAGCCGGCAAACAAATTTTAAACGCCATCCGCACATTTCCTGCCCTCGTATTCGGCATATTTTTTGTCGCCTCCTACGGCCCCGGCCCTCTCGCCGGTGTAATGGCTTTGGGAATTAACTCCATCGGCATGCTGGGCAAGTTAAACTCAGAGGTGGTGGAGTCCATCGACCAGGGGCCAATCGAAGCTCTGGAGGCCACCGGAGCCAACAGAGTAGAAATTTTCCTCTATGCTGTAGCCCCGCAGGTGCTGCCCGAATTCATCGGAACCACACTTTACAGATTTGAATTGAATCTGCGCCGGGCAACTGTTCTGGGACTGGTGGGAGCAGGAGGCATCGGTGTAACCCTGCTTCAAAGCCTGCAGTTTAGACGCTGGTCCGTTGTAGGAATGAGCCTTCTGGTGATCATAGTGGTTGTCACCATAATTGATTACAGCAGCGCCTACGTAAGAAAGAAAATAATATGAGGGAGCCGGCAGATTTAAGCGATAAAAAATTGCAGGATTATTTTCACACAGCCAGATCTATTATAAGACAGGCCGGCAGCAGCGCAAGGGATAAATTTGACAGCGGGGATTTTTCCATCTACAGCAAAGAGGATGGAGAACCTGTATCCTCCATGGATTTGCAGGTTGAGGATATGATAATATCCGGGCTTCAGGATAAGTTTCCCGACCATGGCATCGTCAGCGAAGAGGCAAAGACAATCAATCCTGAATATTCCCTGCGCTGGATCCTCGATCCCCTGGACGGCACGGCCAACTATACCCGCGGCATTCCCTGGTATACCATCTCTTTAGCCTGCTGTCATCAGGATAGCCTGCTTTTGGGCTTGATTTACCTGCCCCAGACAGATACGCTTTATCATGCCGTAAGAGGAGAGGGATCTTTTAGAGGTCGTGAAAGACTGCAGGTCTCAGATACTTTAAAACTGCAAAAAAGCTGTCTTGCAGTCGAGCTGATAGGGAGCGAAATAGAGGCGGGCAGAAACTTTCCCGGCTCGAATATTCAGGAAAAACTGGGCGGGATCAGGGCATTTGGCTGCCAGTCGCTGGCTTTAGCCCTAACCGCAGCCGGAGTTTTTGATCTGACCTGTTTTATGCGCACCAATTTTTGGGATATAGCGGCCGGTCTTCTGCTGGTTGAGGAGGCAGGAGGAACTGTCACCAGCCTGGAAAAAAGGGAAAGCAGGCGCGGCTGGCGCACTCTTGCTGCCGGCAGGAGAAAACTTCTGAAAAAATTTTTGGCTCTGCTGCCTGAAAAAGATACAGAGGGAGAGAAACTGCTTGGATAATTCACATAATCTTAATCCGGACATCATCGAGGGAATAGTCTTTGATCTGGATGGAACTCTTTACGAAGATGAAAAGCATTTTGATTATTATGCTAAATGCCTTGCCGGGAAGCTTCCTCAGGAGAAAGGCGAGGCATTTTTTTGCGATTTAAAAGCGGCCCGTCGCGGCGATCATCCCCTGCGGCTGGGAAGGGTTTACGATGTGAAAAATGATTACATACTGGATATAAATGAAAAGGGAGAGGTTTTGCGCGCCCGGGACTGGCAGGGCAATATGCTGTCCGATGAGGCCAGAGAAAAAATTTATTCTAAACCGGTAACCTGTGACCTTAAAGAAATGATATTTGTGGGAGATGGCTGGTGGATACCTGCCGCCTGTGCCTATCATTATGGCCTTGAGGATACCACTGAATGCTACCGCAAAACAAAGGACTGGCTGGCAGATAACCAGGAAGAGGTGCTTTCGCAAATACCCGGCCTGAAAAGTTTTCTCAAGCAAATAAAGCATGAATACACACTTATTCTGGCCACGAACAGCGAAGCTCATGACACGGAGAGACTCCTTGAAATCCTGGAGCTCACCGGGGTATTCCAGGAAAAATATACCGACTGCCGCAAGCCAGAAAAAAGCAGACAAATCTTTAAACATATCATGTCAAAATATGATCACGGACCTAAAGAGCTGCTCTCAATAGGCGATAACTATCTCAACGATATTGCTCCAGCAGAGAGGCTGGGCTATCAGACTCTGCTCATAGATCCTCATCAGATTTATGATGATCCCGGCGTTCCCCGGGTTTCCTCTCTGAGAGAGATCTATCCCCTGTTTGATTACGATGCTTAATCCCCTCTCAAAATTTGCCCCTCCCGGTTTGTCCCCTTTTAGCTTGATGTAAAACAGATTTTATCAAAATATATCTTAAGGCAAATTTCGACATCTAAAATCGGCGATCGGGGGATCATTGGCATGCGCGGTGAATGTAAACAGAGTCTAGCTGGAGAAATCGACCGCCAGAAATTTCCTTCGAAACAGTATTTTCTCTTCAGACCAAAGAAACTCTACCCCGCTGCCTGCCGGGAGCGGCTGCCGGGGAATACCTTCCTGGTGGCCACCATATCCACACCGGTATTGGCTACATCCTCCTTAACAACTTCTCCCAGCTCAACCGGAGCCTCTATCTCGACCTCGGCCAGCTCCTGCATGGCCTGGCCGATCTTATCTCTGGGCAGAGGTTTTTCTGACTTTACCGGCACCAGAGGCAGCTCGCCTCCTTTTACGCGCACTGTGGTGGGCAATATACGTGTGGGATTTTTGAACTCTTCCCGGGCGTAATCTTTCCCCAGCCCGCACTCATATCCCTCCATATCGATGATTTCCTCACCTTCTGCTTTAACCTTGATCCGGCAGCCTTTGGGACAGTTTACGCATATGAGATTTTTTTCCACTGAGGGCTTTTCTAAAGTTTTGGTCATAATATATCACTCCTCTTTTTCCATTAATATGGTGATTTTTTTCAGGTCGTCATCTAAGAGCTGGTAGGGAACTTTAATGCTCTCCATCTCTCCCGGCGTTACTACATCGCGGGAGAAAGCTGCTATGCGGTTTTCCTCTTCATCTTCAACTTTGATTTTCACATCTTCCCGGGGTTTTTTCACCCGGAAGAAAAATTTCAGCCTGTCATCTTCAGGGCGATAGGTGAGCTTTTGCGGCACCACCGAGTTTATGCCCTCTCCGGCAACAACTGGAATTTCCCGCGGCCTTCTCTCAAGGGAACCCTGGAGATAGCGGGCGGCTGATCTGCCGGCTATCTCAGCCTCTTCGCTGACATAGTCCACCAGGTCGTGCACCTGCAGGACATTGCCGCAGGCAAATACTCCCTCATTTGAGGTCTCGCGCAGCTCGTTGACAGCCGGCCCGCCGGTGCTCTGAAGAAGATCAAGTCCCATCTCCCGGCTCAGCTCATTTTCGGGTATTAAGCCCACGGAGAGCAAAAGCGTATCGCACTTTACAGTTTCCCGGCTTTCCGGTATCACATTGAAGTCATCATCGACCTGAACCACATCAACCGCCTCTACCCTGTCTTTGCCGTGGATGTAGTTGACGGTGTGCTGAAATTTCAGGGGAATGCCAAAGTCATCAAGGCACTGAACCCTGTTTCTCACAAGGCCGGAAGAGTAGGGCATAATCTCAAGCACCGCCTTCACATCGGCCCCCTCTAAGGTCATGCGGCGGGCCATGATCAAACCCACATCACCGGAGCCCAGTATTACTACTTCCCGGCCGGGCAGATAACCCTCTATATTGATATACCTCTGAGCGGTTCCGGCTGTGAGCACTCCTGCCGGGCGGTGTCCGGGTATCTTAAGGGCTTCTCTTGTCCTCTCCCGGCAGCCCATGGCCAGGACAACCGCTTCCGGATATATGAATTGAACACCCTCATCCTCATTGAGGGCTGTAATTGTTCCATTCTCGTCTAAATCTATGACCATCGTGTTCAGTTTAATCTCAATATCCTCTCTGTCTCCGACATCATCGATAAACCTGTCGGCGTATTCGGGTCCGGTAAGCTCCTCTCCAAAATATTCCACACCAAATCCGTTATGAATGCACTGCTGCAGGATGCCTCCCAGATATTCATCTCTCTCCAGAAGCATAATATCCCGCAGTCCGGCGTCATGAGCGGCAGCAGCGGCTGCCAGCCCCGCCGGGCCACCACCGATGATGGCCAGATCACAATTTTTACGCATCTTTATCACCGGCCTTTAGAGTGATTTCTCTGTCGGGCGTTAAATCTTTGACCCGGGCTTTCAGTATTTTTGAGCCCGGACCGCTCTTTGTCACTTCCAGGGGGGATATATCCAGCTCTTCGGCTATTATCTCGGCCACGCGCGGGCCGCAAAATCCTCCCTGACATCTTCCGCCCCCGGCTCTTGTGCGCCTCTTTATGGCGTTCAGAGTGGGGGCTTTAAAGGGGCGATTTAGAGCATCAATGATCTCCCCTTTTGTCACATGCTCACAGCGGCATATTACCTCACCGTAATCCTCATTCTCCTGAAAATAATTCTGCCATTTCTCCCGGCATCCGGCGTAATCGCGCAGGTGAGGTTTTGAGGGGAGTTCAGGATTAAAATCGTCTCTCTCTCTCAGGTCCAGCGGCCCGGGAAGCTCCGTATTGATATCCTCAAGGATATCCTTCACCAGCCGGGCAATGGCGGGAGCACAGGAAAGCCCCGGCGATTGAATGCCCGCCACATCTATAAAACCTGGCACATCATCTAGAGGCTCAATCTTAAAGTCACCATGGGGCAGCGCAGCCCTGAGCCCGGCAAAGGTGGATATGACTCCATCTGTGGGAAAATCGGGAAATAATTTCCTGCCTCCCTGCATGATCTCTTCCAGTCCCTCCTCGCTTACGGAGACCTCCTCCTTGCTATCAACCTCCCGGGAATTTGGTCCTAGGAGGAGATTGCCTGCCACAGTGGGAGTTACCAGGATGCCCTTGGATTTTTCATCGGGCATGGGGAAAATTACATGATCGACAAAATCACCGTATTCTTTATCGTAGAGCTGATATTCTCCTTTGCGCGGGGTGATGGTATAATCCTCTCCCGCCATGGCCGCTATCTCATCCGCGTAGAGGCCGGCGGCATTTATTACTACCGCAGTCGATATACTGCCTCTCTCTGTCTCAACCCCTGCAATACAGCCATCCTCGATGAGGATATCGGTAACCTCTGTATTTAGAAAAATATCGGCTCCGTTCAGGGCGGCATTTTCGGCTAAAGCTATTGTCAGTTTATAGGGAGAGACCACCCCGGCCGTGGGAGCATACAGAGCAGCTTCGGCCCGGGGACTAATCTCCGACTCCCTCTCCCGCAGCTCCTCCTGCGAGAGAACTTCAAGTCCTGAGATGCCGCGAGATTCACCCTCCCTTTTTTTCTTCAAAAGATCCTCTCTGTCCTCCTCATTAAAACCTACAACAAGCGAACCTTTTCTCTCAAAGGGCACTTTAAGATCAGAGCACAGCCTGTCAAAGAGGGGATTGGCCTTTACATTGAGCTCCGCCTTGAGTGTATCAGCCTGAGCGCTGTAACCGGCATGTATTATACCGGAGTTGGCCTTGGAAGTCCCTGTGGCTACATCGGAGTCTTTTTCCAGAAGGCATATAGAAAGTCTCAATTTGCTCAGCTCCCGGGCCACGGCGGCTCCGATAACTCCTCCTCCAACTACAGCCACATCATAACTGCCTGCTATATTTTTGCTCACAGCTTAACCCACCTTCCATTAATATTTGTCCTGCTTCCCAATCCAGTTTCAAAAAGGACCTTTTCCCGGATATGCTTTTGAACTAACAATATATATTGATTTATTCTCCCGGTATTAAAGGTAATCCTTTCCCTTTTCCACACAGGTTACATAAGTTGATCGAATTTTGTTTTTGCTTGCTTTCATACTGATTATAACTCTTTGTAGACTTGAAATATTGATCTGTTTTTGAGAAATATTACTCATTATAATGTTATGCATCCATCGATAGCCTGCGAGTAATTTTACAATCAAAAAAGAGAGACCCACCTTCCCCTGAGAGTACAAAGTCCTCCCTCAGATGGAAAGTGGCTCTCTCTTTTCTCACCACAATCCCGATCTATTTAATTTTTAAAGCTAATTTTTAAAGCAAGTGCTAACAAAAATTATCTGTTTAAAATTTCTTTCTGCATTTTTATTATATACTATTTTGCGTAAAAATGCAAAAATAAGCGGCTTTTAATTTGCTCTACTATTTGCTCAGGAATTATCAGCCCAGCTTAAAGCAGATCCCACAGCCAGCTGCCAGCCTTTAAGCAGCTTCTCTCTTTCCTCAAGGGAAATTTGGGGATTAAACTCATTCTCTACTGAGCGAAGATCGGCAATTTCATCTAAGTCCCGCCAATAATTCACAGCAAGGCCGGCAAGAAAAGCAGCACCAGCGGCAGTAGTCTCAGTATTTTGGGGTCTCTGCACTTTTTCTCTGGATATATCAGCTAAAAATTGAAGCATAAAGTTGTTGCGTGATGCACCACCATCTACCCTGATTTCCTGGAGTTGAATACCCGTATCCTCCTGCATTGCTGCTATTAAATCCTGGCTCTGATAGCCTATAGCCTCCAGCGTGGCCCTAATAATATGGTTGCGGGTAGTGCCACGGGTAACACCTACCACCATACCCCGGGCCCTGGGTTCCCAGTGCGGTGCTCCCAGGCCGGTAAAGGCAGGCACCACATACACACCATCGGTGGATTCCACTTTTTGGGCAAAGTATTCGGAATCAGCAGGATCACTGAGCAGCTCCAATTCATCGCCCAACCACTGCACAGCGGAACCGGCATTAAATATGCTGCCCTCCAGACAGTAGTTAATTTTATCCTCCAATCCCCAGCCGATAGTGGTTAAAAGACCATTATCTGAAAGATAAGAGGTATCGCCTGTATTCATGAGCATAAAAGCCCCGGTGCCATAGGTGGATTTGACCATTCCCTCTTCAAAGCAGGCCTGAGCAAAGGTGGCCGCATGTTGATCCCCGGCGCTACCGGCTATAGGTTTTTCACAGCCAAAGAAGTTTTGGGGGGCTGTACGGGCCAGAATTTCGCTGCTGCTTTTGACTTCCGGCAAAATATCGGCAGGAATATCCAGAACATTCAGCAGTTCTTCATCCCAGCGAAGATCGTGTATATTATAAAGAAGCGTTCGCGACGCATTTGTAACATCGGTTACATGAGTTTCTCCTCCACTTAACTTCCAATTAAGCCAGCTATCAATGGTCCCAAATAGCAGCCGACCTTCTTTCATCTTTTTTCTTGCAGTCTCTACATTATCCAGCAGCCACTTAATTTTGGTGCCAGAAAAATAGGGATCAAGGAGCAGTCCGGTCTTTTTTTGAAACTTTTCTTCCAGGCCTCTCTCTTTAAGCTCAGAACAAATATCAGTGGTGCGACGACATTGCCACACGATGGCATTATAGACAGGATCACCAGTCTTTTCATCCCAGAGCACGGTGGTCTCTCGCTGATTGGTAATACCCAGGGCAGCGAGATCCTCTGCAGCCAGACCGGCATTTTGCAGAGCAACTGATATCACAGATTTGGTGGTTTCCCAGATCTCCTCCGGGTTATGCTCCACCCAACCAGGCCGGGGATAAATCTGCTCGAACTCTTCCTGAGCCTTCATAACTATTTCGCCCGCTTTATTGAAAATCATCGCTCGCGTAGTTGTAGTTCCCTGATCGATTGCCAGGATGAACTTTTCGGACATTGCATCATACCTCCAAAATTATAAGCTTTTTAGTGAGAAGGATTAAAGTAGTTCATAAAAACATCGCATTGAGGACAGCTAATTTCAGCATCTTCAGCCTGCTCTTCTTTTTCTATATCCTCACAACCGGGGCAGACATAGCTGCCGCACTTAGGACAGTCAAAGGCAAAATCCACCTCATCCAAATCCTCTCCGCAAAGATAGCAGCTTCTTTTTTCATCATTCATATTTTATCTCCCCTTTTTAGCCTTTCATAGATCTTTTGATACTACCTTTAGCCTCCGATTAAAGGTCTGAATATAAAGATGCGGTCTCCTTCTTTTAAAGTGTAATCTGGATCTTTTTTTTGTCCGTTAACCATTATGCTAAAAGCGTAAACATTTTCAATTCCCTGCTCCTGTAAAAGCTTTAAAAGAGTGGTGCCCTCTTCTACCTCTATTGACTGTATACCGGACTGGTTTTTTTCTTCCGGGGAAATGTTTTTTTTATTGAGATAAACCCTCACTCTGTTTCTCCCCCTTTTTGAGTGAAAAATCCATAGAAATTATCACCGATAATTTTCAATAACAAAACCAGAATAAAAGCGAATTTTATCAATCTATTTCCTGTATTTCGTCTTATTTTCGAAATTAAAAGTTCTCTATTGCAAATTTCTATATATTTTTTTCTCTTTTTCAAATCAAACATAGCAGTTTTGAATGTATTTGCTCAGTTCTTCCGCCCCTGGTGGATAACCCTTCTCCACATAGAATCGAGCGGTGCCGTTAGCCACTTTTAAACGCTGATATTGTGAATAATCTTGCAGCATCGCCCGCAGATAGCCACCATTAAAGGTATCACCTGCTCCAGTTGTCAAAACAGGTGATTTGCATTCTTTTTGCTCGTGTATTTCCACATTATTTTCACTGCAGCTGATGGAAAACTTTGGAGTATGCACTATCAGTTCTTTCACAGCAAATTTTTCCGCTGCCGCAATCATATTGTCCCTGATTTCATTTTTGTCCTCAATTTTCAAATCTAAATATCGGCAGGCGGCGATAAACTCCGGCCCGTTAAAGCTCATAATTATATCAAGTTCATCATTTTTTTTCCGAAAAAAATCTACGAGCCTGCGAAAATCCTCCGGCGATCTATTTTTTACGTTGCCGGGGTCTAAAAATATTTTCAATTCTTTGTCAGAAACAATCCGCAAAAGGCTGGAAAGTATTCCCCTAAAATGAGGCATATTGTCCCAGTAGCCTAAACCGAATATTTCTACTTCCCGGGCTATATCACCGATCGTATCGCGCCCTAGATTGTCTTTTAAATAGCTCCAGTCTACCATCTCAATGTTTTCCAGCTGCGGAAACATCAGCTTGCCATCCTCAAACTCAAATATATGGGAATAGCAGGGCTCCCCATAGGAGATCAGTTCACAGGTCCGGGGGAGTTCCTGAAAAATCGACTGAATTCTCTCGCGGCCATAAAGACCTACAAGATAAACAGGAACTCCCAGCTCCCCCAGAGCCCGGCCTGTGTTAACAGTAAATCCGCCCCCGCGACTATATTTTTCCTTTATTTCGGTGCTCAACCCTGTACCTACGGCGGCTTTAACTTGCTCCTGAAATTCCGCCATAGAATTTAAAAATGTTATATCTTTCCCTTTTTTCTTTTTTACTATCTGCCAGACTCTATCTACGAAGGCGTCCCAGCCCAGGGCTACTCTTTTCGATTTCAACTCGCATACCTCCTGTAATTCCCGACATTTTATCACAGCCAGCTTTTATATTCAGTTATATCCGTCCTGGCCAGCTGCAGCCAGCTTTTTAGTTCAGCTATCTCCCTGAGACAATCACCCTCAGCCAGGGCAAAATGATGAGAAAGTCGCTGATCATATATGGTTTCCACAAGATCCCGGAGAGCAAACTGACCCTCCTCCAGATGATAAAAGTCGGTAAACCAGCCTCTATCACCGTGATAACCCTCATCCACGCTGTCCACAAAACGTCCTTTAAATCCTAATAGATGCTTTCCGTTATTCGTCATATTTAAAACGG
Organism: uncultured Halanaerobiaceae bacterium; assembly: GCA_964630835.1. Classification (GTDB taxonomy): domain Bacteria; phylum Bacillota; class Halanaerobiia; order Halanaerobiales; family Halarsenatibacteraceae; genus Halarsenatibacter. The sequence goes on from CAZVZM010000003.1 coordinate 12,883, forward strand.
TAGCAGTCATGGGCTTTATCTGCATATCGGTAACCATTCCGTAGTCTTCGTTGTTAAACTGATAATCTTCATTATAACAGCCCTGCCGGGCATAATCAGCCGGCCCACTGCCGCAGTGCCAAAAAAGAGCCCTGTTTTCTTTAAAGTCGAGATCAACTAAATCCATCAGGCTGGGCACATTGCCAGTTATCTCCTGCAATAAAATCATATTTATCACACCATAGACATCCCCCTCGCAGGAGGCGGGAAGTCCTCTTTCATTGAGCTTGCCCATAGCAGAGCAGGGAAAAATTCCATACTCCTGATTTGTGTCGGGCCAGCAGCGCAGAGCTAAACCTGCATAGTTATTTTCCCCGGCCAAATTTTCCAGAGCCAGAATATAACGGGCTGTCTTTTTAATAAACTTCTCTTCCACTTTGACCTCCCGGGCTTCATTTTCAATCCTGGCCATTTCCTTTTTTACTTTTTCCCGGGAGACTGCCTCCGCCCGAGATTTGATTTCGGAAAAATCCTCAATCCAGTCCACTTCCAGACCCAGAACGCGCTTAAGCTCTTCAGCTTTAAATTCAATATTTTTAAACCCGGGAGCCGGGCCTACCACGAGCCCGATTTTGCCGCCTTCAATTGTTTTAAGGGCTTTTAACGCTCTCAAAGTTATCTTAAAGCGAGGAAGAAAAAATTCACCTTCTACATCGCCGTAAAACCATTTGAACTTATAATCTTCTCCCTGCACTTCCGCCAGGGTGCTGGCATTCATGTTAGATCCGCAAAAGGCGTTAAATGGCAGTATATCCCAGTTCTTTTTTTCCGCCACACTCCAAAGCCCCAGGCGATAATCTCCGCGGGATAGTTCTTCAACCAGGGTGCCGGGAGCAAATGAGCTGTTCAAAACCAGCATAAAATCTACATTTTCAGCCTCAAATCTTTTCCTGGCTTTTTTGGCCTCATCCTTTTCTTTTATGATATCTCCATGAGTTGTCAGCTGAAAACCCAAAATATCTTCTTTCGCCTTCAGCAGGTCAGCATTCCGGCGCAGCTCCTGTTCTTTATCTCCTTTAAAGCTGTCCTGGCCCAGGCCTGCCAGACCTACCTTTACATTCCTTGAGTGCATACTTTTTCCTCCTGATTTATGGTTTTGGATTTAAGTTCATCTAGAAGTGCAAATTAAATTTTTTGCCGCTTTATTACAACACTTATGGATTAATTAACAGGCCTCTTTCCGTCTCTGCCATAGAATCAGAGGAAACTTCCCGTCCATTAATTTTCACCTCAGCTGGAAGGCTTTCCCCCAACAATTCGATCTCATTAACTGAAGAGGCGGGAGCTTCAATTTCAAAACATCTTTCCTTGGTTCTGCAGGCTTTAAACTCCTCTTCAGAGCGATTTAAATAATAGCTGCATTCTCCCCGCAGATACATGATCAGGCGGTAATCATCCCACTCTTTTTCACCTACAAACTGCGCCTCAGATCCCAGCGGTATGAGACTGTTTTCAGCCATAAAGAGGGGAATAGTATCAAGATCGGCCTCATATTCTATCATCTGTTTTCCTTTATAAATTTCGCCCGACCAAAAATCCACCCAGCTGCCTTCTGGAAGATATATTTCCCTGCTGTCAGCGGATGTATAAAATGGGGCTACCAGGAGGTTCTCTCCCAGCAAATACTGATAATTACACTCGTAGGTGCGGGAATCGTTTTGATCGTAAAGAGGCATAGCTTTCATCAAAGGTACACCCTGCCTGCAGCATTTATCGGCTTCGTTTAACAGGTAAGGCAGTAACTTATAGCGCAGTGAAGCGTACTTTTTATAATTTTCCACAGCTTTTTGTCCAAACTCCCACGGCTCCCGGGGAGTAGTGCCGTGAAAACGTGTATGACTGCTCAAAAGTCCGAACTGCAGCCAGCGAATATATAGTTTTGGAGAAGGTTTCTCTCCGTAAAACCCACCCACATCGTGACTGGCAAAAGGAATGCCGGAAAGGCCGGCTGAAATAGCTCCTCGCATCGCTCCTCTCAGGCCGGCATAAGAGGTATGTGAGTCGCCTCCCCACTGGACTGGGTAACGCTGAGATCCGGCCCAGCCCGATCTGGCCCAGACCATTCCTTCGCTCTGCTCCTCCTGGATGACTTCATATACTGCCTCATTATATAATATAGGATACAGATTGTGCAGAAGTCGACCTGTAATTCCCGAATCCCCATGACTATCTACAGGTATCCCCTCGCCAAAATCTGTCTTATATACTTTAACTCCCATCTTCAGATTGCTGCGATGTAAATCTTTAAACCATTCCCGGGCCTCGGGATTGGTTAGATCAACTATGCCGCTTTTGGGAGGTTCATGCAGCCCCTGAAATTCCTCCGGCACCCAAAATATTTTATAAACCTCCCCCTTGTTGTCGGTAAGCAAATAACCCTTTTTCTCTGCCTGGCGGTAAAGTTCGCTCGACTCAGATATATAGGGGTTTTCCCATAAACAGACCTGAAAATTATCTTCATTGAGATCTTCTATCAGGCTCTCCGGCCGGGGAAATCTCTCTTTATCCCAGACAAAATCGGTTTGTTTGCCATGCCTGAGCCAGGCTCTGCCGTCAAGATTGATTACATCGCAGGGAAGCTCTTTTTCACGCAATCTCCGGGCTATTTCCCGAACTTCATCCTCCGTCTCATAATAGCATCTGGACATCCATATACCAAAGGACCAATCCGGAGGCTGGGGAGAATACCCGGTAAGATGAGAATATTTGTTGAGCACTCCTCTAAGTCCGGGGCCATATATAAAGTAATAATCAAGATTACTGGCCTCCGCCCTAAATGTATAGCTATCCACAGAATTTTGCTCGCTGCCAACCTTATGAACCATCCTGGCCGTAGTATCAAAATAAAGTCCATATCCGCGAGAGCTCATCATAAAGGGTACATTGGCATAGGACCTGTCCGTCTGAACTCCATAAGCATCATAGTTCCAGGATTCCACCTGCTGTCCTCTCTTATTTAAAGGAGTGAACTTCTCCCCCAACCCCAGAATTTTTTCGTCTGGATGCAGGGCGAAAGAATCCTTTATTGCCTTAACAGAGCCACTATTATCCTCCCCCTTTTCTTTAACCGTGCTCGTGAGAGGCACTCGAGAGAGAAGCCCCACATTTAAATCATTGCGAGCCTGTTCCCAGAGCACTTCCCCCTCTTTTTTTCTTATTTTCATCTGAAAAGGGTCCGGTTTGATCACCAGATGCAGCTTCTCACCTTTTGCCAGAAGACAGCCATCCTCAGTTTTTTGAACTGCAGCAATATCCTTTCTGGAAGGTCTAGAGGACACCTGGCTTATTTCTTTCGCTTTATTTGAGGGCATATAGTTGAATCTTACGATTCCCTTTTCATAAAAACTTACATTCACTGTAAAATGGCTTCCACTGTCAGATTTAAGTTTCAAAACCAGAACACCATTGTCCAGACTGCAGGAACTCAATTCGGTATAGTTTTCAATATCTTTCATGAATAACTGCTCCTTTGTTCTTTGTTAATATCGGGTTTTTCCCGGCGATAGATGAATACGTTTTCCTCCACATCAGTTGTTGAATTTTTTAAAGTGCACTCACATTTAGGACATTTTTCCGCATTTACAATGTTTATTTCTGGAAGCTATAAGGCTATATAAGACCAGGTTCACATTGAAATTTTCCTTTGCTTAAAATTTAGCTTTAAACAGCACTTTAATCCAGGCCGCCTGCTGTCAGCCCTTCTATGAGATATTTCTGCATGAACATGGCAAATGCAAAAACCGGTATAATAACCAGGGTTCCTGCAGCCATTAAAGGCCCCCACTGTGGACCGAACTGCCCGACAAATCCGCTCACTGCCACGGGAGCAGTCTGCATACGGGAGCTGCCCAATATTAGAGCATAGATGAAATCATTCCAGGAAAAAAGAAAACTGAACATGGCTGCCACCACCAATCCGGGCGCTACCATTGGCAGAAAAACCTTATAAAAAGCCTGGAATCTGTTGCAGCCATCAATCAGGGCCGCATCTTCAAATGATTGGGGGATCTTTTCAAAAAAGGGCATTGTCAGCCAGATAACGAATGGAATAATAAAGCTGGTATGAGCTATTATTAAACCCCGATAGGTGTCAAGCAGCTCCAGGCGGGACATGAGCATGAAGAAAGGCACACTCAAAGTTATAGGCGGGATCATCCGGGTGGCCAAAACTCCCATGGAAAGAGAGTCATTGCCGCGAAAACGGTAACGGGCAAAACCGTAGGAAGCCAGTGATCCCACGCTGACGGCAAATACTGTGGTAAATAAAGCCACGATAAAGCTGACCCGCATCCTGGATAAAAAGGGGCGCTCAAAGATCACATGCTCGTAATTTTCCAGTGTGAACTCCACAATCTCAAAGGGGGACATAGTGGACCAGATATGCATATCCTGCTGAAAGCTGGAGGAAATAATTATATATATGGGAAACAGCTGCACCACCAGCAGCAAAAGCAGCAGGATATAGAATACTACTCTACCAGGGGTGGTTTCAAAAAACCCCTCTCGCATTGATTTTCCTCCTTTCTAGGTCTGATAAACTCTTTTTACCAGCATAACTGAAAATAGTACTGCTATTAATACCATTACATAGGAAGCCGCTGCGGCATAACCCATATTGAAAAAGGAGTAGGCATGTTCATAGATAAATATAGAAAGTAAAGTGGTTGCTCTGCCCGGCCCACCGCCTGTCATTACAAAAACTTCGGTAAAAACTTTCAGCACGTCAATAACTCTGAGAATTACTGCTACTACCAGGGTGGGCTTTAACATGGGGAGTGTGAGATAAATAAGGATCTGAAATTTGCTGGCTCCATCAATTCTTGCAGCCTGAAATGGTTCCTGAGGCAGAGCTTTCAATCCCGAATAAATCACCATGAACATAAAAGGCCACATGCGCCAGATATCCTGAAGTATGATGGAGACAAAAGCTAAGTTCCCATCGCTTAAAAACTCCACCGGCCCCACTCCAAAAAAGCTCAAAAACCAGTTGATTGCCCCATACTGAGGATTATACATAAAACGAAAGGCATAGCCGGAAACAACAGGCAATATAAAGACAGAGATCAGCAGCAGCGAACGCACAATCTTATCGGCAAAAAAGTCTCTGTTTAAGAACAGGGCAACTGCAAGACCTATGATCAGTTGAAGTGCAACACAGATTATAATAAACATTACATGTAAATAAAGGGACTGTAAAAAGGCGGAATCCACAAACAGCCTGGTGAAATTTTCCAGCCCCAGGAAATATCTCTGAGCAACATCTGTCATGGAATACCTGTGCAGAGATAGCCACAGCGAATACGCCAGGGGAAAAATTAGCACCAGCCCCAGAAATAATATTCCCGGCGAAAGAAAGCCCAGAAAATTATATTTTCTGGAGAGTGAGCTTAATTTTTTCTTGCCTTTCATAGTTTTCACCACTTTTATCATTTTTAATTGCCACCAGCGGCAGAGAAGACCGCTGGCGGCAGTTAATATTTTCTAACAAAGTATAACAGAGTTGATTTATCTCTTAACTTTCATCCTCAATTACCCATCCAGCACATCTTCTATGCCTTCTTTCATGGAATCCACAGCTTCAGGAACGGGCATATCTCCGGTTACGGCTCTATTGAAGTATTCCATGATAACGCTGCTCACTTCTGTATAATTGTGGTATCGGGGTCTGGTGTCGGCAATTTCAAAGTTCTTCAGCTGACCTTCATACCAGGGGTAATCATCCTGAAGCTCTTCATCTTCCAGAAATTCCGTCCTTACCGGAGCCATGCCTTCGTGTACCAGTTCTTCGTGAGCCTCCGCCCCGGTCCACCAGTAACCAAACTCAGCTGCCGCCTGTTTCTGGTCATCGTCTATAACCTCGGGCATGCCCAGCACCCAGGTGCCTGTTACACCTGAAGCTTCTCCGGTGGGGCCAGAAGGAGCAGTCTCATAACCCAGGTCACCAGCCACCATTGACTCCTCGGGATCTTCATGACCGGCAATTATAGCAGGCCACTGCAGAGTCATAAAAAGCTGTCCGGCATTCATATTGGAGATAGTTCCATCGTGGCCGAAGTTATCGGCACCTGGAGGAGCGTACTCCATCAGGCCTTTGTAAAATTCAAAAGCTTCGATAGCCTTTTCCCTATCCAGGACAAGATTTAAGTCTTCATCAAGAATTTGAGTGCCAAAAGTATTCAGGACCCATATAGCTTCAACAGTCGCTCCCTCTGCCGTATATGTGAAGGGGGCAAAGCCATATCGGTTAGGTTCATCGGTGAAAAATTCAGCCATATCCATCATTTCATCGGTGGTTTCCGGATTGCTGAGCTCATAACCGTACTCCTCTTCGAAGGCTTCCTGATTGGCAGGATCATCTATTAAATCCTGTCTAAATACAAACATGTAAACATTTGCGTTTACAGGAATGCCTCCCAGTTCACCTCTAAAGGTGCCGCCATCTACAGCAGCCTGTACCAGATCCTCGACATTTGTTTTGGAATAAACTTCGCCTTCTGGCCATTCATCATATGGCAGAAGATAATCGTGAAATCTGGGGGTATAGGGTTCGTCAATAGCAATAAGATCATATTCTCCTGTTTCTCCGGTCAGGTTGATGGCTGCTCGCTCGATAAGTGAATCGGTTGGCAGATCATCGATGTTTACATCAATGCCTGTAGCTTCCTCAAATTCATCCACTCTGGCCATGACGGCTTCGGTTAAAGCATCGCGCCAGACGAGCACGTCTATGGATTCTCCTTCGTAAGGTCTATCCGCCTCAACGTCCATAACAAAGCCGGTGAATGCAAAGGCAAATACAAGCAAGAAAATCGTCGCTTTTTTAAGCATTATTTCCCCTCCTTTGGAGATTTAAGGGATCTTTGTGTAAGTTAAATTAAATTTCAGAAAATTATCTCATAATGCCGGGAAAGCCCAATCAACTGCCGTTATATCTTAATTATAAAGACCTATAGGAAATCAATCACCCCCCTGCAGTTAGTCTATTTTTAGTCTATTTTGAGTTCAGCCAATTTTTCTTCTTTAGGACAACCTTTTTCATCCCAGCCTCTTAATCCATAATACTCCTCCAGCATTTCCTCAAAAGCTTCCCTTTTAAGCCTGTTTCCTGCGGTGGGACCGGCAGGTATATCTTCCTGAAATACTCTATCCGGCAGAGTGTCTTCCTTTCTTTTGATCCCAGCTCTAACAGCCAGAAGCCTCTCTATATTATACCCGCGTTCCCCTATCTCATAAAGTTCGTCCTCTGTAAAGTCAAAACCGGTTACAGCTGAAAGCAGCCGGGCAAAAAATTCTGGGGTTATAGCAGCCGTGGCTGTAAAGCACTGTCCGGCAGACTCATACGTTGTCCTTATATTTTGATCATTTACAACAAATTCGGCTTTGCCGCGGGGAGAACATCTGCCTCCTCCCAGCCCTTCCAGCTCAGCTGAAGGTGTGAAAGAACGCAGGTGGCAGCCACCCCGACTGGCTGTGGCGTAAGCCAGCCCCATTCCCCAGAGGCTTCGGGGATCATAAGCGGGCAGTTCCACTCCCTTAACCTGCATGGCAATATCTTCAACTCCCAGCTTTCTGGCCACCTCGCGGGATCCTTTGGCCAGCTCATCGCCAAAATCCTGTCTGAAGGCAATATCGCGAACGAGATTTAATATTGCCTCATCATCGCCCCACTGAACAGAATATTCCAGCTCATCATCCAGAAGACCGCGTTCAGAGCACTCCATCACAAAACCGACGACATTTCCAGTAGATATAGTATCGAGGCCCAGCTCGTTGCAGAGGCGATTGGCTTCAATTACCACTGGAAAGCTGTTGTTATCGCACTGGGGGCCGAAGGACCAGATTGTCTCCCATTCTACACCGGAAGAGCTCCCGGCATACTTCCCCTCTTCTGCCATGACTTTTTTCTCACAAACTATGGGACAGAGTTCACAGGCTTTATCCTCCAGCAGATAATTTTCCCTGATATATTTATGATTAAATTGTTCAGTATCCTTCTGATATTGAGATCCCTGGAAGTTTTTGGTGGGCATGGCGCCATTTTCATTGATAAAATCAAACATATGATGAGTGCCGTAAAGCCTTCTGGTTTTACTCGTAAATTCAGTTTCCATAATCTTATCGTAAAATTCTTTGCGCAGTTCAGCAAACTTTTCCGGATAGGCGGGCTCCATATACCTTTCGCTCTTTTGAGCTGGAGGCTGTACTCCAACTGCTTTCAAATTCTTTGAGCCCATGACTGCTCCCAGGCCTGTTCTTCCCACCGTTCTTCTCTCCACTCTCACAGCTGCGTATCTAACTAAATTTTCACCGGCAGGACCTATTAGAGCCAGTTGACTTCCGCAGTTACTTTCTTTAATCTCTCTTTCAGCTTCGCTGACCGGAAGCCCCCAGACACTTTTGGCAGAGTGAAACTCAACTCCATCTTCACCTATGAGAAAATAAACGGGTTCTTCCGCCCTGTTTTCGACAATTAACCCATCAAAACCATGGGCTTTAAGATAGGAACCAAAGTAACCACCGGAGGTGCTGCCTTCTCCATAAAAACCATTGAGAGGAGAGGTAGACACCCAGGTGTGCTTGGGAGCTGCGGGAACTCCTGTTCCGTTTAAAAGACCCATCATGATAAATATTTTGCTCTCTTCACCCAGGGGATCAACTTCGGCTCCTACTTCATCGTAATAATATTTAGCGCCCAGAGCCCTGGAACCCAAATATTTTCTATAATAATTTTCGGGCACGCTTTCCACTTTTGAAGTTTGATCTTTAAGATCTACTCGCAAAATTTTTCCATTTACTCCACCGGGCATATTTCTGCCTCCTTAAAGTCATTTTACTGATATTGCGGTAAATTTATTTCTCAACTTTTCCGGACGGGGAGTAAACTGCTGGCTCTGGGGATAAAAATACCCCGTCCGATCTCCCCTTCTTTTGCAGTCGCTTTAAGTGCTTTTTTCATATTGCTGTGTGCGGGAAAGGGCAGTCCACAAAATTTTTCTAAGTTTTTCTTCTCTGTCACCAGTCTGACCTGACATCTTTTTAGAGTCTCTGCATAGAGATAGGCCTTATGCGCTCCCAGCTCGAATTCTCCGGACTTGAAGTCGGCAATAATAGATTGAGGATTAGAATGTTTGGTGATTAACTTTTTAAATTTTTCATCGCCAAACTCTTCCCGGCAGGCAGCTGCTAAAATGATTGTTCCCCCGGGCCTTACTATATCCTCACAGTGTTTTAAGGCTTTCTGCGACTGATAAAGATCTATATCTTTGGGATAACCGCCGGGAGATACAACTGCCAGATCATATTCTCCATCCACTTCCCTAATAACACTTTCAGCCAGCAGCTTGCGCCCTTTTTTATGAACCTTATCATCAGCACCTGCTAACACTTTCACAATATCTTTATCTTCGTTTAGCAGCACCATTAGAGAAAAATCAATATTTAAAAACTTTTTAAGCTCTTCAATTTCCTGGCGGACAGGATTGCCACTATAATTGCCAGGCCGGGCAGCATCAGCGCTAAGAAGCTCATGATTGGCAGCTATAGTCTCCGCTCCCCCCAGTCCTATAGCCACAGATTTTATACCCCCGGTATAACCCATGAACTGGTGCAGATCGATCAGGCCAGTGATTAGACGATAATCAGCCTCAACAAAATGCTTGTTTATACTAAATACGGTGCCTCTGCTGCCTGTCCCCAGCTCTTTTAACCCGGAGTTATCCCTGGCATCATGACTTATAACTTCATAATTACCGGAAATCTCTCTGCCAACAAGCTTGCGAAAATCTTTTTCATTGTGTTTGCGATGCATTCCTGTACCAACCAGCAGCTTGATATTATCAGAAACAGCACCTCTTCGTTCCAGCTCCGGCAGAAGCACAGATAACAATTTTTGCGAGGGAACCGGCCTGGTTAGATCACTAATGGCAATGGCAATGCTTTCATTGCCGGTAAACTCCTTTTTCAGACCGGTTCTAAGCGGATTTTCCAGAGCCGCAGCGATCCTTTCCTCCTCAGAGCCGGAAAAATCTATCTTTTCAGCTTCGCGGGAAAAATCGCCCCGCAAAATATCCAGCTCCGGCAGGCCGGCGGGCAGGGAGAATTTCAGATATCTCTCCCCAAAAGGCAATCTATACACTGGGGGCCTCTCTCGCTATCGCCAGTCCTGTCTGTTCTCCCAGCACCTCGCATTTAGTTAATCTGCCGGAGCTTGTAGCCAGAACTTCCTGATAGATTCTCTCTCCGGCCTCTTCTATACTTGTATCTGCGGAGAATACATCGGTAATATCGAGATCAACTGTATCTTTCATCAATTCCATTGACTGCTCATTGGCTGTAACTTTGATAGTAGGCATAAGAGGATTGGAAATTGTGTGGCCTCCACCTGTCGTAAAGACCAGCACCTGCGCTCCGCCGGCAGCTATACCTGTAATGGATTCCCCTCCATGTCCAGGAGTATCCATTAAATATAGACCGCTTTTTCCGGGAGGACGCTCAGCCCAGTCCATAACCCCTTTTATCGGTTTGCTGCCGCTTTTTTTAACCGCTCCCAGCGATTTTTCTTCCAGAGTGCTCAAACCACCATCCATATTATCTCCAGTAGGCTGTGATCCCCTGATATCCTGCCCTTCGGCCAAAATTTGTGATTCCATCTCTTCAACTATTCGGTAGATATCTTCTGCAACTTCTTCATCTGCTGCCCTATCTGCCAGATTATCCTCAGCTCCAATAAGTTCAGTGGTTTCAGCAAACATTGTTCTGGCGCCGAGGTCGATTAATTTATCCGAACAGACTCCCAGGGCAGGATTGGAGGCCAGTCCCGAGGTAGTATCAGAGGTGCCGCAGTTCATACCCAGAAGCAGTTTATCCACAGGAATCTCCTCTCTCTGCTGCGCACTCAAGTCTCTGGACATCTGCAGGGCATGTCTAAAGACCTGTTTATTGGCTTCCAGACTTCCCCCGACGTCATGTATGTTTACAGTAGCCACTGGCTTTCCGGTCTCTGCAATCTCTTCAGCAATTTGATCAGCAGTACAGCCTTCCTCGCGATAATGCTCTACGACTATAACGGCTCCAGCGTTAGCATTTTTGCCGAAACCCACCAGAGTTTCAAAAGTTTTTTGCAGATCGTTCCTGGTCTGACATCTACCCAGAGGATGAGTTATACCCACGGCATTTGGAACTGTCCCTGCCACTTTATCGACCACTTCATTGGCATATATTGTGCCTGATAGAATAAGCAGATAGTTTCTTACGCCTGCATCCCCATTTTCTCTTCTGTAACCCCAAAAAGCATCCATTTTTGCAAACACCCCTTTTAATTTTAATTTGCTAGATCTCCTCGAGCTCTGATCGCTTCAATGTTATGGACATGTACATGCTCTCCCTGAGAAATGTTCCGGCTTGCTCTCCCTATGGGCAGGCCATATTTTATTATTTCCTCGCCTTTTTCTATCGGGTGCAGCGCAAATTTATGACCGTATGATATATCGTCCTTGATCTCGACCTCTTTGCCATCCCCTACCGAAACTACCGTTCCTGCTGAAATCTCATCCCTGACAACTGTTGCCACATTATCCCTATCATCAATAACAAAAACTCTTTTGCTCATGGAAATTACCTCCCAAATTATATTTTGGCCTGGATTTTACTCAAACTTCATTTTTACTATTTCCTTTTCTACTTCGTCTAAATGATTTAACATCTTATTTTTAGCCTCTTCTGCCTCGCCTTTTTTTAATGCTAAAAAAATGCTCTGATGTTCTTCCAGCGAGCGTTCCATGCGATCAGGGATCTCTACTGTGTGTCCATAAATATTATTGATCAGCTCATTCAAATTGTTCATTATCCTGATTAAAACCGGATTTTGACTCATAGAAAATATCAAGAGATGAAATTTGTTATTATGCTCCCTTATATCTTCTTCCTTTATTTCCCTCTTATTCTCTTTGAGTAATATTTTAAATCTTTCTAACTCCTCGGTCATCTTTTTGATTTCTCTTTCTCTGCTTCGCCGGGCGGCCCATGAAGCGGCCTGAGATTCCAGAGTCTTCCTGATTTCAAATAGGTTTTTAATGGAATCACTTTTGCTGAAAAAGAAGGGAGTAAGATGTTCAATAAGATTTTGCTGAATATCTTGAGAAATATAAACGCCCTGCCCGTGTTTAATGCTGACCAACCCCAGCACATTGAGAGTTTTCATGGCTTCTCTTACAGTTGCCCGAGAAACGTTGAATTCCTGTGTCAGTGCCCTTTCAGAGGGGAGTTTATCTCCGGGCTTTAACTCCCCCCGAGAAATTTTTTCCTTGACTCGCTGCACAATTATTTCATAGAGTCTGGTATTTTTATCCTCATTGATAGTCTCAAACATATCTTTCCACTCCCGGATTTCTCTCTTGATTTGCTGAAGTTTCCCCAGCCAGCACAACTAATTTTGGGAAATTTCTAATATATAGCTGAAGGACTCCAGCAGCCTGCCTATTATTCCCCTCTAATACTGCTAAAATAAGGTCAAATTAATCAATAAGCTCACAGCTGCCATGAATATTGCCACTGCAAACCCGGTTAACAGAGGCCTCTTTCCGATTTTTCGAATATCATCCAGTTCCACCTGCAGTCCAATCCCAGAGAGCGCCAGAAGTATCAAAAAACCGGCGGCTTCATCGAGAAAATTCGCCAGATCGGCAGGTATCAATCTTAGACTGTTGAATACAGCCAGCAATAAAAAGCCTAGTATAAAGGTGGGAAACACCTCTCTGATAGAAAATCCTCCTTTTTCATCACCAGAATCATTCCTCCTGCGAGCGTATATAAAACTAACAAGGAGGATTATGGGAGCCATAAGAACGTTGCGGGTGAGTTTGATGATGGTAGCAACTCTTCCCGCCGCATCGCTATAAATGAAACCTGCAGCCACTACCTGAGAAGTATCATTGATAGCTGTTCCCGCCCATGCTCCAAAAACTTCATCAGACAGGGCAACAAAATTGCCCAGGAGTGGATAAACAAAAACTGCTATTACTCCAAAAATGGTGACAATCCCTACAGCCAGAAAAATATCTTCTTCTTCAGCCTCAATGATAGGAGCCGAAGTCACCACAGCTGTATTTCCGCAGATGGATAAACCCGCTGCAATTAGCAGCTTCTGTCGGAAATCTATCCCCATAAGGCTTCCCAGCAAAAAGGTCAAAAGAAAAGCTCCAGAAATTATTATCAGTACTGCTATCAGGCCCCTGCCGCCCACAGATAGCATCTCCTGAAAACTGATCCCTGCTCCCAGTAAAATAATAGCTATCTTAAGTATTTTCTTTAAACCCAGGCTAATGCCCGGATCAAATTTGTCGGCATCATACGAATAAAGATTATTTATCAGGATCCCCAGCAAAACAGCAACAAATACATCGCCTAAAAATTGAGGCAAATAACCAGCAATTAACTTTGCAACAATACTTATTGTAAATAGCATAAAAAGACCGGGGAAATATCTGGATATCTTCATCTATATTAACTCCTTTAAAGATAGCTACTATATGTATTTCTTGTTTTATGAAATTAGGTTCTTCTCCACATCAGTTGCTGGAGGAAGCTATGAGGCTCCGCTCACAATGAAATTTTTCCTCTGCTTCAGTTTAGTTTTTGGCCATGGACCTGACTCAGGCTTCGAAAAATTTCGAGTATCACTTCGCCTCATAGCTTCCTATAATAAGAGGTGAGTAACCATCGCTTTAAAGGAATATGTCGTAAATTTCACCAACGATTATGAAGAAGAACCTGAAATTATAATTGGATAAACATATCTATACACAGGGACATAATTAATTTTTTTTAGAGGCCTGTAGTTCTTCCCGCAGCTTTTCTCACCCGAGAGATATCCAGAGGTCAGACCACATACCACCAGCAGGAAAAAAATATAATTGTTTAGTAAATACAAAAACCTGCTGTTTTACAAAAGGGTATAATAAACCCCTCTCCGCCGATATAGACGGAGGTATGACAGCAGGTAATCTCTTAATTTCTCTTACCTTTAAATATTTAATTTTGTTATATTCGATCCAGTCCATTCACTTTCAAGTTAACTTTATCACATCTAATTTTTGTTGTCAAATATCGTTAAATGTTCGACGATGTCAGGTAAATGTGGGCCAGAAAGAAATATTCTTCGGCTTGCAGGGAATATATTTTGTGACTATAATTATCATTACAGTGTAATTATCAATTTAAACATCCTGTGCCTGGCTTTTAGATAATTGATGATGTAAATATACTGTTGTATGGTCCTCCTTAAGTTTCGCCAGCCCACGAAATCAAATTTTATTGTCACAGCATTTGCCAGGGAGTTAAGGAATTGCAGAAGATTTATTATATCATGGTCGGAAACAAAACGCGCGAAAAAAATGGTATCTATAATGCATGATAGTGCTGGAGGGAAGGTCAGATGAAAAGATTTGCTTTAGATATTAGTGGAATGGATCTGCTAAGTGACACAGATTATGACCGGCTATTTATAACAGCTGGTGAAGAAAAGATTACCAGGGTTTGCCTGTCTCTTTCTGGAGAAAATAAAGGAAAGGCAGATATATCCGCCAGCTTTGATAGAAAAAAAATGAAGCTCAAAGGAAGTGCAGAAAGAACAGAAAAGGAAAGATTTAAAAAGGACCTCGATCCTGACCACTCTCTTCCTCGCATGGCCGCCCGGCAGCTAAAACAGTATTTGCAGAGCGAGAGAAGTGAGTTTGATCTGCCCCTCTCTCCAGCAGGCACAGCCTTTCAAAAGCAGGTGTGGCGGCAGGCAGGCAAAATCCCCTTCGGCGAAACCCGAAGTTACGGAAAAATAGCCAAAAAAATTGGCAGGCCCCGGGCGGCGCGGGCTGTAGGGGCTGCCCTGAGCGAAAATCCAATTTTAATAATCATCCCCTGCCACAGAGTTATAGGGGCAAAGGGAGATATCGGCGGATTTGCCCCCGGGAAAGAAATCAAAAGAAACCTTCTTAAACTAGAGGGGGCTTTCCCGGGTTAAATTTGCTGTAAAAAACCAGAGAAAATAATGTTGATCCTTTCTGTATTTAACTGACAAATAATGTGGGCGTTGCCGGTAAATTGACTTTTCGCAGCGGGCAATCTTAATTAAAACATTCTAAGCTTTCAGCCAGAAAGATCAAACTGATCAGTAATTTCTGCTAACTTCTCCGCCATCTGCGTAAGCTCTTCGGAAGTCTTTACCACCTCTTCGATGGTGCGGGCCTGCTCATCAGCGGAGGCTGATACCTCCTGGGCATTGCCGGAGGCCTGCTGGCTTACCGCTGCTATTTCCTCCATGGCGGCGCTGATCTCGCTGCTGTGAACTGACATCTCCTCGATGGAGCCGCCAATCTCCTCCACAAGAGATACAAGCTCATCGCTGCTCTCATCGATATCGGCAAATTTTTCCGCCGAGCTCTGCACTGTCTCCCTGGTTGAAGACATGGCCTCCTCGGCCTCGTTTAATTCTTCGGTCATCACATTTACTTTTTGCTGGACGGAGCTTATCAGTTCGGCGATATCCTCTGTTGACTGCGAGGTGTTATCCGAGAGCTCGCGGATCTCCTCGGCCACCACGCTAAAACCCTGCCCGGCTTCCCCGGCCCGGGCGGCTTCAATTGAGGCGTTGAGGGCAAGAAGGCCGGTCTGACTGGCTATATCGCTGATAAAGTCGGTTACATCGCCGATCTCCTGGGATAGCTCCTCCAGCTCAGAGGCCGCCTTATCCGTTTTTTGGCGGGCCCTGCCGGTTATCTCAATCTTCTCCAGAGAATCCTCAATCAGCTCGCCCCCCTCTTCAACGGCCTGCCTTACGTCTTCCGCCTGATCTTCCATCTCATCGGCCCGGCCTGTGACCCCGTCGAGCTGCCTGCTTAAACCCCTCAACCTCTCCTCCGTATCATCAATCCGGGCGGATTGCTGCTGGGCTCCCGAGGCCACCTCATCAATGGCGGCGTTAATCTCTTCGGCGGAGGCCGACATCTCCTCGCTCCCGGCTGAGAGCTCCTGACTGCGGGCGGCCAGATCATCCGCTATTTCACTCTCCTTTTTTACTGACTCATGTAAATTGCTCTGCATGGTGGATATGGACCGGGAGATTACGCCCACCTCATCCTCGCGTCCAACATAGGCGAAAGCCTGATGGTCCTCATCCACATCGAGCTCAAAATTTGCCGTTTTTTCAATAATGTCGGTCAAAGCTCTCACCGCCGCCTTTTTCTCGGCCATAATTTTGCTGATATAATAACCCCCGGCCATAAAGGCTGTCAGGATCAATAGCATTGTGGTTAACTCCACCAGCTCCTCCGCCAAAAATCCCGTCTCATAATATATATAGGCCAGGACAGCCGCAGTCAGGGCAAAACTTATGCGGCTAAAACGCTTATCCTGGTAGATGATAGCTATGAGTAAAAGCGGCAAAATGGCCAGAATGGTCACCGGCGTTGTGGAGAAATACACTGTTAACACATAAAGCGCCCAGGCGCCTGCAAGGGCAATATAGCGAATAAAAAAATCGTTTCTGTCTCTGATAAATCTCCAGAGCATAATTCCCAGAGTGAGAGCACCGATGAAAATTATGCTCACCAGAAAGGTTAAAGTTCTCTCCCCCTCAAAATAGGGCAGGAGATTTCCCACTACAAAAAATAGAGATATTATTCCGGTTAAAATAAGTGTAAACTGGTTTTCTCGCCGGCAGAACTCCCGAATTCTTTCCTCTTCTTTAATCTCAGAACGGGCCTCAAGACCGCCACCTGCTGCGCTCTCTTTCATATTTTAGCCTCCCCTACTTTCCTCGTAGTGTCAAAAGATCTAGCCTTTTAACCTGTCAAAACCCTGTGATAGCATGATTCTTTTATTAAAAACTTGCCACCCCCCTGAAAATGAGGTATATTGAACTTACTAAGTTTTAAATATTTACAAAAATCCAGGAAAGGTGGCAGGATTTATGATAAAAATGATCTACTGATTTTTAACCTGCATCAAGTTCCGGTAGAAAGTTTGATCTGACTAAAGGCCGGGATGATGTTTTTTTCGAATTTTTTTTCGATAATTTTCACAATCCGGCTATGCCTGTAATATAACATAATTTAATTTTATTGTCAATTTTTGCCTGAAAGTTTCAGCCAGTTCATTGGGATTATTTCTTCCTGCCGGCTTTCTGCAGGTCATAATTAAAATCAACGGTTCACTCCCGGCAGTTTAGCATTTAAATTTAAAAATATAATATGACTACACTGCAAAATATCAATTTCTGCAGATATTAAATAAATTAATCCCCGGCACATACGGGATACCGGGGAAAAATTGAGTGCTAAATATCATTTCTCGGTGAAGCAGGAAAAATCTGTATGCACATCTGGCAGTATATCAGCCGGTATCCTCCGCTTCCCCGGGAAGATAGCTCCTTCCCGACAGAAAGACTTTTTCCACTTTATCAATATTTTCTATATCCTCCAGCGGGTTTCCCGAGAGAAGAAGCAGGTCAGCTCTTTTGCCAGGTTTTATAGTTCCCATCTCATCCTCTACTCCCAGCAGTTCAGCCGCCCGGGAAGTTGCTGACTTTACTGCTTCCATTGCCTGCATCCCCTCCTGAACCATAAACTTAAGTTCCTGACTGTTGGCACCATGCTCATTGAAGGGAGTGCCAGCATCGGTGCCCATGGCAATTTTGACCCCGGAGCTGCAAGCCATACGAAAACTTCTCAGGTGAGATTCATTGGCATCCTCCATCTTTTCCACCGCATGAGCGGGGATGCCGGCCTTTTCACCTTTTTCCAGTATCCAGTGAGAGGCAGAGAGAGTGGGAACCAGAAAAACATCCTCAGCCATCATCATTTCAATGATTTCCTCTGTGAGATAGATACCGTGTTCTATGGAGTCTATGCCGGCCCGGATTGCATTTTTAATTCCCCGGGAGCCCTGAGCATGAGCGGCCGCGCGGCGACCGGCCTTGTGAGCTTCCTCGATAGCAGCCCGCATCTCCTCCTCGGTCAGCTGAGCAGCTCCAGGCTCAACTCCTTCTGTAAGAATGCCTCCGGTGGCCATAAGCTTTATCTGATCTGCCCCATGCTTTATCTGTCTTCGGGCTCCCCGGCGGGCTTCGTGTTCTCCATCCACCTCTTCTCCCATAGGCCATCCGTGGCCGCCCGTCATAGCCAGGTTATGTCCCGAAGCCAAAATCTCAGGACCGGGATGCTCGCCGGCCTCGATGGAATTTTTAACTGCAACATCGGCAAAATCTTTACAGCCCATATCCCGCACAGCTGTCACCCCAGCTTCAATGGTCCTGCGGGCATGTTTGAGCATTCTGGCCGCTGTTCTCGCCGGAGGCTCATCCTTTAATTTCCCAATGGGATCGGCTACAGGCTTAAGACCCAGGTGCACATGAGCATCGATGAGCCCTGGCATCACCGTACAGCCGGGAAAATCTTTCACCTCAGCTCCATCGAGAATATCAACCTCTTCTATCCCGCCGCAATCCACTATTTTCCCATCCTCATCAATCAGTATAACTCCCTCCGGTATCGGCTCATCTCCAGTGCCGTCAATGATTGTAACTTCTGTGATTGCTTTCATTAAATATATACTCCCCTTTATATTTGGGCCTTCCTATCCTCGACCGAATTAATTTTTGCCCCCTGATCTGATTTGGATTCTGAACAGTTTCCAGCATCACATACCCACATACTTTCCAGATATTGTTTTGATAAAATAAATTAAAACATAAATAAAAAATAACCAGCAAAGCTGGTAAAAGAGCCTGCGTATATAACCTATCATCCGGGATTTAAAGCTTTTCCTAAATCAAAATATTTTGCCTGTTAAGCCAGCCGTCCGGATACATGTTTAGGCCGGGGGAAGATCTGCGGTTATCTTTCCTCTGTTTCTTTTTCTCTGCCCCCAACAAATATGCCCTCAAACCAGTCCTCCATGTCCCAGCGATGACCGCAGCTGTAGCAGATCATTTTCTTATCACAGCTTTTATCCTTCACCGTAATCTCCTCAACATCCTCGCTGCCGCATTTAGGACACATCATAATTTATCCCCCCATTAATTGCTGCATTATGTAGAAGAATGGGGGATAACTGAAAAATAATTTCTCCTGTCTGCTCTCTATTTTAAACTTTCCCAATCCTTTCATTTTCCAAAAATATTATACCATAATTTATATTTGATTTAAATGGTCCTAAAATTTCATTTTCTGCAGAACCTATTTTCGCAGTGTGGCTTTAAGCCTTCGGGGTTTAAGGAACAGATTGAGGGCATCTCTGCTGTCGGCGACCAAAATCTCAGCGTTTTTCAGGGCGGCCCCGGCAACCCCCTCATCACCCAGCACAGCAATCCCCAGAGAGGCTCGCCGGAGCATCAACCGGTCATTGTTGCCATTCCCCACAGCGCAGACCGTATCGGGCCCCAGCTTTTCAATGAACTCCTCCTTAAATTTGCTGCCGGTCCTATCTTCGGGTATGATAACAACCTCACCGGAAAAATCGGACATCTGCTCGGAGGCAGTGCCGAAAGTGTCGGCTGTGAGGACAAAGAGGGAATATTTTTCGCTGAGGCTTTTTAAATCATCCAAAACCCTCTCCTCTATCTTGCCATCCGTGGCCAGAGTGCCGTTATAATCAAAAACAATGTTTTTAAATCCCATATTTTCACCCGTTAAATCAGTCATGACTGCCTCCTCTGTATTCATTAGATATTTATGCTGAAACAGATAATTTACTGCAATTCTGTCTGAAATAAGCTCTGATATATCTGAATCATAATTAAGTAATTCTCGTCCACTTAAATTGCTGGATTTTTAGGATCTTCTCCATAATCGTTGGTGAAATTTACGACATATTCCTTTAAAGCGATAGCTACTCACCTTCTATTATAGGAAGCTATGAGGCGAAGTGATACTCGAAATTTTTCGAAGCCCGGGTCGGGTCCATGGCCAAAAAATTGTGTCCCCGGCTCACGATGTGCCGGGCTGAGCGTGAGCTCAGGGAGGAGCTCTCGCGAAGGTAGCACTATTTTTTGGCCGAAAACTAAACTGAAGCAGAGGAAAAATTTCATTGTGAGCGGAGACTCATAGCTTCCATGAATGAGTCCTATAAAAGTGGGAAAATGTCCTAAATGTAAGTGTTCTTAAACAAGATGCAACAACTGATGTGGAGAAGAACCGATTTTTAAAATTTCATTTTCATACAATTTCTACTTTTGGTGCCCCGGAACTGAACTCACCTATAATTGCCGCCTCTTCACCGCTGTCTTTTAAGGCTTTCAGCATCTCCTCTGCTTCATCCGCCGGAACAGCCATAAGCAGTCCTCCCGAAGTCTGGGGATCGAAAATGAGATCCTGCATAAGCTCAACTGCCTCCCTTTCGCTTTCGGCATCACCGGCAGAACGCCTCCCGGTAAAATTGACCTTTCCGCCGAAAGTATCGCGGTTGCTGTAAAGCCCACCCGGCATCATACCGGTATCTATCATAAAAGGCACGTTTTCAAAGAAGGGAACTTTCTCTGCCCGGACCGCGCAGGCAAGCCCGCCTGCCTCCAGCATCTCCAGGAGATGGCCAGCCAGGCCAAACCCGGTTACATCGGTCATGGCCCGGATTTTAAATTTATCTTTAAGATCAAGCACCGCTTTATTTAGGCGCAGCATGGAGCTCACAAAGTCTGTTTTTTCATCGACCTCAATCTCGCCTGCCTTGAGGGCAGTAGCCTTGATACCGGTGCCCAGCTTTTTGGTCATAATGAGCCTATCTCCCGGCCTGGCTCCTCCATTGGAAATTATCTCGCCGGGATGAGCAATCCCCACCACGGAAAGACCGTATTTGGGCTCATCATCCTCAACAGTGTGACCTCCTCCGATAATGGCCCCGGCTTCACGGGCCTTTATACCGCCCCCCCGGAGAATCTCCTGCAGAACTTCGTTGCTCAGACAATCCGGAAAACAGCAGATATTTAAAGCCAGAAGAGGTCTTCCCCCCATAGCATAGATATCGCTGAACGAATTTGCTGCAGCCACCTGACCGTAAAGGTGAGGATCATCCAGCACGGGTGTGAAAAAATCAAGGCTTTTAATTAGAGCCTGATTATCATTCAGGCGGTAAACGAGGGCATCATCACTATCCTCCAGAGAAATCAGCAGATTTTCGTCATCGCTGGAAAAATCAAGTCTGGACAGCATCATGGCCAGCTCCTCTGGCCCCATTTTTGCTGCTCAGCCCGAGCTGGAGCTTAGACCGGTAAGCTTAATTGTCTCTTTTTTGTCACCGTTCATTTTCTTACCTCCCAAATCTGAGTTCCTATATTAGTCCTCCCCTATGCTGCTGGACATCATAGCAGTAATAATATGACATTAAGCTTAAGGAAGAGTGAATATCCGCATTTATATAATGCTCGCTTCTAAAAATTCCCGGGGTCACTTCGCTTCATAGCTTCCAGGTATTAGGCCGAAACTCTCTTCCGCACGCGGATCAATCCGCCAGAGCCATAATCCGTTTTTCAAACTCCTCCAGGAGCGCTTCTCCCGATCTATCTTTCTGATAGGAGAGGTAAAATTTGCGGGTTATCAGCATATCTTCGACATCCTTAACCTGTACCCGGCCCTGCTCTCTGGCTTTATTGGCGGCAAGCCGGGATATAAATGAAATGCCCAGTCCCGCTTCCACGGCAGCTATGACCGCTTCATTGCTGGCCATCTCGGCCCGAACATTTAATTCCTCGGGACGAACACCGGCATCCCTTAAGCCATTTAGCATGGCACGGCGTGTGCCCGAGCCTTCCTCCCTTATAATTACTCTTCTGCCCGGGATGTCTTCGGCTGCGATGTTTTCACACCGAAATGAGTTATCCTGCCCGGGAAAAATGAGTTTAAGCCTGTCCTCCAAAACCGGACGCACTTTCAAACTTCCGGAGCGGGGTTTTTTTCCGATTACGGCAAGATCGACCTCTCTATTTTTCAAAAGTTTAATTATGTGCTCGCTGTCACCAATGCTGAGGGACATCTTAACCTCCGGAAAATCTTTGGAAAAATCGGCCATCACATCCGGCAGCAGATATGTGGAGGGAATTGTGCTGCCCCCCAGACTTATGTGACCTGAATCTTCTCTTTTAACTTTATCCATCTCATCCTCCAGCCGCTGCCAGCGGGAGAGGATGCGGCGTCCGTGCCGGTAAAATGCTCGTCCAGCTGGTGTAAGCTGCACCTCTCCTTTCCTTCTCTCCACAAGCTCCACCTCGTAATTATCTTCCAGGCTATTAATCTGCATGCTTACGGCAGGCTGGCTTATATCCAGCTCCTCAGCCACCGCGGAATAGCTGCCCTTCTCGGCCAGAAGCACCAGCATTTTTAATGTCTTAATTCTCAAGCTATCACCCCGCCCTCATAGTAACCCAGCACTATAAAGACATATTATGTCAGGCATAAAAAAAGCTGATCATATTTGAAATCATTATAGCATACTGACGGGAAAATGCCAAAGATAAAATTACTTCGGATCCTTTGTTTTGGCCGGGATTAGGTTCAAAACTGGTCCGGAATATAAAAAGGGGACGCTAACTTTCAGGGGTTTTCCATGACCTCCAATCTCAATTTATTGCCTTCGCGCAGGGCGCCTTCAAGACCCACCCTGTTACCATCACCGTTTTTAACCACTTTTTCGCCCTCTATAACCCGGCGGTATTCCTCCTGAGAGTATCGTCTTAAGGCATTTTTTACCTTTGCGCCCTCAAAAAGCTCTATTTTTTCACCATTCACCGTAACCTCCATATAGCTTCCTCCTTTTAATTTTTTCGCAAATCTATTTTTGTAAATCTATTTTTCCACCATTTACCCCTCTCTATCATAGATCTTTTGACACTACCTGTTGCTGTTTTTGGTGAAGCGATAGTCTCGAAAAAATAGAAAGTGCGGAAAGGCCGGGTGGAACCGACGCTCCCGCATCTTATAAATAAACACGATAAAAGTATTTTCAGCTTCTAGATGAGCCCCTTTTCTCGCATCCGGCGCTGCCTCTCAAAAAGCCAGCCCATGAGTGCATCTCTGTCCTCATAGTGAAGATCGAAAAATTCGAGGCCCGCCTCCCTTCCCGGACCCTCTTCAGCTTCTTCATAGAGATTGGCCAGTTTCGCCTTCAAACCTTTATCCTCCAGAGGAGGTACATCAAGCTTAACCTCAAAACGCTGCCCGATATCATCCTCATTCACATCGAACATTATTATTTTTGCCCCACCCCCGCTGATCTCCAGAGTATGAGTCTTCTCATAACCTCCCTGCAGGGGCTCGTCAAATTTATTTATGGGGCGATAATAAGCGCGACGCTCGACCTCCAGGCGAAAATAGTCACGCCGCTGCAGCTTTTTTACTTTTTCCGGATCCGGCCGGCTCAAAGCAAGTCCGGGAACTGGCTGGCTTATACTCTCCAAAACTTGTGTGGAAAAGCGATAAGCAGCAGATCCTTCGGTGAAAAAAATGCTCACATTTTCTCCTTCCTCAAATTCCAGAGGCTTTCCGCGATGAAAGGGCGCCAAAGCAAGAATTTTTTCCTCATCCATATCCACAATCCGGCTGTCATAGCGATCATTTTCCTCATCTATATTCCTCCCGGTCAGCTCAATTTTTATAGGCTGATCAACTTTTAACACCGGATTTTCGCTGTATTCGCTGTAAACACCTCTTTTTTCGCCCGCCCGGGAAAAATCGTCCCCGGAAATATCCAGCCTGTGGCCGCAGTGCCGGCAAAAATTATCATTTTCGCCCACATTTTTTTGGCATCGCTGACAGCGCAATTAAATCACCCCTTCACGGATCTTTACAGAGTTCGTTTTTTTGTATCTTTTTATATAATTGCCGATCTTTTTTAAATTTCCTCCCCGACTTCTTTCCGAAGAGTCTGCCGGATCTTCTGTTTTATTTTAGCCTCAATATCTATTTTATATTTTCTGTATTATGATATAATGAAAAGAGGCACTTCCCCGGATTAATCAAATCAACGCAAATATACTTTTATATATAAAATATTTTGTTTATAAATAATTGACATATAATAATATTTCGGTTATAATTAAAGTATGCCATATTATGATTTATACTGTAACATCAACTCAATACCGCAAGAGGAGGTGATAATCGCTGTCATCTTCCGAAGCGAGGGGAGGTGAACAATCATGAGGATCAATTTTAAAAAACTCGATCCTCGCCGCTTTGATCTCCGCGGCAAAATCCTTCTGGTCGTTGTCATCCTGGCTTTAGTCGCCGGAGGATTTTATGCTGTGAGAGTTCGCAGCGAAGCCCGGGTCACACGGGTTTTAGCAAACATGCCGGAAGCCAGCGTTACGGTGATAAACGAAGCCGGCGAGAGCTTAACCCTGCCTGTGCGCCTTGCCGCCACATCCGAAGCCCGCACCACAGCCTTTAAGGGTTCGGGCACTCAAGCCATCGAAGATAATGTCCTTCTGCTGAGATATGACATCAATACAATCGCCGGTCATACAATGGAGAGGGTCAGAGCTCCTCTGGACATTGCTTTTTTCACACAGGAGGGCACACTGGTGGATGTTTTGCAGGCCGAGCCGGGTTCAGGTGTTCGCTACAGCACAACTGACCGACAGCGTTACCGCTATGTCCTTATGGCCCGGGAGGGATTTATGGAAGAGCACGGTATTAATCCGGGAAGCGATGCCCGGCTTTTGCCCGATTCCATCATTTGAAGAATGGACAGAATGAGATGAGCTGCTTTAAAACCCCAAAAACCGGGAAAAGTTCATCAGGAAATATCGTAGCATGCGTTATTTAAAGGGACTTATTTTGCCAGCTCTCAGGAGCTGGTTTTGTCTGTTCGCGAAAAAAGGATTCTGCCCTCCTAAATTTTATGATAATTTTTTCTCTGAATATTATTCACTCGAATGCATCTCAGGAGGTCGCAAATATGGAATTCAGCCTCACTCTCTGGACTCTGGCGGCCCTGCCAATAGCTCTGCTTCTATTTCTCATCTCTTATCTGGAAATATCATCCCGGCTGGCAGCAGCTTTGAGTCTTATAACTGCAGGAGTTTTAGCCACCTCTGTTTTCCAGGTCACCCCCTGGCAGCTTTTCATATCCGCCGGTAAAGGAGCTATGCTCAGCCTCTACGTGATTTTAATTATAGTGGGAGCGGTGGTGCTTTTTAAAATTGTGGATCAGGCCGGAGGTTTTGATTCTCTTAAAGCCTACATAAACAATCTCGGAGGCGACAAAACTATAAAACTTCTCGGTTTGAGCTGGGCCTTTTCCTCTTTTATTCAGGGTATCACCGGTTTCGGCGTGCCGGTAGCCATAGTGGGAGCAATGCTTGTGGGGGTTGGCTATAAGCCTTTTATTGCCCTCACCACAGTCCTGATTGGACATTCCTGGGCTATAAGCTTTGGCTCTATGGGTTCTTCATTTTATGCTCTAAAACTCGTAACGGGGCTGGATGCAGTAAGGCTGGGCACAACTATGGCCCTGCTTTTCATCCTGCCCATTTTTACCACCGGCATTTTTACCGTTCATGTTTATGGAGGCCTGGAGGCCGTGAAAAAAGAGCTGAAATATATATTCCCCATCTCTATTGTCATGGGAGCAGTGATGCTGGCCGCAGCTCGCTTTAATTTTCCCCACATCGGATCTCTGCTGGCAGGCCTTTCCGGGTCAATTCTGTTTTTGTTGATTTTGCTCGGGCGCACAGGAGAAAAGCTCAAAATGCCGGGTCGCGTTATGACTCTGCAGGAGGCGCTTTTCCCCTATGTTTTGCTTATCATCTCCGTCCTTCTTGCTCAGCTTCCTCCAGTGGCAGAAATTTTGCCGGGCTGGGAGCTTGCCCTTTCCTTTCCCGGCTTTACCACCGGTCTGGGTTTTCAGGTCAGTCCCGAGCCAAACTTTTCACCTATCGGGCTCTTCAGCCATCCCTTTTTCTTTCTTTTAATCTCCTCCGGAGCCGGTTTTATATTCTATCTGTTCAGGGATCATCTCAATCCGGGAGAAGTGAAGACGGTGATGGTAGAAAGCTACCGCAGGGCTGGTTCCTCGGCACTTACGGTATTTTTGTTGATGATTTTAGCTTCTCTCATGAACGATTCAGGCATGGTCAGCATGTTTGCCCGGGGAATGGCGGGAGCAGCCGGCTTTCTTTTCCCCCTTATCTCCCCCGTAATAGGTATTCTGGGTGCCTTTTTAACCGGGAGTAACACCAGCTCCAATGTCCTCTTTGGAGCCTTTCAGGTGGACTCCGCCCTGCTGCTGGATTATTCTCCCTACAGGATAAGCGCACTGCAGTCCATTGGGGGATCTTTAGGCTCGGCCGTTGCTCCTGCAAAAATTATTATGGGCACTGCCGTGGTAGGATTTGAAGGAAACGAGGGAGGCATTCTCAAAAAATGTTTGGGCTACACGATTTTAAGCGGACTGGCGGTGGGAATGGCGGTACTCATCTTAAGCAGATACATCTGAGTTTAATCTCTCGTATTTTCATTGAGGAGCAGGTTGAGTCAAACTTTATAAGACTGGCTCTTCTCCGAAACGGTTGGCGAAATTTTCGACATATGAGGAAATATTTCATTGTGAAAGTAAACTTATAGCTTCCATGAATAAGTCCTATAAAATGTGGAAAGATGTCCTAAATGTAATTGATTTAAAAAAATCATACAACTGATGGGGAGAAGAGCCATAAGACTTAACAGGATCAAAATAATCAAAAGGAGGTATGACAAATGAGCGCTGAAAGCTATATCATGAGAGAGATGACCTGGCCCGAGGTTGAAGAGGCTCTAAAGAAAGTTGAGGCCGCCCTAATTCCGGTTGGTTCGCATGAACAGCATGGCCCCCATCTGGCCGAGAGCGCTGACAGCATCAGGGCGGAAAAGTTTGCCCGCCTGCTGGCAGAAAGGATGCATCCAGCCCTTATCATTACGCCCACCGTTAATTTTGGCGTATCCCGGCATCACATGGCTTTTCCAGGCACTATCAGTTTGGAGCCTTCCACTCTGCAGTTTCTTTTACACGATATTATTTCCTCTCTTTACGAACACGGTCTGGAAAAGATAATTATATTCAATGCCCACGGCGGCAATGACGCCCCCATCGAGGTGGCCATAGAAGAAATAAGGGCGGAGATTGACGTAAGACTAACCTCCTTTAAACACTCCGACTTGATTGAGGAAAAGATCGATGAACTGGTGGCTTCACAGACTTACGGACACGCCTGCCAGTATGAGGTTTCAGAAGTTATGTATTTAGCCCCGGAAAAGGTGGATGAGGAAAATCTTTCCCCCGGGGATATCAAGGATCTCTGTCGGGATTACATGGAGAGTAAAGCTGAAATCGGCGTCGATTTTCACGAAATAACCGGTAACGGCGCCTTAGGGGATGCCAGAAAGGCGGATCCGGAGATGGGCGAGAAAATCATAGAAGCCGCCCTGGATGAGGTGGAAGATTTTGTGAACGCTTTTATTGACAAATTTTAAACTCTCGCCGCATCTAAAAGGTCAACTACTCCAGCCTAATCCTGTTTCTGATTAGGCTGGAGTCTTCTTGAAACATTCTCAAGGAAAAAGCGCCTTCAAAAGAACTTTTAAAAAATCATCCATACAATAATCTCACGATATGAGAACCAGCTCTGTTTTTCAGTGATATCTTAGAACTTCTCCCGGTGCAAAACATCTTCAAGCTCTCTCTTGTCGGGGCAGGGCTCCTCGGCGGGATAGCCAACCGTCACATAGGAAAACAGCTTCAACTCATCGGGGGCATTGAGCATATTTTTAATTTCATCTTCGTACTCTTTTTCGTAGACATTCACCCAGCAGGAAGCAAGCCCTTTCGCTTCCGCCGCCAGGTTTAAATAAGTTGTGAGTGCGGAGGCATCCCGCACATAAAGTCCCTCCTCGCGGACAAAAACCACAATACAGGCGGGAAAACCTGGCTTTTGACCCTTAAGCTCTGCCAGCCTGTCTAATTTTTCACGGTCCGTCACTATTACCATTTCCCAGGGCTGCACATTGTTGCCCGAGGGAGCCAGCCTTCCTATATCTACAATATTTTCCAGCAACTCTTCGGAGACCTCTCTGTCCTGATAATCTCTGACGGAGCGCCTCTCTCTTAAAAGCTCTTCAGCATTCATATTAATTCCTCCTTGATGATTTTCGTAGTGTCAAAAGATCTCCTGACACTGCTGTGATTTTTGGGTGAGCTTCCCTGCTTATAACAATTGCGCAGCCGGCTCAGGATGTGCCGGGTTGACCGGTTGATCGCAAGTTCAGATCGCTCAGATCGCAAGTTTAATAGGAGCCTTCGCGAATATAGCCCCCCTCCTTTTTATATTATGATATATTTTTCTTTCCTGCAATGAGGTGAGGTTTGAGCCATACTTATAATGCCTTCAAGTAATGCCTTCAAGCTTCTCACCCTTTAATTCACTAATGCTTAACATTTGAGTAAATCGTCATAATATATTAAAATTTTAACAGCAGGTCCTCTTACTGTTTTTTTCTGGCCAAAACATCTGAAAGGAGTGATTTTATGGATTATCTCGATTACAGTTTGAAAGATTTTACAGGGGAGCTGGCGTCCAAACAGCCCACCCCAGGCGGAGGCAGCTCCGCTGCAGTCAATGGGGCCCTGGCGGCCTCCCTTCTTCTTATGGTGATCAGAGTCACCAAAAATAGCCCGGACCTGGAAAGCCTGGAGGATCTTCTCCAGGGAAGGCTCAAGCGCGCTCTGGAATTTATCGATGAAGATGCTGAAAGCTTTAACCAGGTGATGGAAGCATTCCGCATGCCGCAGAGCAGTGAGGAGGAGAGAAAAAAACGACAAAATGCTATCCAAAAAGCCCTGCAGGAAGCAGCCTCAACTCCGCTGGAGCTTTTAGAGCTCACGCTTGAGGTGGCCGAACAGGCCGTCGAGATAGCAAAAAAGGGTAACGATAATGCTATCACCGATGCGGCGGCCGGAGCCATATCCGCCCGGGCAGCAGCCGATACAGCCTTTTACAATGTGATGATAAATCTGGAGTCCATAGAGGATGAAAAATTTGTGGAGAAGGTAGGCGGCAAAGCCTATCGCCTGAAGCAGAAAGCGGCCCGAATTGAGAATGATGTGATCAACCTGACCGAGGATAAGATAGAAATTTTGGGGAGGGAATGGTAGTGGAAAAAATCATGGAATGTGTGCCCAATTTCAGCGAGGGGCGCGATGAAGAGAAGATAGAAAAAATCCTCTCTCCCCTGTGGGAAACAGAGGGAGTTTTAGTCCTGGACTCTGCCCCCGACGAAGACCACAATCGCCTGGTTGTAACTATGATAGGTTCACCCAACGCTCTCAAAAAGGCCATGCTCAAAGCCATGGATGCCGCCATCGAAGTCATAGACATGGAAGAGCACTCCGGCGGACATCCCAGGATGGGAGCGGTGGACGTAGTTCCCTTTACACCGGTTCGGAATGTAGAGATGGACGATTGTGTCGAAACGGCAAAAGAGCTGGCTGCGGCGGCGGCGGAGGAGTTTGAGCTTCCTATCTATCTCTACGAGGAGGCTGCCACAGCCCCAGGACGAAAAAATTTGGAGGATATAAGGCGCGGAGAATACGAAGGCTTTAAGGATAAAATCAATAAACCGGAGTGGGAGCCAGATTATGGACCGCAAAAGCTTCACGCAACAGCCGGCGCCACGGTTGTGGGGGCGCGCATGCCGCTTGTCGCATTTAACGTCAATTTAAAAACTGATGATCTGGAAATAGCCAGTGAGATTGCCAGACAGGTCAGACATTCCAGCGGCGGTCTTCGGTTTTGCAAAGCTATAGGCCTCGAGCTGGAGGAAAAAAATATGGTTCAGGTCTCCATGAACATGACAGATTACACGAAAACTGCCCTCTATCAGAGTTTTGAGATGATAAAGTTTGAAGCAGAGAGATACGGGGTGGAGATTGCCGGCAGCGAACTTATCGGGCTTTTGCCCGCCCAGGCCCTTTTTGATACCGCCGAATACTATCTCGGTCTGGAGGATTTCTCCTCCGATCAGATCCTGGAAAATCGTCTTCTGGAGGAGCTTTAGATGACTGATTTAAAAGAACAGGGCGGAGATCTTGTCATAACAGGCATTGGGGAGCTGGCCACCCCCGCTGGAACCACCGCCCGCCGGGGCAAAGAGATGGATAACTTAAAAAAGGTGGATGACGCCGCAGTTGTCATAAGCGGCGGTCGCATAGTTCGGGCGGGTCCGGCGGATCAGGTCATGCCTGATGTGCAAAAGCTTACATGCCCGCTCATCGACGCGGAGGGCGGCGCCGTCGTTCCCGGCTTTATAGATCCCCACACCCACTTTGTTTTCGCCGGCGACAGAGCCGATGAATTTGCCTGGCGCCTTGAGGGCATTTCCTATCAGGAGATAATGAGTCGTGGCGGCGGGATTGTAAATACCGTTAAATCAACACGGACTGCCTCTCCCCGCAGGCTTTATGAGCTGGCTTTAAAGCGTCTTGATGATATGCTCGGCATGGGAGTTACCACTGTGGAGGGAAAAAGCGGCTATGGTCTTGATAAAGAGACGGAACTCTTCCAGCTTGAGGTTATGCAGGCTTTAAACAGAGATCATCCCGTGGATATAGTCGCCACCTTTATGGGCGCGCACGCCCTCCCTCCTAAATATGAAAAGGAGGGCAGGCGATCAAAAGAATTTATCGATTTTCTCATCGAGAAGGTGCTGCCGGAGGTCAGCGAAAGAAATTTAGCCGAATTTTGCGATGTTTTTTGCGAGGAAGGCGCCTTTTCTTTAGAGGAAAGCAGGCGCATACTTAAGGCCGGAAGGCGCCGGGGATTAAAGCCAAAAATTCATGCCGATGAGATGACATCTCTGGGCGGAGCTGAGCTCGCGGCAGAGATTGAGGCCGTCTCGGCCGAACATCTGCTAAAAGTCACCGAAGAGGGAATAGACGCCATGGCTAAAAGGGATGTCACTGCCGTGCTTCTACCTCTTACAGCTTTCAGCCTGCGCGAGGATTACGCCCCCGCCCGCCGCCTTATAAATAAAGAGGTGCCCGTCGCTCTAGCCACGGATTTCAATCCCGGCAGCTCGCCAACTCAATCCCTTCCCCTTCTTATTGCCAGCGCCTGCCTGTATATGGATCTAACACCGGCCGAAGCCCTGACCGGCGCTACCCTGAATGCAGCTGCTGCCCTGGATAGAGCCGAAGATAGAGGGTCAATAGAGCCCGGTAAGCGGGCCGATCTACTCATACTTAAAGCGCCCTCCTATCGACATCTTCCCTATCGCATCGGCACCAATATTGTGGATAGAGTCATCAAAGATGGCCGGGTTGTGCAGGAAAATTAGTCACGGCGGGCAAAATTTATAACTTTACTAAAAAATGTTAAGCAGCTACGACTTTCCAGCATATTTAGCATTTTTAAAAGCAACTGCTTTGGAGAAAAATCATTTATTGAAATCGGCTAAAATGTCTTTTTCCCCATTTCGTTGCGGGGTGAAAAAACTATACAGGAGGGAGCTGCATGAGCGCTGACTTCAGCAGCGGAGAAAACTGGAAGGAAAACATTGAGGCTATCAACTTAAAGGTTGACGAGGCTATGAGGATTAAGCTCCCGGCTGAGCTTCCCGAGCCGACAGATTTCAGGGATGACATTCGCCGGGCGCCAAAGAGGGATCTCAACCTATCCCGGGATGAGATGGAGCTTGCCTTAAAGAATGCCCTCCGCTATATACCCCCGGAGCTGCACGATAAGCTTGCTCCAGAGTTTATGGAGGAGCTTTTGGAGCGGGGCAGGATATACGGCTACCGCTACAGGCCGGAGGGAAATATTAAAGCTAAGCCTGTCGATGAATACGAGGGCAACACTTTAGAGGGCAGGGCCTTACAGTTTATGATCGATAACAACTTAGATTTCGATGTGGCCCTTTACCCCTACGAGCTCGTTACCTACGGGGAGACGGGCCAGGTCTGTCAGAATTGGATGCAGTACAGGCTCATTAAAAAATATCTGCAGAAGATGACGAAGGATCAGACGCTGGTGGTGCACTCAGGGCATCCTCTGGGGCTTTTTCCCTCCAAACCGGAAGCTCCCAGGGCCATAACCACAAATGCTCTTATGGTGGGGATGTTTGACGATCCCGAGCATTTCAACAAAGCGGCCGCTCTCGGTGTGGCCAACTACGGTCAGATGACGGCGGGGGGCTGGATGTATATAGGCCCCCAGGGCATAGTGCACGGCACCTACACTACCATTTTGAATGCAGGCCGCAAATTTTTGGGCAATGATTACGATGACGATTTGAGCGGCCAGCTTTACGTCACCTCCGGTTTAGGAGGCATGAGCGGAGCCCAGGCAAAGGCGGTGGAGATCGCCGGCGGCGTGGGAGTTATCGCCGAAGTCGATAGATCCCGCATTGAAACCAGGCTCGAACAGAACTGGCTGAGCAAAGTCTCCGACGATCTGGATGAAATATTCCGCTGGGTGGACGAGTATAAAAGTAAGGGCGAGGCCGTCTCCATAGGCTATTACGGCAACGTCGTCGACCTCTTAAAATACATCGTGGATGAGAATATAGATGTGGACCTTCTCTCCGATCAGACATCATGCCATGAAGCCTACTCTGGCGGCTATATCCCCGCGGGACACAGTTTCGAGGAGGCGCGAAAGCTGCTGGCAGAAAATCCGGAAAAATTTCGCCGGGAAGTGGACAAATCTCTGCGCAAACACTACGAATTTATGAAGGAAATAGTTGACCGCGGCGCCTACTTTTTTGATTATGGCAACAGTTTCCTTAAGGCTGTTTACGACGCCGGGATTAAGGAGATAGCCATCGATCCGGAAAATCCCGACAAAGGCTTTAAATTTCCCTCTTACGTGGAAGATATAGTTGGTCCTATCTGCTTTGATTATGGCTATGGCCCCTTCCGCTGGGTCTGTCTGAGCAACGATAAAGAGGATCTGCGCAAAACCGACCGGGCCGCTCAAAAGTGCATAGATCCCGAGCGCAGAGCCCAGGACTACGATAATTATCACTGGATAAAGGATGCAGAGGAAAACGACCTGGTGGTAGGCTCCCAGGCCAGAATTCTCTATACCGATGGGCCCGGCCGCATTGAAATAGCGCTCAAATTTAATGAGATGGTGCGCCGGGGGGAGATAGGCCCCGTCATGTTAGGCCGCGATCATCACGATACCGGCGGCACCGATTCTCCCTTCCGGGAAACCGCCAACATCAGGGACGGCAGCAATATTATGGGAGAGATGTCGATACAGTGCTTTGCCGGCAATGCCGCCCGGGGCATGACCTTAGCCGTGCAGAGCAATGGAGGCGGTGTCGGTATAGGCAAATGTTTTAACAGCGGCTTTGGACTGGTGCTCGACGGCAGCCGCCGGGTGGATGAAATTATCAAATCCTCCGTGGACTGGGATGTGCACGGAGGTGTAGCCAGGCGGGCCTGGGCCCGCAACGAAAACGCCATAGAAACCATGCTGGGCTGGCAGGAAAAGAAAGCCGGCTTAGGCCACGTCACCCTGCCCTACCAGGCGGAGGAGGATTTTATTGAGGATACTGTGGGTGAAGCTCTCGAGAAAAAGGAGAAAAAGCCATGACATCTCTGGTTCTGGATGGCTGCAGAGCCGGCTGGGTGGCGGCCGGGAAAAATTCAGAACTGAATGGAAAAGACAGGGTTTTCATAAAGCTTTATGAGAGCAAAGAAGAGCTCTGGCAGGAACAGGGCGATGCCCATCTGATTTTGATCGATATTCCCATGGGCCTGAAAGAAAAAGGCCCCAAAGAAAGGCGCTGCGATAAGGAGGCCAGAGCCCTGCTGGATCGTTTTAAATCCAGCATTTTCCCATATCCCTACAGGGTCATAGAACAACCTTAAATGTCTGTAAAATTATAGCTGTTCACTTCTTATTACAGGAAGCTATAAGGCGAAGTGATATTCGAAATTTTTCGAACCCCGGATCAGGTCCATGGCCAAAAAATCGTGTCCCCGGCTCAGGATGTGCCGGGCTGAGCGTGAGCTCATGGAGGAGCTCTCGTGAAGGAAGCACTATTTTTTGGCCGAAAACTAAACTAAAGTAGAGGAAAAATTTCATGTGAGCGGAGCCTTATAGCTTCCATGAATAGTTGCACTGAATAAAGTTGATATAATTATGATTTCAAAATTATAATCACCGCCATATCATACAATCTACCAATCAAATAGCCAGTATACGGACTTTTCGCAGTGCAATCATGAATGAGATCTATAAAAGTGGGATAATATCCTGATTGTAAGTGTTCTCAAACAAAATGCAACAACTGATTTGGAGAAGAACCCTATTTTTTAACCTTGCACTATTGTTAGTATATCACAGTATTTTAGATAGTGGGAGGTATTTAACCTACAAATATCCGCCAAATTCATCTCCACCTAATACAGTTGTTTGGATGGAGTTTTCTTTGGCGACTTAAGATAAATTAGGTTAAATTGTGAGAAAAATCCTAAGAAGTATAGCGGTATAAAGAAAACGCCGGGGCAGCAACCCCCCGGCGTTTTTGCATTATAATAAATTAGATTTTTTGAGCCATGGATTTGCTCCGGGCCTTGATTGGAAGATTTCCGGTCGTGAACAGTGTCCTTTGCTCAAAAAACTCTCCCATAATTTTCGCGCAGACTCACACATTTTAAGTTGAGAACACAAATTTTTAGATGTTAAATTCATCAGTGCGGCTGGCCAGATCACGGGCGAGCTCGGAGAGATGATCGGCAGCCTCGACCACATCCTGAGTGGACGCTGACTGCTGCTGACTGGAGGCAGCCACCTCTTCAGAATTGGCGGAAAGCCGCTCACTCACATCTGCAACCTCCTGCATCGAGGCTTTCACCTGACTGCTTCTGGAAGCCATCCGCTCTGTGCTTGCAACGACTTCTTCAATGAGCCGCGTCAATTCATCTACAGCCCCTTCAATTTCCGCGAAGACGTCCTCGGTTTTCTCAATGGCGGAAACGCTCCTATCCACCATATCTGTGGATTCCTCCACTCGATCAACTGTGCTGTCCACGCGCCCCTGTATTTCTCCTATGAGATCAGCTATTTCCTCGGTGGCCTGGGAGGATTCCTCTGCTAACTGCCTTATCTCCTCGGCGACTACACTGAAGCCCTGGCCCGCTTCTCCTGCCCTTGCCGCTTCTATGGCAGCATTTAGAGCGAGCAGGTTTGTCTGCTCGGAAATATCGTGGATCATATCTACAATTTCATCAATCTCGCCGGAAAGCTCTCCCAGCTCGTCAATATCATCGGCAACCTGCTGCTGTTTTTCGCTCACTCTCTTTATCTGTTCGGTGGAGGCCTTCACAGATTTTCCCCCCCGGGAAAGCTCTTCCCGGGCTGTTTCCGCCTGTTCCTCCATGCTGTCCGCTTTATCGGCAACTCCCTCAATCTGTCCGCTCAGCTCATCCATGCTGCTTTCTGTATCCTCGATCTGAGCTGTCTGCTCCTCCGCTCCCGCTGCAACATCTTCGATGGCGCTGCTTACTTCCTGAGCGGACGCGGACATCTCTTCGCTGGTAGCGGAAAGCTCCTGGCTGCGGGCGCTTAGATTGTCGGAAACTTCGCTTAAACCCGAAACCGTCCCGGTAAGAGATGAGCGCATGGAGTTTAAAGCCTCAGCTAAAACTCCTCTCTCATCTCTTTCATCGATCTTAAGCTCCTTAACCTTCAGATTTCCGCCGGCGATTTCATCTGCAAAACCTGCTGCCTGCACCAGAGGATTAACCAGGCTGCGGGCAAAGAAAATTGCTGCAATAATAACCACAACTGCGATGGCCAGGCCTGCCAGAAGCGTATTATTACGGAGATTATCTATGGCGGCAAAAGCCTCACTTTCCTCCATGGTGGCAATGATCGCCCAATCTAGCCCCAGCACATCCAGAGGCTGATAGGAGGCGAGCACCTCCTCGCCCCGATAGTCATGTTCCAGCATCTCTCCCTGTTCGCCATCCAGGGCCAGCTGTGCAGCCTCCATATTTATCTCCCTTTCCAGAATGGCGCTCTCATCCAGAAAACGGGAGTCGGTTCTCATAATTCCGTCCGGTCCTACGAGGTAGGTTTCACCGGTCTCTCCCAGGCCTTCCTCGCGCAGCATAATATCGTTGATCTCGTCAATATGTACCTCCAATAATAAGACACCCACAAGTTCGCCATCATCTTCTACGGGTGCAGATATGAAGGATGAGGGCTCGCCGTGCAGCTCATAGCGCTGAAAGTCAGTGAGATAAATTTCCTCTCGCCCCATTTCAAAAGCCTGACCGAGATGGGTTTGAGCAAACTCCCCATCCTCCAGATTTGTTCCCAGATCGTCGCGCTCCTGCACGGAAAAGACCACATCACCGTCGTAGTTAGCCAGCAGTATATCTCCAAAACCTCTCTGTTCCATGATTTCCTCATATTCTTCAGCATATTCGCCCTCCGCCCGGGCATAGCGGGCGCTGTCAAATCCATCCTCCATGCCCTCCAAAACAAGGGCCCTGGAAAAGTCTGCCAGGCTTTCCTGCGCCAGACCGAGCCCGGCAATATTGCTCGCCTCCAGAGCGAGATGCTCTAAGTGCATCTCCACCTGCACCGCGCGGGCATCTCTGATGGCTTCTAAATTTTCCCATGTAGCACCCTCTAAACCGTCGCTCCCCTGAAATAATCCCAGCAAAGCCATAATGGCAGCAGGTATTAGAGCTAAAAGCAAAAATATGATGAGAAGTTTAATGGAAAGGCTAAAACCTTCAGTTTCAACTCCCTCGCTGCTTTTGAAAATTATGACCATCCCCTTTCTGAAAATATCTTATCAAGTCTGAGAAAATTTGAGAGAAAAATAGATGCTCGAAACAGGCTTAAATATATTGTGTAATCCTTCGCAAAGCTCTTCCAGAAATCCCGCGCTCATTCCGCCTTCCTGAACCGGAAAAATTTAAGGCCCGGAGGATAATTTACTTTATGCCGGCCTATAAAAATTTTGTGCTCTTTCTTATTGCGCCTATTTCATTCAATTTATTGTTATACCATTTATTATTGATCCCTCTCCAAAATCCTTTTTTTGAGGAGGCTTAATATCTAAATTAATCCCTGAAAATCACAAATTTAAAAAACAGGTTTTTTGAATCGTAACACAAAAAGAAATATAATGATATATGGAGAAGAAACCAAAATTTAATGGAGGTGTATCTGAATGCCCTATCTTGGCCTGGATGGCTGCAGAGCCGGCTGGGTGGCGGCCGGGGAAAATCCAGAGATTAAAGGCAAGGGGAAATTTTTCATAAAGCTTTATGAAAATATTGAGGAACTGTGGCGGGAGCTCGACGATGTCCGCCTGATTTTGATCGATATTCCCATCGGCCTGAAAGAAAAAGGCCCCGAGGAGAGGCGCTGCGATAAGGAGGCCCGAGCCCTGCTGGATCGTTTTAAATCCAGCGTTTTTCCCGTTCCCTGCAGGCAGGCACTTAAAGCTGAAAGCTGGGAGGAAGCCAACCGCATCAATAAAAAGTATTGCGGCGGCAAAGGCTTAAGCAAACAATCCTGGGGCATAGCTGATAAAGTTGCCGAAGTGGATCAATTTTTAACAAAAACGCCGGAGGCAAAGTCAATCATGCGAGAATCCCACCCGGAGGTTGTATTTTGGGCCTTAAACGGAGGCAAAGAAATACAGCACAGCAAAAAGGAAACCGCAGGCTTAGATGAAAGAATCGCCCTGCTGGAAAACTTCATACCCGAAGCCCGACAGCTTATAGCTGAAGCCCGGGAAAAGCATGGAGGCAGCCTAAAAAAAGATGATATATGCGATGCCATTGCTCTCCTGGTCGCCGCCCGCCGGTGCGAGCATAACCTGATTTCTCTCCCTCAGGAAGAGGCCGTCCGAGAGGTAGATCCCCGCGGGCTAAAAATGGAAATAGTCTACCCCGCCATATCAGGGCAGAAAACTCCTGCCGGAAAAAACGATGTTGCAGGCAGGAATTTTTGCGCTCCCTCCGGAAATATGGGAGGGGAGATGATAAAATTGTGCGCAGAAGATGAAAAGACCGGAAAAACCAATATCGAAGACAGCTCCGCCGCCGAAACAAAGCCAGGCATGTTTCATCTCTATACCGGTACCGGCAAGGGCAAAACCACCGCCGCTCTGGGTTTAAGCCTCAGGGCACTGGGAGCGGGAAAAAGGGTGTTCTTTGCTCAATTTGTCAAAGGCAAACGTTACAGCGAGCTCAATATAATTGAAAACCTTGAAAATATAGAGCTTAAACAGTACGGCCGTCGCTGTTTTATCCGGGGAGAACCTGAGGAAGAGGATATCCGCCTGGCCCGGGAGGGTCTTGAGGAGGCCGGCGAAATCCTTAAGGCCGGCGATCACGAGCTGGTGGTGCTGGATGAGGCCACAATAGCTCTGCATTACGAGCTTTTCACCGCTGAGGAGCTGCTCAGAGCAATTGATAGCCGGGCCCCCGGGGTGGAGGTCGTGGTAACAGGTCGCCCCCGTTACGAAGAGCTTGAGGAGGCCGCCGATTTAGCCACCGACATGAACAAGATCAAACATTACTTTGACAGAGATGTTCCCGCCCGCACCGGTATCGAAAAGTAGCTTTTTAATCTTTGTTAAGTTCACCTGCATTCAGGACAACTATCCGCCCTGTCCCTGGAAGCTAAGGGGCTGCTTTCACAATAAATTTTTTCCTCTGCTTAAATTTAAGTCTTCAGCCAAAAAATAGTGCCCCCTTTCGCAAAAGCTTACTTCCTGAGCCTGCTTTCAACAAAGAGTTAATTAGCTATGGCTTATATATTTTGGATGGGATCTTCTTTTCTCATTTTTCAACTGGTTCAAATCTGGCGGTAAAATGTCTTAGAACTTTCGGCTCATAGGTAAATTTTAAGCCTTTTAGCTCCTCTGCCTTTTCCGCAGCCCTGATCATGCCCCGGGCCACAACATCAAGATGATTATCGGTGTAGACCCGGCGGGGAATTGTCAGGCGGAGAAGCTCCAGAGGAGCTTTTTGATTTTTGCCCGTCTCCGGATCCCGACCTAAAAGCAGGGATCCCACCTCAACTCCCCGCACTCCCGCTTCGCGATAAAGCTGGACGGCCAGGGACTGGGCGGGAAATTGATAGTGAGGAATGTGGGGGAGGATCTCTCCGGCGTTAACAAAGACTGCGTGACCGCCCACGGGGTACTGTATGGGAATGCCGGCCTCTTTAAGCCTTCTCCCCAGATACTGCACCTGACCTATCCTGTATTTGAGATAATCCAGGCCGATAACCTCCTTTAAACCGCGGGCTACAGCCTCCATGTCCCGGCCAGCCAGACCTCCGTAGGTGGGAAAACCCTCTCTGGGCACCACCCGATTGCGCACCTGCCTGTAAAGTTCTTCATCTTTTTTTATTCCTATCAATCCGCCAATATTGGCAATGGCATCCTTCTTGGCGCTCATGGTAAAAGCCCGGGCATGGCTGAACATTTCCCTGACTATACGCTCAATTGAACTCTCCCGGTAATTATCCTCGCGCTGTTTGATAAAATAGGCGTTTTCGGCAAAACGGGCGGCATCCAAAATCAGGGGAAGATCATATTTATCTGCGACCTCCCGGGCCCTCTCTATATTGCTCAGGGATACGGGCTGGCCGCCGGCGCTGTTACAGGTAACTGTGACTATGATAAAGGCTACATTTTCTGCACCCACCTCCTGGATGAATTCCTCCGTCTTCTCTATATCCAGATTTCCCTTAAAGGGATGATATTCTCCGGTGCTTAGGGCGTTTTCAGTATATATATCTACAGCCTTAGCCCCGGCCAGCTCGATATGAGCGCGGGTGGTGTCAAAATGCATGTTGCCAATTACATACTGCCCCTCCTCTGCCAGCAGGGGAAAGAGAACTTCCTCAGCTCCCCGGCCCTGGTGGGTGGGCACCGCGTAATCAAAGCCGAAAAGGTCCTGCACCGTCTTTTCAAGATGAAAATAATTTTTGCTGCCAGCATATGACTCATCGCCCAGCATCAGCCCGGCCCACTGATTGTCGCTCATGGCTCCGGTGCCGCTGTCGGTGAGTAGATCAATGTATACCTCCTCGGAGCTTAGATTAAAAAGATTGTAACCGGCGTCTTCAATGGCCTGCTCACGCTGAGGCCGCGGCAGCAGCTTAATCGGCTCTACAGCTTTTATCCTGAAGGGCTCCGCCCGCAGTTCTTCATCCATTTTTTTACCTCCTGGTATTTTCATGGTTTCTCTACACATCATGCTGTTGAATATTGTCAAAATCATCTTTCATAATGCCTGATCCCGGGAGATAAAAACCTCCGCTCACAATGAAATTTCTCCTCTACCCCGGTATAGTCTCTGCCCCATAAAATAGTTTTTTTCGCAAAAAATTTTCCCGAGCTCACCTCAACCCGGCATATCTTAAGCTGAGGATACAATTTTTGGCGAGGTGTGTGAACCCGGCGGCCACGGCTTCGAAAAATTTCCAGCGTCATTTCGCCTTGCTGCTGCAAAAAGGAGTGTAAGTTCAGCCCAGAAGCTCAAATCGGGCTGTAAAGAAGCGCAATACCGGCGGCTCGTAGACAAATTTCAGGCCGGGAATTTCCTCCCGTCTTTTGTAAAGATTAATGACCCCTTCTGCTGCTGCATCCAGATGGGAGC
This sequence comes from uncultured Halanaerobiaceae bacterium, assembly GCA_964630835.1. Lineage (GTDB taxonomy): Bacteria > Bacillota > Halanaerobiia > Halanaerobiales > Halarsenatibacteraceae > Halarsenatibacter. Next base: position 53,584 of record CAZVZM010000003.1, read on the forward strand.
GGGTGTAAACTCTGCGGGGAATAGTCATCCTCACTGTCTCCAGATCGGGATATATGTGGTTTCCGTCCTCATCCCGACCCGCGGAAACTATTCCTCTTTCCATGGTCCTCACTCCCGCCTCAAGATATATGTGAGCGGCCAGAGTCTGAGCCGGCAGCTCATCCTGACTTAAATGTGGGAGAAATTCTCTGGCGTCCAGAAATACCGCATGTCCCCCCACAGGAGTGACGATGGGAACTCCGGCTTCCCTTAACTTCTCTCCCAGATACTGCACCTGTCCAACTCTGTGATCAACATAGTCATAATCTGCAGCCTCATATATGCCGCGAGCCATAGCCTCCATATCGCGCCCGGCCATGCCTCCGTAGGTGGACATTCCTTCGTAGACAACCACCAGCTGCGTGGCCTTAGTGTAGATGTCCTCATCATTTACGGCCAGAAAACCGCCAATATTGACAAGGCAGTCCTTTTTGCCGCTCATTGTGCAGCCATCGGCATAGCTCATCATCTCACGCATTATTGATGCGATCGATTTGTCTCCGTATCCTTCCTCTCTTTCCTTTATGAAATATGCATTTTCAACGCATCTTGTGGCATCAAATATTACCTTTATATCATGGCTTTGGGAGAGGTCTTTCACCCTCTTTAAATTTTCCATGCTTACGGGCTGACCGCCCGCCATGTTGACGGTAACCCCCACATTAATATAGGGAATATTTTTCTCTCCGACCTCTCTGATAAGCTCTTCATATTTATCAAGATCGACATTGCCCTTAAAGGGGTGATCGGAGCGAGGTTTATGCCCCTCATCTATAATGACATCGACAAACTCTCCGCCATTGAGCTCGATGTGGGTTCTGGTGGTGGTGAAATACATGTTGCCCGGCACAACATCTCCCTCGCTTATCATAATCTGGGAGAGGAGATTTTCCGCTCCCCGCCCCTGATGAGTGGGCACCACAAACTCAAACCCGTAGAGATCCTTAACAGCATTCTCCAGATTGTACCAGTTATCGCTGCCTGCGTAGGCCTCATCTCCCTGCATCATCCCGGCCCACTGATTGTCGCTCATTGCCGATGTGCCGCTGTCGGTGAGAAGGTCGATATAGACATCCTCCGAATCGAGCAAAAATGTGTTATAGCCCGCCCTCTCCAGGGCGCTCTTTCTCTCCTCCCGATTTTTCCTATTCATCATCTCCACGGCCTTGATGCGGTAAGGCGGTGCCGGATATTCGTTATCTGACATTTTTTAACCCCCCATTTATTTTTAATTCTTTGCGTTTGCTTGTTAAATAGGCCCGTTGGCCAAAATAATGCTGCCTTCGTGAGAGCACTTCCCTGAGCTCACGTCAGCACGGCACAATCCTGAGCCGGGAACACAATGTTTGGGCCCTGGACCTTCTGGACCTTACTCAGGCCTTGAAAAATTTCCAGTATCACTTTGTTTAATATCTTTCAGCCATAAATGTCATGGTGAAGATCTTATACCATGATAGAGATCTTATTGCGATATCTATCAGCTAATAACAATAAGAACCCTTTAATGCATATCTGCCCTATATCGGTAAAATTTTCATTATTACAGGTGAAACCTAAATTTGTCGGCGATTAAATTTTCATAAAAATATAAAATATACCCACTTACAAAATATCAAATCAGGTGCATCAAAACAAGAGAAATTGCTGCTGTATTAAAGCATTAAAATTAGCGAGCGGCGGCGGGAAACCGTCTCCAATAAAGTGAAAAGGTGCTCATCTCCGCTGCGAGGAGAAAATGAGCAGCATAATAATCGGCAGTCATAAAATGCCATAAATTTTATTCCGCCCCTTTAATTTTTCGTCCAGGCCTGTAGATTTGCTGCCTGAATTTCAGCCTGAAGCAATGAGACCTAAAAACAGCCGGGCAGATTCATTCGGCGTTTCACTGTAAACCTGCCTATATCTGTGATATGATAGAAGACAGCAAAATTTCTTTTATGTAATATGTAATAGGGAGGAGTTTAAATGACGGCAAAAATCATGGTTCAGGGGACTGCCTCCGGTGTGGGCAAAACTGCCATAAGCGCTGGCCTCTGCCGCCTGTTCCGGCGAAAAGGCTTTAAGACAGCCCCCTTTAAAGGACAGAATATGACCACCCATACATACAGTGAAACCAGATTATCTGAGGAGAATCTTATCATGGGCACAGCCCAGCTGCTTCAGTCCGAAGCTGCCGGCATTACACCCGGGCCAGATATCAACCCGGTGCTTTTAAGGCCCGCCGGAAAGGGCGAGGTTGAGCTCATAGTGCGCGGGCGTTCGCAGGGCATAAAAGCGGGTGAGAATTTGCGGAAGAGAAAGGAAGATTTAAAACCGCTTGTGCGAGAAAGCTTTGAAAGGCTTTCCGAAAAATTTGATGCTGTGGTGATGGAGGGAGCGGGCAGCCCGGCCGAGATAAATCTCGACGGGGAAGTTGACCTGGCCAATATGGGCATCGCCCGAATGGCCTCAGCGCCCGTTATCCTGGCAGGCGATATAGAGCGGGGCGGCGTATTTGCCTCCCTTTTTGGCACTGTAAGGCTCCTTCCCCCACACGAGAGAGAACTTATCCAGGGTCTTATCATCAATAAATTCAGGGGAAATGAAGAGATCCTAAAGTCGGGCATAGTTAAGCTTGAAAACATGCTGAATATACCGGTGCTTGGAGTGCTACCCTATCTGGATTTTGATCTTCCGGAGGAGGATAGCATAACCGGACTCAAAGGTCGGGATGATAAAGATTTATCCCCCAAATTGACAGAAAATGAACCCGGCACAAAAAAAGAGAGAGATAGAAGGGAAGATCAGTACGAAAAACTGGCCGATATGCTGGCAGACAATCTGGACCTGGATACCCTTTTTGAGATAATGAAAGACAGCAGAAGCAGGTGATAGCCATGAATTTGCTGCTGGAACGTTTTTTACTCATAACAGCAGCAGTTATTCTGGACTGGTTTTTGGCCGATCGGGAGCCTTTCACCCACCCGGTGGAGCTCATTGGAAACCTCATTGAGCGGCTGGAGGCAATCTGCAGAGAAAAAACGGGAGAGGGTCGGGCTTCCGGCCTGCTGCTTGCAATTTTGACCCTCGCAGTCTCCGGCGGGCTCGTTTATGTGCTGCTATCAGCCCTCCGCTGGTTTCATCCTCTGCCGGCAGCCCTCTTTTCGCTTTACATATTTTATTCCGGTCTGGCCGCCGGATCTCTGGCCTTCTGCGGCCGCCGCATAGTTCGCATGCTGGAGAATGATAATCTTGAAGGAGCCAGAAGCGAGGTCGACGGACTCATTACCCGCCGGGCTGATGATATGTCCCCCCGGGATGTGAGCAGGGCGGCGGTGGAGACTGTGGCAGAAAATATAAATGATGCTGTTATAGCTCCGCTTCTCTTCAGCCTCCTCTTTGGCCCTGCGGGAATGATCATATTTAAAGCCATAGATACGCTCGATTCCATGCTGGGCTACAGACGGGAGGGATATCTGGATATGGGCTGGGCCTCCGCGCGCATCGACGATCTGGCCTGCTGGATTCCGGCCCGTCTTACAGCCGCCGTTCTCATTTTTGCTGCACTCCTGCCCGGCTACAGCGCCCGCAGAAGCTGGAGAACTGTAAAAAGGGATGCCAGAAGCACCGAAAGTCCCAACGCCGGCTACCCCGAGGCAGCCATGGCAGGCGCTCTGGGGGTGAGGCTGGGCGGCCCAGATTATTACTTTGGAGAGCTGGTTGAAAAGCCCTATCTGGGCGAAAAACTGAGGCAGAACAGCCCCACCTCGCTGATCCAGGCAATTAAGCTCATCTATGTAAGCGAAATTATATTTCTTTTGGTCTCGGGCTACATCGTTCTCCGCTTTGCCGCTTTTCTTCCCCATTAGCAGCCCGTAATATCAATTGTTGTATCAGGAAAGGATGGATAATTATGTCTGTCAGACACGGCGGAGACATATACAGCTTTGAAAGGGATTTGATAGATTTTAGCAGCAATATAAATCCCCTGGGCCCGCCGGCAGCTGTAAAAAAGTGCCTGGAGGGCGCAGAGGATAATATTGTTCGCTATCCCGATCGCGAATACCGCAAACTCAAAGAGGCTCTGGCAAAAAAGCACGGTGTAAAGCCGGAGCAGATACTGCCGGGCAATGGGGCAGCCGAGCTGATCTATCTCCTGGGCAGGCTCTTCCGGGGAAAAAAGGCCGTTATACCCATACCCACTTTTTCCGAATACGCCCATGTCCTGAAGATTAACGACGGCCTCCCTATACCCGTTGAGCGAAGAGAGTCGGAAAATTTTATCCCGCCCCTGAGGACTGCTGCCGAAAAGCTCAGAAAAGCGGACGGCATTTTTCTCTGCCGCCCAAATAATCCAGCCGGAGAACTCCTCTCCCAAAAAGAGCTGGATGAGCTTCTGCCCCGGGAGGAGAGTTTAATCATAAGCGATGAATCCTTTCTCGACTTTATGCCCTGCGCTGAGAAAAAATCGCTCATTTCCCGGATGGGCGAGCATAAAAATCTGGCTGTCCTGCGCTCCGCCACCAAGTTTTATGCCCTGCCGGGACTGAGGCTGGGTTATCTCGTTGCGCGCAAGGAGCTGATCACTGAGCTCGAAAAATGTCAGCCGCCCTGGTCTGTAAATTCCATAGCCTGCTGTGTGGGGCGCAAAATTTATGATCAGGAAGATTTCCAGATCAAAACAAAAAAATGGCTCAGAAAGGAAGCAGCCTTTCTGGAGGATAGTCTTGGATCTATAACAGGTCTTAAGATTTATTCCTCCCGGGCCAATTTCATACTGGCCCGGCTCGTGTCCGGATCCGCCAGCATATTAAGGCAGAGGATGGCAAAAAAGGGGCTTCTCATCAGGGATGCGGCCAGCTTTTCCGGCCTGGACCATCGCTATTTTCGGGTGGCCGTAAAAGATCGTCATCAAAACCAGATGCTTGTCGACGCGCTCAAAGAGACAGTTGCCAGATTGCTTGATAACGAGGAATGATCAGCATGGATGATATTGACCGCGATTTCGATAACTGCTCTGCCAATATGCCCAAAAAAGGGCGGGAAGCATGGCCAGGAGAAAAAAACCTGTGGCGTGCGAAAGGTTTGACTCTGGCCATGCCTGCCAGCGCCGGCGAAATCTGTCAGGGAGTATACCGGGGGCGGGAGAGATTAGCCTCCTGCACCGTGGACCTTTTTAACCGCCTCGCTCTCTTCCCCGGTCGCCTCAACCGCCGGGGCAAACCGGCAAAAAACAATGCCTCTTATAAAATAAGATCATCTGCCTATAAAAGCGGAGAGATATCCTCCCGCCCTGCCCTTTATTATTATCGCCTCCTGCCCGGGGCAGCAAAGCGGCCCGGTGATATTTTAAAACTTCATTCTCCCCCGCCAAAGTTTTCGCAGCTCTTCGATCGCCTCTGCTCGCAGATTAAAAAGAAGAGACTCCCTGGTGAAATAAGTGCCGTCCATATTTCACGCATTCCCCTGGGGGCGGGAATGGGCAGCAGCACCGCCGATCTGGCCCTGATCGCGTCCGGTCTTTACCGGCTGGCGGGGGAGAGGTCTTCTCCAGAAAAACTGGCCCGGCTGCTTCCCCGGCTGGAGCCCACGGACAGCACAATTTTTTCGGAGATCACAATTTTCGAACAAAATTACGGCAGCAGCTGGCAGAGGCTGGGCGGCATTTCAGGAGGCTTTAAAGTCTTGGCTCTCAGGCGGCCCGGAAGCATAAACACTCTGTCCAGCCGCCGCTTTCGGCAGCAGCCTCCCGATCTGCACGGCTGTTTTGAGCTTTTAAAGAGGGCGATTGAAAAAGACAGCCTTCGCCTTTTGGGACGGGCAGCCACCTTCAGCGCCAAAAGATGGTCTGATAGGCTGGAATATCCCGCGCTGGAGGAGATAATCGATCTGGCTCTTTCCTGCGGCTTCGCCGGGATAAATGCAGCCCACAGCGGCAGCATTCTGGGGGCCATATTTCGCGAGGATGAAGCCGATATTGAGAAATTTAATGCGCTTCTGGAAAGGAGAGGTTTGAGCCCGCTCTATCCCTGCCGGCGAACATACAGAGCTGTCGGCGGCGGCATTCGAAAAGTTTCAGTTTGATATGCTTCACTCCCGATCAATTTCTGCGCAAAAAGCGGTGCAGACCTCTTACCAGGCAGCCTCCGAGCTCGAAAAAATAGTCCGGACGATCTGCAAACTTCCTATCTCTGGGGCTGGTGATAAAAAGAGGCTCAACAAGCACCGCCGGCATCCCGGCTCGCCTCAATATATAGAGATGCTTCCCCCTTTTTACTCCCCGATCGGGACCGGGAAGATATCCCAGCATCTCTCTATGCAGAGCTTCAGCCAGCCTTTTTCCCCGTTGGCTGTCGGGATTGTAGAAGCTCTCACAGCCCCGCACTCCAAAATCGGCAAAACCGTTGTGATGAATTGAAAGAAAACATTCCGCCCCTCTCATCTTTGCCCTATTTATCCGCTCGGATAAAGTCACATTATAATCTCCTCCTCTGAGAAGCAGCGGGCGATACTCAAGGTTTAATAGCTGATTGAAGACCTCCGCACCGAGCTTAAGATTGAGATGTTTTTCTTTCTTTTCTTCCGATACAGCTCCTGCATCGCTGCCCCCGTGTCCGGGATCAATTGCCACAACTCTCTTCAAGTTCATCATCTCCTTTGCATAATTTTTGATCCGTCACTACTCTGCTGCTGCAGCTTTTTTGCACTTTTTGCCTCAATCTTTGCTTTTTCTTGCCATAGATCATGACCATTTTGTTGGGCAATTTAGACTTCGCTCAGTGCAATCATTTCTCAATTCTGGGAGCCATGAGTTTCCGTCCACATGAATTTTTCCCTGTTTTCAGCATAATTCGCGTTTTTTGTAACAGCGACTTTGGAGAAGGCCCCAATCTTTAATAATCCAGTTACATCTCATCTCCCCTGGCAAATGTGCTTCAGAGTAAATCCTGAGTGAAAATTAAACTGCCCCGGGAAGTTCTCAATAAATATTAACAGTTCATTTCGGCTAATTGCTGCATATTTGCCTGCATTAATTCAATTCTCAGCAGAAAAACCGCCAGCAGGGCCCCTCCCCCGAAATTTCCCCGAAACCTCATAATCTGCCCCAAAAGATACAATAACTTTTATTTTTCTCATACACATTTATCACATTTATCATTTATACTTTGTTTTAGTGAAGGTGAAAAAATACTCGCTGGACATTTAACAATACTTATTTACATGAGGAGGCAGCAATCCATGAAATCAGCAAAAATTCTTGCTCTCGTTCTCGTTCTTTCTCTTGTCGTTTTAGGAGCAGCCGCCTGCGGCGTGCCCGAGGAAGAAGAATTTGAGGATGACATGGAAGATGACTTCGGCTTAAATGAAGTGGAAACTGTGCAGGAGATTGCCCGTCCGGAAGCTATAAGTTTTAATTTCACCCTGAGTTAAATCAAGGTAGCCACTCTAATAAGAGCAAAACGCGGCGACATGAGAAAAACAGATTTATTATCTATGAAAAACAGGAGCTTGAAGATGATATCTTTAAAAGACTCCAACTACCATGCGAGATGAGACATTTATCATCCATAAGGAGGCTAATTTATTAAGTTGAGAAATATTTTTTCAGCTCTGGCAATAATGCTGGTTCTGGCTTTAGCCGCCGGCGGTTCGGCTGCGGCTTTAGAGGCGAATGTAGGGTTGGTGGACATGAATGAAATTCTTATGGTCCATCCTGCCATGGAGGAAGCCCAGCAGGAATTACAGCAGGAGCAGATGAGAATGATGGAAGATATGGAAGATATGGACGAAGAAGAGGCAGCCGCCGAGCAGCAGGCAATGCAGCAGGAACTGCAGATGCTGCAGGAGGAGCTCATTGAACAGGCCCTGGATGAAGCAATCGAAGATATTGAGGGAGCAGCGGAAAACCTGGGTTATGATGTAGTTCTTGATCAAGAAGGTTTGATCGCCGGCGAGGAAGATCTCGAGGCCGATAATATCACCGACGATGTCATGGACGAGCTGGATTTAGAAGTGCCAGAAATGGAAGGCATGGAGATGGAAATTGAAGAAGAAGAAGATTAACGACCTATTAGTCTTTTGGTCTTAAAGCAGCCTGTTTCAAAATGAGTTGCTCAACACTTTAAAATACTCGAGATTTCACAATACATGAGATTTGCATTTAAGGGGTCCGGCATCATGCCGGGCCCCTCTGCATTTTTTAGGCGATGAACCTGTTTCGGACTTCGAAACCTTTAATTATCACCATATATATTATTTTTTCACAGCAACGGTTTTGGGAAAAGCCATAAAAATAAGCTTCCCCTGCTCTCCTCCGGGCGCAAAATCTTTAATTTTCAGAATTTTCTTTATGCAGCTGCGCTTCTGCAGTTTACTGTCCTTACTTTTCCTTCTCCTTTTCTGTTAAGCTCTTTTCAGAAACAAAAATAATTGATAAAAAGGAGGTTCTGCACTGTGGAAGACATTCTGGTCCTGATCAGCACCTACGGTTTTCCCATGGTAATGGCAGTTTACCTCCTGGTGAGGCTGGAGCCCCTTATCCGCAGCCTCAAAGAATCTGTGGATTCTCTGTCGCTGCTTACGGCCATGCAGAATTACGGCCAGCTGCAGGACATAGATCGGGAGGGTCACAGCCTGAAAAGTGTGCTGGAGCTTGCCGAAAAAATGCAGCAAACTCACCGGGATATCGAGGAGGGGAGGTGATGACAGCAAAAAAATCTGCCGAAGACAAAAAGCTTCTAAAAGCGGGTATCAGACTGCTGGTAAAGGCAATCAGATTTCTGAGGAGAAAAAGAGGTGATTAAAAATGAAATTTATCGTCAGCTGCAAAAACTGCCGTCAAAAAGGTATCGTCGAAGCAAAAAATTTTGCCGGCGCAGAAAAAAAGGACTGCCCGATATGCTCGGGCAACGGAGGCTTAAGGCCAATTAAAAGCGTAAAATCACTACTGCCTCCGGCAGAGGAAATTGCTAAAATCTTTGCCGGAAAATAAAAAAACAAAGGAGATGACAGCAGATGGCTAAAGTTACAGGTCCGCTTTTTTCTCTCAATGCTTCCGGAAAGTTTGCTGACACGCTGGTATTTTCTCAGTGGAAGGGTATAAATATAGCCAGGCGCTATGCCCGTCCCGGCGGCGAACCCACCTCCCGTCAGAAATATATCAAATCTCTTTTCGCAGCCGCAACAGACATGTATCGCACATTGAGCGGGGAGGATAAGGAAGCCTGGAAGCAAAGAGCTGCCGGAAAACCAATGAGCGGCTATAATATGTTTATCGGCAGGGTTATGAAAGCCCTGACAGGCGGCACACTCGATTACAATGTTATAAGTGAGGTGGAAATCATACCATCAGGAGAAGATAGTGTTAAGGTGAGCTTCGCAGCCAGCCTGGACGCCCCCATGCTGGTTCGCTGGGGCGAGGAAGGCTCTGCTCTGACAAACACCACCGCAATCGATGAAGCTAACATCGACGAAGGAGGAAGGTATTCCATTATTCTGACCGACCTCGATCCCGAAAGTGAATACAGACTGCGACTGGAACAGCCCGAGCTGGAGGTTAATGTTCCCGGAGAGATTACAGTCGAGACAGACGGAGGAGGAACAGACGGGAAATATGAATTTATGCTGGCAGCCGTTCTCTCCAACGGCACAAAGCTTATCGACATGGACAAAACCGGTAAGCTTGAGCCGGGTCCTGATGTAGTAGACAAAGACAATCCTGTGGAGATAAGCTGGGATGATGATCCCAATATAAAAGAATATTTGGTCTATCTCATAGACCGCGCTGAAGAGAAGGCCGAGCTGCTTGGAAGCACCGAAATCAACAGCTTTATCTGGGAAGGAGAAAAGACTCCAGAAACACTGGATATAAGCGATGAAATCAGCAGCAGATTTAAAAGCCAGGCTGTTTTGAGCAGCGGTGAAAGCGGTGACTACAGGTTTAACCAGATGGAGCTACAGCCCTTTTGAGGCTGATAACCAATCCAAAATGGAGGCAGAATATCCTGATCTGGCTAAAGAGCTTCCGGGTTTTATCGACGGGCTATCTGTGGAAAAAATAGGCGCAGAGACAGCCAGTTTCAAGCTCAAGCCGGTCGGGGTGGAAAGCATCACATTCAGCTGTCTGGATGAGAGGGGAAAATTGCACACCTCTCTGTTTCTGCGCAAAAGTGATTTTACCGGAGAGAAGATCCCGGTAAAGCTCACTGAACTAAAACCGGCTCGAAGGTACAGTTTTGTGCTGGGTGGGGAGGCCATAAAAATATCTCCCCCTGCAATAGACAATTTATCTTACAGCGGCACCTCCGGTTCCTGCACCTATTCGTTTTTTCTGGGCATGATAAATCACACAGGATCAGAGTCCATCAGCTCCTCACTGGAAGCTCTATCAGAACTGCCACAAAACCCGGGCCCGGCAGACTGTATAACACTGAGCTGGCAGGATCCGCCAATACCCGCAGAGACCTACTCAGTTTACGCCCTCTACGAAGGGGAAGAATTTAAGCTGATCCACCTTGGCGTTACTTCCACACCGAAATTCTCCGGCCCACTCGAGCAGATGGAGGTCATTGCCCGGGGTGAGGATGTCATTGACTGGATGAAAAAAATGCCAAAAGTCGGAGCGCTTGCACAGGAAATCTCATCTCCATTTTATTTCCGCACTGCCGGCATCTGAAAAAATTAAAAATGCCAGAAAAATCCAGTTCAGGCACTGCACTGCTAAAATCGATATCATAGGAGCTTCTAAATTGCAGCCTCTGGCAAATGGGCATTCAGACGATCAAATGTTACTCAAATGACTTCTCGCATCATGATCATTTGATAAAAAAAATAGAGGAAAAATATTCATCATTTAGCCCCCGGCCTCTGCCGGGGGCATATTTTTTATCCTGGGTTCTTATCCACATCAGTTGTTGGAGGAAGTTATGAGGCTCCGCTCACAATGAAATTTTTCCTCTGCTTCAGTTTAGTTTTCGGACATGGACCTGACTTAAGCTTCGAAAAATTTCGAGTATCACTTCGCCTCATAGCTTCCTATAATAAGAGGTGAGCAGCTATCGCTTTAAAGGAATGTGTCGTAAATTTCACCAACGGTTATGGAAGAGATCCTTATTCTAAAATTTCATTCAGCCAGCCCAGTAAAGATCTGATAAGCTTAACCGGGCAAGTATCCTTCTCAACCCGACCAAAATGCCGGGGATAACCGCCTGAGGCACCGAAATTTTACCGGAAAAACAGAGGGTTTTACAACCCTCTTTAAATTACTTCTCAAAGCCGGGAATATCGAGATTATTGCTGGCCTCAGCCATAAGCTCAACCGCCCTGTTTACATCCTCAATATCGAAACGTGAGAGATCGCCACCTTCCTCCAGCGCAACATATATTTCATCGAAAGTTTCATAGTCCAGTCCTACCTCTTCGGCATCCTTTACTCTATCACCATCGGACTGCAGACCGCCGGTGGGAGGTCGATTTATGACCTCATCGGGCACATCCAGCCTTTCAGCCAGCTCCCATACCTCGGTCTTGAGCAGATCCCACAGGGGACAGAGATCTGCAGCTCCGTCACCATAGCGGGTAAAGTAGCCGGTGAGGAGCTCGGACTTATTGCTCCCACCCAGCACAGCATAGTTTTTACACTCGGCGATATAGTAAAGAGCCATCATGCGCAGCCGGGGCTGCATTGTCTTCTCGCTCATCTCTTTTGGACCTTCATCTGTCCTCAAAGCCGTTTCCGGATAGCATTCGCGCTGTACCCGCTTTATGTCAAGACTGTGAAAAAGCTCCTTAACCTCCATATTTAAATCTGTCAGATCAAGTGTAACAGTATCTATACCCACTGTATCGGCCACCATACGGGCATATTCGTTATCTTTTTCAGTGGTGCCTTCCGCTGGTAGAAGCACACCCAGGCATTCCTCGCCCAGACCATTTTTTGCCAGCGCTGCCACGGTGGCGGAATCAATGCCGCCGCTCAAACCTATTAAAGCACCATCGCTGCCGCGATCCTCTACCTGTTTTTTTATCCAGCTTGCAATCTCATCTTCAATACCCTCTCTCAGCATAAATTATTACCTCCAGTCCTAAAATAATAATTTTTTGTCTGTCAGATCAAAAAAAGTAGTCTGGCAGTTGATCTAAAAGGGGCCAACATAACAAATTTAATATTCCGGAAAATTTCCGGAACAGCAATAAATTTGCTTTTTTTCATCGGCCGGCTATAATTATAGAGCAAAGTTATTGCAAAATGTCAAACGTATAGAGGG